>JBGSYN010000083.1:0-4182 GCA_041750975.1 Geminicoccaceae bacterium | reverse complement strand
GGTGGTATGAAAAGACCTATAGCAAGTTGGTCTGATTTCGAGAGTTTCAGACAAAAGTATAATGTGCTTACAAGTGCGCTTGTTGCGCAGATCCCAGACGGCCCAATTGCATTTGGACCAGGTCGCTTGGTGAAGAGAACGGGTTCGATATCGAGCCTTATCTGCCGAAGCGCGAGGGAGGGCGTGAACCACCGACGTTCGATTGATGAGGTCGCCTTGGCTTAGTGTTGTCCGTGTTCCGCCGTTTCGCCTAGCGTGTCGAGAATTACGGGGGTGCGGTCGGGGAATTCGACGACGAGGTTGAGCTTGCCGCCCATGGCTTCGATGTAGCGGCGCAGGGTGGAGAGCAGCAGGTCGGTGCGTTTTTCCAGCTTGGCGATCGAGACTTGATTCTGGCCGAGCGATTCAGCGAGTTGGACCTGGGTCAGGTGCCGCGCCTTGCGCAGATCGCGCAGCGTCAGATATTCGGCGCGCAGGCGGGCGAATTCGGCAGCGATCTCGTTCCGATGATCGGCGTCGAGTTGCGCGATTTTCTGTTCGAGTGTCGTATTCATGAGGGTCATCCCTTGCGCCGGTTGAGATGGTCGTCGAAGCGCGCGTCGGCCGTGGCGATCAGTTTGCGGTAAAACCGCTTTCCGCTGCCGCCGGACTTGTCGCCCGCGACGAGTAGAATGGCTTGCCGGTCCGGATCGAAGGCGAATGCGACGCGCCAGACGCCGTCATCGGCATCGCAACGAAGCTCCTTCATATTGGCGTGCTTCGAGCCCTCGAGCGTATCCGCGTGAGGCCGCGCAAGTTGCGGTCCGAATTCCTCAAGCAGTTTCGCCCTGGCGGCGATAGCCGTTTTGATCTGCCGGGAAAGCGCATCGAATTCCGCCTCAAAGTCAGGATGAAATGCAACAGTCCAACTCACGTTAATATAACCTGCAAGGTCTATATCTTCAAGGATATAATTGAATTGGTGGCGCACAACCGAAGATTGATTACGTCTAAAGCAAGCCAACTGTTTCGACAATCGCCCACCTGACAAAGCCCGCTACAAACTTCCCGCGGGGAGTTTGAGGGGAAACGTTTTCCCCTCATGAACCTTCTAGACGGGCGTTTGGCGGGCGCTTATGGGAGAGGGGCGTTAGCGATATCAAATCATCGATAGTTTCAGGGAGCGCTGCATTGAAGATCACGAAGATCGTGCCGTGGCTGGTGAAGGTCGAGAGCACGGGGTGGGGCGAGTATATGTTCGTCGAGGTCCGGACCGATGAGGGGGTGACGGGCTGGGGCGAGATTACGACGACGACCAAGGTTGCGAACCGGGCGGTGGCGCATGTGGTGCGGAGCCTCAATGAGCTCATTGTCGGCGACGATCCGGCGCGGATCGAATTGATCTGGCACAAGATTTTTCGCTCGTTCACCTATATGGGGAGCCGGGGGGCGTCGACGCATGCGATCAGCGGCGTCGACATTGCGCTTTGGGACATCAAGGGCAAGGTGCTGGGCCAGCCGATCTATGAGTTGATGGGTGGCTCGGTACGCGACGATATTCTGCTCTATACGCATCCCAATCAGCGCAATTTCGGCTCCCGCGAGGGGATCATGGAGGAGATCGGGCGGATTGTCGCGAGCGGGCATACCGGGATCAAGTTCGATCCGTTTCCGGAGGTGGACCGGAGCCTGATGCCGCGGCATGGCTATCTGGCGGGCGAGATGAGCAAGGCCGGGGAGAAGCGAGCGGCGGAGATCACGGCGACGGTCAGGGAGGCGGCGGGCGACGAGGTCGATGTGCTGATCGACGCGCATGGAAGGTTCAACGTGCCGACGGCGATCCGGTTGTGCCGCACGCTCGAGGATGCGGGCAATATCGACTGGTTCGAGGAGCCGGTGCCGGTCGAGAGCTACAAGGCGCTGCGGCAGGTGCGGGACAGCGTCGATGCGGCGATTACGGTGGGGGAGAGGCTGCACACGCGCTGGGAGTTCGTGCCGATCTTCGAGAACGAGCTGGCCGATTACGTGATGCCGGATGTGACCTGGGCCGGGGGTATCTCCGAGTTGAAAAAAATCGCGACCTTGGCGGAGGCGCATTACGTGCCGATTTCGCCGCACGATGCGAGCGGGCCGATCAATGTGATGGCGGGGGCGCAGGTGATGATGACCACGCCCAATTTCTATAGGGTCGAGACCAGCAGCTTCGATCTTTCGAAATATAACGTGTTTTTGGAGGAGCCTTTGGACAATACGGGGGGCTCGTTGAAGGTGCCGAAGCTGCCGGGCTTGGGGATCGGGATGAATCTGGATTATCTGAAGGCCAATATGCTGGACGGGTTCGGCGATCCGGAAGCCAGGTGAGATTTGGGCGCGAATGGGGGAGCTGGCCGGGCAACAGGCTTGACAGGGCCTCAAAACTAGCGATGAATCGCAGCAACGAATTCTAAACTTCAGGGGCGGGCGCCGGTCAACGACGTCCGCCGATACAGATCAGGAGCAGGCCAATGTCAGATCAGCGTATTCGCGACATGTTATCGTTAAACCGCCGCCGGATGATGGGCTATACGGCAGGGGCGGGATTGGCCGCGGGGTTCGGCCGCAGCCTGCCGGCGTTTGGGCAGGACAGTGCGCTGAGCAATCCGGATCAGTGGACGCCTGACTACATCGAGAGCATTGCGGGGACGCTCGAGGTCGATACGGCGGCCGAATGCGCCAAGGTGGTGCCGCTGGATTACGCGGGGCACGTCACCTATTGGCATGTCGGCGCCAACGAGGCCTCGCCGCCTCTGGAAAAGCATTACGAAAAGGAGTTCTTCAAGGCCTTCAAGGAGACCTATCCGAACATCACCATCGAGACGGTGAGCATCGGCTATAACGATATTTTCAACAAGCTGCGGACGGCGGCGTTGGGCAATGCAGCCCCGATGGTGGCGCGTCTGATGCTGCTCTGGGGCTGCGAGTTCGCGGCCAAGGGGCAATTGGTCGAGTTCGCGCCCGAGGATGTCGGCTACGATGCGGACGATTTCTGGCCGGGTGCGATGAAGTCGGCGCGCTGGCGCGGCAAGACCTATGGGGTGCCGACCAATAACGAGACCATGGGGCTGATCTATAATGTCGGCATCCTGGAGGAGGCGGGGCTCGGTGAGACGCCACCCAAGACCTGGCAGGAGCTGGTGCAGTATTCGGCGCAGATCCACGAGAATACCGGAAGGGAAGGCTTCGGCCTGGTGGCCAGGGTCAATGCCGGCAACACGCCCTACCGGTTCATGCCGATGGCCTGGGCCTATGGCGGCGGGGCCCTGGACGAGGCCTCGCCCAACCCGACCTACGAGACGATCACGATCGGCAATGAGGGCACGCAGGCGGCGTTGCAGGACTGCTACGATATGTATGTCCGGGACAAATCGGTGCCGACCTCGGCCCTGACCAACACCAACACCGAGAACAACGACCCGTTCATTGCCGGCAATCTGGCGATGATGATCGCGCACCCAGGATCATATGCCTATATGGTCGACCGGCTCAACAATGCGCAGGGCGATGAGAGGGCGGCAGCCCAACAGGTCGTCGAGAACATGCGCTACGGCCTTTTGCCCGAGGGTCCCGTGCGGCGTTCGGCGGTGTTCGGCGGCTGGAACGCGCATATGTTCAAGCCCGAGGTGGTCGGCAGCAGCTTCGACGAAGGCGCGGCCAAGGCGCTGATTACCTTCATGACCGGGCCCGAATGGTCGGTCAAACTTGCATGGGCCAACTCAAACCCCGGTAATCTGCGCGGTTTCCGGACGAAATGGATGAAGGAGCGGCTGGAGACGATCAGGTTCCTCGACGTCACCACCTCGATGCTGCCTTACGGCATTCCCTTCCCGGTGATCCCGGAGGGCCCCGAGATCATGAACATCATCGTGCCCGACATGCTGCAGAACGCGCTGACCGAGCGGATGACCGTGGCGCAGGCCTGCGAGGATGCGGAGAGCAAGGTACAAGCCCTGATGCAAGGCATCTGATCGATGCGGATGCTGCGAGGTGTCCGCTGGATACCGAAGCTGCCGGGCATCCGACGGATGCTTGCGGGGGGTATAGGATCGCCGGCGATGCGGGTCTTCTGACCGCGGTGTCGTCGACGTCAAGGGGGTCCGAACCGTAACGACGGCCCCCGCGCACCAGACTTGACGCCCGGTTTAGAGCCGGGCGTTTTTCTTTGGG
>JBGSYN010000082.1:0-12421 GCA_041750975.1 Geminicoccaceae bacterium | reverse complement strand
CAATCGGACGATAGAAATCCGAACCAGCCTCCGGCGAGCACAGCCATATCGGGCGACGACGCTTGAGCAGCCGGAAATCGGGCCACCGCGGATAATGGAAGCGCGTATTGGACCAGACCGGTCGAGCCCGCCAGGGTCGGGAGAGGTTGCAATCGACAAACGCTTCATCAGCCAAGGGCGAAGTACCCCAAACCAAATGCGCGGGCTCGCACTCGTATGGCCACGAACTTTCCGCTCGAAGATCCTGGCAAGCCGTGACCGGCGAACATCTATGGCTTCCCAAGGATTTCGGCATAGTGAGTGAGGTGGAACGGATGGACTGGATCAGGAAGCGATCCGAAGTGTCTCGCCGTTGCGCAGCATCTCGGTGACTGTTTCCGGCGGCAGGGGACGGGCATAGAGAAAACCCTGCACCTCGTCACAGCCTTCCTGCAGCAGAAAATCACGCTGCTCGACGGTTTCGACACCTTCGGCCAGAACGGTCAGTCCCAGCGTCTTGCCGAGACTGAGAATGGTGCGGGCGATCGCAATGTCATCCGGATCGTTGGGAATATCGGTCACGAAGGAACGGTCGATCTTGAGCTTGTCCAGGGGAAAGCGTTTCAGATAGCTCAACGAAGAATAGCCGATGCCGAAATCGTCGAGGGCCAGGGTTACGCCAAGCTGATGCAGCGCTTCCAATGTCGAGACCGCACCGTTGCGGTCGCGCATCAGCGTGCTCTCGGTGATTTCGAGCTCCAGCCGAGAGGCCGGCAGGCCGGTCGACCGCAACACTTGTGCGACCATCTCGGCAAGATCCTGATAGGCGAATTGCGCGGGCGACAGATTGACGGCCATGCGCGGCACGATAAGGCCGGCCGAATGCCAGAGTTTGGCCTGGATACAGGCCTTGCGCAGCACGAATTCGCCGATCTGCAGGATTTGGCCGGATTCCTCGGCGACCGGAATGAAATGGTCCGGACGCACCGGCCCGAGTTCGTCATCGGTCCAGCGCAGTAATGCCTCGACGCCGATGATCTCGCCGGTGCGGAGCGAGAATTGCGGCTGATAAGCCAGGGACAACCGATCGTGCTCGAGGGCGACGCGGAGGCGGCTCTCGATGTCGCGGCGCTGGCGCAGCGCCCGGTTCATTTCCGGCGAGAAGTAACGGAAACTGCCGCGGCCCGCAGCCTTGGCATCGTAAAGGGCCATATCGGCCTGCTGCAGCAACTCTTTGGGGTCGACGGACCGCGCATTGCCGATGGCGATGCCGATCGAGGCCGTTGTGTAAACGTCTTGATCGGCGATGCTGTAGGGTGCGGCAAGGGCTTGCAACAGACGATCCGCCAATACCGAAGCGGTAGCCTCGGTCTCGAGGCCGTCTTGAATGATCGCGAATTCATCGCCGCCGAGCCGCGCCACGGTATCGCAATCTCGAAGCTGCAGCTGCAGCCTCGCTGCAACCTGACGCAGCAATTCGTCGCCCGCGGCATGGCCGAGCGTATCGTTGACGCCTTTGAAATCGTTGAGGTCGAGACAAAGGACGGCAAGCTTGCCGCCAGTTCTGCGGGCATGGCGAACGGCCTGCTGCAGCCGATCGTCGAACAGCATCCGGTTGGGCAGGCCGGTCAGACCGTCATGCTGGGCCAGATGACGAATATGCTGTTCCGCCTCGACCCGCTCGGTAACGTCCTGGCAGGTGCCAACGATCGCCACCGGCTCACCGAATCGATCGCGCTCGATCTCACCGTCGACACGCATATGCCGAACCTGTTCGTCCGGGCGCAACACGCGGACCACCATGCCGTAGCGGTCATTGCGTGTGCGCGCGGCCTTGGCTCTGGCCGCGTCGAGGCGACGCCGATCCTCCGCCGGCACGCTTTCGAGCATGCCGGCGAGGCTTGCCTTGAACGACGACTTGTCCCGGCCCCACAAGGGATACATCTGATCGGACCATTCCATGGCGCCGGTATCGAGATGGGCATGCCATGAGCCGATCCGGGCGATGGTCTGCGAACGTTTGAGCGTCGCCTCGCTCATGCTGAGCTCTTCGATCATCTGCCGGCGCTCGGTGATATCTTCGAAGAGCGTCAGGATATAGCGTGCTGCCCCCGACCGGTCATTGATCCTGACCTTCTTGACATGGCCCCAGCGCTCATGATCGCCGAACGGAGTCTTGAGCTCGAGCTCGATGACGCCGCGGGCATTGCGGAGCACGCTTTCGTCGAGACGTTCGATTTGTGCCTCGAGCTTCGGATCGGGCGACGCCAGGAAGGAGTGAGCCAGCCTGGTGCCGCGGCTGCCCGGCAGGAGACCCGCCCCGCCCTGGTTCTGGAGCAGAATGCGTCGGGTCGAGGCGTCCTTCACGGAAAGTGCGAGCGGCAATTGTTGAATGATCGTCGAGAGGAAGGTCCGGTTTTCGGCGAGCTCCTTTTCGGCAAGCACGCGGTCCGTGATGTCTTGATGAATGGCGATGATGTGACTGGGCCTGCCGTCGCGCCCCGGAATCGCCACGGTATTGGTATTGAGCCAGCGCTCGCCTTGCGGCGTCTCGATGGCGACCTCGCCTTCGACGACACGGCCGGGATCGTCGCGCAGGCAGGTTTCCGCGGCTTCGAGTTGTGCCGCGAAATCGGCGTGGACGTCCTCGAGGCGTTTGCCCAAGACGGCTTCGGGCGCGATGTCGAGAAACTCGCAGAAGCGCCGGTTGGCGCGGACGATGCATCCGTCCTCGAAACTCTTCACCGAAACCAGCGCCGGGATGTAGTCGATCACGGCGTCGAGGAAGGCATTGGTCTCGTCGAGCGCCTTCTGCGCTGCAATCTGGGCTGTGATATCGAGATTGAAGGTCAGGATATAGCGCGGCCGTTCCTCGGTGTCGGGCACCACGAGCTTGCGCGAATAGAAGTGCCGCTCTTCGCCGTCGACGATAGTCGAGAACTGGTTTTCGACGATCCGGCCGGTATCCTCCAACAGGCGGCTTTCGGCATCGTCGATGCGCTTGGCCATGTCCGGCGGATAGAGGTCTCTCGCCCCCTTGCCGATCATCCGGTCGCGATTGCCGCCGCTGACCACCCGATCCATGCCGGTTGCGAACAGGAATCGACGGGTCCGCGCATCCTTGAGCGATAGAAGCCCCGGCATGTAGTCGAGAATGGCTTTGACCAGACCTGCATCGACCGAGAGGCCGCCCGGTGTCTCGAGTTGCTGCGTGACTTCTTCGATCAGGGTCAGGAGAAGGGTTTCACGACAACCGATTGTGCGAAGCGGTACCCTGGTTATTCGATAGACTTCCTTGCCGCCGCTGGCGCCTGGCCTGGCATGCTCGAGCCGCAGTGTTTCCTCGTTCGCGAGCGACTGCTCGTCCAGCCGCGCCTGCTCGAGACTCGTTTCCGGATCGAACCGGCCGTTCATCCAGGCGGCATCGGCTTTAGGATCCTCGACGAAATCGAGGTCGGCGAAGGCGTCGTTCCAACCGACGACCTCGCCGTCAGTGCGCTTGACCGTACAGGCCGTCGGCAGCTTTGCTGCAAGTTCGTCCAGGGCGACCGACGGCATCGTCCGAAAAGCGTCTGTCGATGGTTGCAGAACGACGACACAGCGCAATGCATCGATGGGTTGGACTCGAGCCCGATAGGCCCCATGGCTACCCAAATGAAGATCGATCTCGCCGGCCTTGCCCGATCTCGCCTGACGCAACAGGCGCTGGCGCTCATCCGCCGGCTCGACGATGTCTCGGAGATGGCAAAAGGCGGCGTCGCCCAGGCCCGAAAGGGAGGCGGCGCTGTCGTTGAACGCGTCGATACAACCGCCGGGTGCGAGAATCATGGCCGCGTCGAAGCTCGCCGCCACCAGCGCGGTAGCGAGATCAGCCGCATTGGCGGCTGGATTGCGGCTGCAACGCATGGCGGACAAGGCCAGAATGGCTCCCGGACACAGTTTTTCGATGTCCCGAGCTTTTCACCCTGAGGTTAAAATTCTCTTATGATTGTCGCAGCGAACAGGTTGGAGTTAGCAATTTGACTGGCTATATGCCTTGGCTCGATCCGCTTTCCGGTTTCTTCGGCCTGGTCCTGGGAGTGCTCGCAGGCGTCGCCCTCGGCATGCTGCTGACGCGATCGGGACGATCCCACGGCCACGGTCTCGCCCGGAAAATCCTGGCCCAGACGGAACTCCACCGCCAGGCCGAGACCTAGGCGCTCTTGGATGGCGTCAAGCTTGCCTTCAGCGATATTTCACTCGACGCCTTCAGACGCAGCAGCGAGGAACTGCTTAAATTCTCGCAATCCAGCCTTTCGGCCGAGCGGCGTTTGCAGAACCATCAGCTGTCGACCGAGCGTCAGGAGTTCGAAACCCGGATGGTCGGGATTACGGCCCAGGTCGAGCGGATGCAGGGACTGGTCCGGGAACTCGAGCGGGACCGTGCCGGAAAATTCGCCGAGATCGCGGCCCGTCTCGATACCGCCAGCGAGAATGCGCAGACGCTGACCCGGGCGACGCAGCGCCTTGCAGACGCGTTGGCCAATACCCGTGTGCGTGGCCAATGGGGCGAGCGGATGGCCGAGGACGTGCTGCGCCTCACCGGGTTGATCGAGCACGTCAACTATACCCGCCAGCAAGCGCTCGCGTCCGGTGCCAGACCCGATTTCACCTTCCTGCTGCCGAACGATCTGTGCCTGCACATGGACGTCAAGTTTCCCTTCGACAACTATCTGCGCAGTCTCGAGGAAGAAACCGAAGCCGGCTCGCAGCGCTTCCGCCAGACTTTCGTGCGGGATGTACGCGCCAAGATCGGCGAGGTCGCGACGCGAGGCTATGTGGCGCCCGACGCCGGCACGCTCGAATTCGCGCTGCTCTTCATTCCCAATGAGCAAGTCTATCAGGCGATGTTCGAGGCCAGTCCGGACCTCCTGGATGAAGCCCTGGCCCGGGGCGTGCTGATGGTCTCGCCGATCTCTCTCATTGCGATTCTGGCGTTGGTGCGTCGTGCCAGCACGCATCTCCGCCTCGAAAAGGCGGCGCAGGAGCTACAGGCGGCACTCGCCGATTTTCGCAAGGCTTGGGACCGGCAGGTCGAACAGCAGGAGCGTATGGGCCGCAGGCTTGACGATCTCTCGGAGGATTATCGCCTCTTGACCGGTGAACGGCGGCGCAGCCTCGACCGCATGATCGACAAGGTCGACGCGGTCATGGACGGCCGCGACTCAGGAGCCGGGGAGCGCCGAGATCTGACTGGCGGCGGAAGCCAGATGACCGGTCAGGAAATTGAGCAGGGCGGAGAGGGCGGCGACCAGGATGATGATCCCGAGGAGGCGCTGGCCGAACGAGGTCGATGATCCGGCATCGCTTGGACCCGCTGACTGCATGAGTGCGTGACGCCGGCGTCCCAGCTGACTCTCGAAGGCAGGATCGGCCGCCATCGTCGCCTGCTCCTCATCCGCTACCATCTTGGGCGAAGGAAGGGCGGCTAAGGGTTTCTGCAGGCTCGGACCGGAAACGCTGTTCTCCCCATCCTTGACCAGCTCGAGTTCGAGCGAGCGCCAGATCGGTTCGACCGCGTCCATCGACCGAAATCGCCGATGCAGTTCACGCTCGAACTGGGTGAGGTGCTGAATCCGGGCGCGGCAGGAGCGGCAGCGGCCGAGATGCCGGCGGAGAATGGCCTGACGCGAACGACCGAGTTGCTGCTCGAGAAGCGCCTCGAGATATCGGTCCAGATCCGAGCAATTCATTGTCCAAACTCCCGACCGGCCCTCGCCACGAGCAGGCGATGCCGAACGCCCTCAATGCGTCAACGCACAGCTACCTACCAAACTAGTTTCGCCGAAATCGGTCGGCGATGCAATCGGAACAACACGCTCGAAAACGCACTATCGGGTCAGACTGGCTCGTTCGGAAACCAGGCCGGCCCGCGGGCATTGGTCCTATTCGAACCTGGGCTCGAACGCACTGGATTCGGTTTCGGCCCGCATGACGTCTTCAGGCGGCAGTTGTCGGCGCAATGTCTGCTCCTGATCCTCCGCTTCGGCCGCACCGCCATCCGATGCGAGGATATACCATTTGAGCGCTGTCACCGGATCCTTGTCGACCCCCTCGCCGTTGAGATAGCGGGCGGCGAGATTGCGCTGGGCTTGCGGATAGCCCTGGTTCGCGGCGCGTTGGAACCAGTTGGCGGCCTCGGCCATGTCGGCCGGCGTGCCCGTGCCGTCGCGATAGAGCTTGCCCATGTTGTATTGGGCACGGTCGAGACCCTGGTCCGCCGCCTGCTTGATGAGTTCGAAAGCCTCGGTCTCCTCGGCTGCATCCGAAGCGGCCGCGAGCTTGACCTTGCCGAGGGTGTAGAGCGCTGGGGGATAACCGCTTTCTGCTGCTGCGGCGAACAGTTCCTCGGCGCGGGGGAGGTCCTGATCGACGCCTTCGCCGCCGAGATAGAGGGTCCCGAGATTATGCGATGCCCGGGGATAATCCTGCGCCGCCGCTAGTTCCCAATAGGCGCGGGCCTCGTCGATGTCGGCCGGGACGCCCCGACCTTCCGCATAAAGCGTACCGAGATTGAACTGCGCTTCGGCTTCCCCTGCGGCAGCGAGGTCGGTCCAAAGTTCCTTGGCCTCGACGAAATCACCACGCTGATAGGCTTGCCACGCAGCATCGAGCGAGGTTTCGCTCTGGGCTGCGGCTCCGACCGAGAGGCCCGCAATGACCCACCCTACCGAGAAGGCCAGACGGAGATAACGTCTCAGGATCATGTCAATTTCCCCCTCCGGTGGTGGCCGTACCGCGCTCCGAACGCGCCCGCAATACCGCCATCAAGCCGTCCAGGCCCTTGCTCTGGACGATTGATTGGAACTCCTGGCGCTGACTGATCACCATGCTTACCCCTTCGATAACGACGTCGATGACCTTGGGCTCGTCATTGCGTTCGCGGATGCGCCAATCGACCTTCGCCGGCGGGCCGTTTTCGCTTTTGATCTCGGTGGTGACGACAAGATCGTCGTCACTGATCGTCTCCGCACCTTCGATCTTCAGTTGAATGCCTTTGAACTCCGTAAAGCGCCGGCTGTACGTTGTCAGGACGTACTGATTGAACAGTTCCTCGTAATCGCTTTGCTGCGCCGGGCTGAGATTTCTGAAATCGCGGCCCAGGGCGAGTCGTGCGAGAAACGGCATATCGAAACCCTTGGCGAGCAAGGCTCCCAGTTTGGCTTCGCGCTCGCCCATCGACAGCTTGTCGTTCTCGAGCACGTCGACGGCGCCGTCGCCCAGATCCTCGATAAATTTTTCGGCAACCGCGGGCTCGGGCGATGCCATCGGAGGTCTCAGTGGTGCTGCGGCGAAAACCATTATCAAAAATACGAGTGAGCGAGGCATCATGGTGTTCATCCGAGGTGGACCCGACAAGATTATTCTCCCGACTAGCCCGGCCCGTTCGTCGAGACCAGAAGGATTATTCGCGCGTCACCTGGTCTTGAGCGGAAGTTCAGCCGGTGCCCGGCGACGCGGCAGGTCTGCGGCGGTCGCCGGCGGCGCCGACGACCGAGATGCTGGTGAGCAGCGACAGGGCGGCGATACACCAGAAAACGAGATCGGCGCGGCCCCAGTCGATCAATGCGCCGAACATCGGGGGCGCCAGCAGGCCGCCCACATTGAAGCCCGTCGTCACGAAGCCGAAGACCTTGCCGCTGGCGCCGGGGGGCGTGATCGCGCGGACCAGCATGTCCCTCGATGGCGAAACCGTGCCCGTGGCAAGCCCGGCAACGGCGAAGAGCAGGCCCAGCATGAAGCCTGTCAGCGAGGCGCTGGCAATGGCGATGGCGACGGCCGCCGTCAGCACGAAGCAGGTGATCGCCACAAAATCGTGGCGGTTCGTCCGATCCGCGATCATTCCACCGAACAGGACGCCGAAAGCGCTCAGCCAGAGAAAGACCGACAAGGCGAGACTGGCGTCGGCCAGGCTCATACCCTGGGTCTGGTCCAGAACCACTACCGAAAAGCCGAGGAAGCCTGAAAGCGTCGTCGAGATCATCACGAAAAAAAGAAACGCCATCAGGATCGGGCGTGAGCACAACAGCGCCAGTACGCCGAAGCTACCGGTCTTGGCGGGGTTGCCGGAAGCCTGAAGATGGCGGGTTTGCAGCAGCCTCTGTTGTCCGAGGATCCAGAAGGCGTGAAGCACGCCGAGGCCGCCCATGACGATCAGCGCCGTCGGCCAATCGGTCCAGCCGGTGATCGCAATGACCAGAATGGGGGCGGCTGCGGAGCCAGCATAGCCGCCGAAGGTGTGGATCGAAAAGGCGCGTCCGGTGCGCTTGCCGGCGACGCATTCCGCGAGAATTGCGTAATTTGCGGGGTGAAAGACGGCGTTGCCGATCCCGGCCAGCAGCATCAATGCCAGCAAAGCCTGATAGTTCGGGAAAATACCGATCAGGGCAATCGCCGACGCCATCACCATTTGACCCGCGGCCAGAATGAGGGCGGCGCCGAACCGGTCGACCAGAAAGCCGATCGGCGACTGCAACAGGCCGGTCGCGAGATTGGGAATGGCGATCGCCAGACCGAGAGCCGCATAGCTCACCCCGAGATCGGCATTGAGCAGCGGAAAAATCGGCGGCAGCGTCAAGAGGTAGAGATGCGAGAAAAAATGCGCCGAGGCGACCACGCCGATGATCTTGCCGTCATGCCCGATGCGGGGAGCTGTCAGGACGAACGCCATTGCCTTGCCTACTCGGGCAGGGGTTCGGGCGCATCGATCCCGAATTCGGTGGCCCGGGCCCCAAGTGCCGTCATGATGCCGGGATGGAGCGTAACGCCCGATGCGAGCGCGGCGCGTTTGCGGGCGAGGCCGGCCGCCCCCGGTACACGGACCGCTTCGACATCCGGGCGCGGCGGGTTCGTGCTGCAGGCCTCGCGCAACCAGCCGGTCTGGCGGGCGAACTTTTCCGAACCCCCGAAGAGTGCCGGCTCAAAGACCTGGACGAGGACGCTAGCACCCCAGACATGGCCCTGATCGGCGCGGCCGAAGCCGCTCAGGCCCTGGGTCAGCGCCTCGATCATCAACGCCAGGCCGTAGCCCTTGTGGCCATGGTCGAGACCGCCGATCGGCAGGATCGAGCCCGGCGGATCGCTGATCACGACCCCCGGATCGCGGCTCGGCCGGCCCCTTGCATCGAGCAGCCAGTCGCCCGGCGTCTCCCGACCTTGCTGTTCGAGCCGGGCGCACATGCCGTTGGTCGTGATGGAGGCCGAAATATCGATCATGATCGGGTCGCCGTCGGTCGGAATGCCGATCGCGATCGGATCGGGCGTATAGACCGCCTTCCTGCCGCCATAGGGTGCGACGGTGGCGACGGCCGGATCGGAACTCGCGATGATGACCATCTGCCCCGCAGCGGTCGCCTCCTCGAGAAAAGCCGCAAGACAGCCGATATGGCTGCTGCGCTTGATGGCGACGGCGGCGAGGCCGCACTCCCGGGCGCGGGCCGACGCTTCGCCGATTGCCTTGCGCGTCAGCCAGAGGCCCGGCAGATAGCCTCCATCCCAGGTGAGTGCCGCCCGGTAGTCGGAAATCACCAGGGGCTCGCCCGATTTGCGCATGTCGCCGCAAGCGATCGCCGCGAGATAGCTGGCGGCAAGCTGCAGACCGTGCGTCGTGTGCCCGAGCAAATCGGCTTCGATCAGCAGCCTCGCGGTGACGGACGCTTTTTCCTGATCGAGACCGGCGGTGCTGAACAGCGCTTCGACGAAGCGCACCAATTGCACCACCTCGTAGCGATCACTCATCGTCTGCCTCCTGCCATCTGAAATGCCTAAGCTACATCGAGTATCGAGCCAGTTTTGGCAAGGACCACCGGCAGTTATGGCGAGCCCCTAGAAAGTCATTGGGCAATTCAGACGGATCGCGTAAACCGGGCGCTGATGGTTTCGCTGTCCGTGATGGGCTTGGCTCATGGGTCAAGTCGATGGCACAGCGAACGCAAGAGGGAAGCCGGTGCGATCCTCAAGGGATCAATCCCGGCGCTGCCCCCGCAACTGTAGACGGCGAGCGGTCATCCGTTATGCCACTGAGTGCTTCTCGCTGAGTGACCCCCACTGAGCGGTCGGGACTTGGGAAGGTGGATGCCGTGTCTGAGCCGTAAGCCAGGAGACCTGCCATCACCCCGATAACCCGAAGCCGGACGGGGTGTGCCGGAGGATGACCATGGCCTCATATCAGCCGTTATTGCTTGAACGTTGCGACCCGGATGCGGTGTTGCGCTCATCATTGAACCGCGTCGCCGCAAGCGAGGTTCACACCATCTTTCTCGCATGGCTCCTGCGCCTGCCGACGGATGTCGATTCGGCTGCCGCAGCGACCATGATCCTGCATCATGTCGATCGAGGCAAGACCCGCACGCCGCTCGGCCGTCTGCTCGAGGAGACGGCGCAATATCCAAGGGAACGGCTGGCTCACCTTATCGGCGGCAGGGCCAGGCGATGAGCGTTCAGGCGCCGGCCAAAATCCCCGCAACCGTGATCACGGGCTTTCTTGGCGCCGGCAAGACCAGTCTCATCCGCCACCTGCTGGCCCATGCGGGTGGAGCGCGTCTGGCCCTGATCATCAACGAGTTCGGTGATCGGGGTGTCGACCGCGAGATCCTCGCCGGTTGCGGTTTTGAGGGCTGCGATGACGGCGACGTCGTCGAACTCGCCAATGGCTGCATCTGCTGCACGGTCGCGGACGATTTCCTGCCTGCGATGCGTATGCTCCTTGGGCGATCCGAGCGTCCGGCGCATATCCTGATCGAGACCTCGGGTCTGGCCCTGCCCAAACCTCTGGTCAAGGCCTTCGCTTGGCCCGAGGTCCGCAATGCCGTCACCGTCGATGGCGTCGTCACGGTCGTGGATGCCCCGGCCACCGCCGCCGGCCAGTTTGCCCATGATCCGGTTGCCCTTGCCGCAGCACGGGCCGAAGATCCGGCCCTCGACCACGAGAGCCCGCTCGAGGAATTGTTCGAGGAACAGGTGGCCTGCGCCGATCTGGTCATTCTCAACAAGGTCGACGCGGTCGATGCTGCGGGGTTGGCGCGAGCCGAAGCCGCGATCGGACAGCACCTCCGCCCGGGCGTACACGTCATCCGCACCCAGCACGGACGTGTCGATCCGAAAGTGGCTTTGGGTCTCGCCGCGGCAGCGGAAACGGATCTCGCCAGCCGTCCGTCCCATATCGATGCGGCAGGCGAACATGATCATGACGATTTCACGAGCTTTTCATTGCCCGTGCTGCCGGTTGTCGACCTCGAAACGTTGCTGACAGCCTGCAGGCGGCTCGTCGCAACATATCCGATCTATCGGATCAAAGGGATCGTCGGGATCGAAGGCCGGGCGCTGCGTTGCGTCATTCAAGGCGTGGGCAGCCGTTTCGAAAGCTATTTCGACCGCCCCTGGAAGACAGAGGACGACCGCAGCGGGCATCTCGTCGTGATCGGCGCGGCCGGACTGGATCGGAATTCGGTCGAAAGCGTCTTGAATCGCGGGTTAAGTTCCTAGTGGTACAAGTTCGGCGGAAGATTCCCTTCCGGCGAATGTCTTGCGTACCACTCACTCCATGATTGTAGTGGCTTTTGTGCTCTAACCCGGATTTCCCATATGGCTCCACTAATTGGTGCTATTGGCGATTGATTATGCTTTAAGAATCAATGTGTTGAGGGCATTTGAGTTAAGGCCGATGGAGAACCCGGCGGGTGAATCAGTCGATGGCCCTCTGAGGCTCGATTTCCACCGCCGCCTGAAGCTTGGGTTTCATGGTTCCAGGATCACCACCAACGCCGGCTTGCTTGCCTACCGAGAGCTTGATGACGCGCTCGGGTTGACGGACATGGTTGGCGATGAACTCGTTGATCCGCGCGCCGGCAAGAACGTCCGCCACTCAGATGGGGCGCTTCGAGACGGAGTTTCTTGCCGGCGACGAGAACTTCGCTGCGCTGGCTGATCTGCGAGGGCGATGGATTGACCAGGTACATGCGCAGCATCCGCCCAAGGCCATCGTGCTCGACACGGATTCCAGCGTCAGTTATGCCTACCAGCGAGAACCACGGGAGAAGTGCGCCTTGATCAACAACAAATCCACGCTCTCCGGCGCGCCGTGGAGCATTGTGGCGCGCGGAGAGAGCCCAGCTCACTGCGGCGGAACCGCAGCAGCGGTTCGTCTTGTCGAATAAGCCGAAAAGGTCCAAACTGGGGTCTCGATACCGGTTCATCCAGGGAATGTCCGCTTAATTTTCATTGCGGGTGGAGAAGCAATGCGGAGAACCAGCGTGCCGAGTGCCGTGGCTGATAAGGCGTTGGATTCACTCACTTCCCGTCTCGGTGGCAAGTTCCAGCCGTTTTCGATTGAGATGCCGAACGGCCAGATTCGCACAGTCGGAGACGGCGAACCGGTGTTTCGCGCGGTCATTCGCAACGAACG
>JBGSYN010000081.1:0-20947 GCA_041750975.1 Geminicoccaceae bacterium | reverse complement strand
TTCTTCATGCCGGCGCTGGTCGAGATGGGCGAGCAGCTCAGCTATGGCGGCGGCTCCCCGATCCTCTTCCAGCACCTCTTCTGGTTCTTCGGGCACCCGGAAGTCTATATCGTCGCCCTTCCCGCCTTCGGCATCGTCTCGGATCTGATCGCCACGCATGCGCGCAAGAACATCTTCGGTTACCGGATGATGGTCTGGGCGATCGTCATCATCGGAGCGCTCAGCTTCGTGGTCTGGGCGCACCACATGTATGTCAGCGGCATGGATCCATATTTCGGCTTCTTCTTCGCGACGACAACATTGATCATCGCGGTGCCGACGGCGATCAAGGTCTATAATTGGGTGCTGACGCTCTGGCGCGGCGACATCCACCTGACCGTGCCGATGCTGTTCGCGCTCGCCTTCATCGTCACCTTCGTCAATGGCGGCCTTACCGGCCTCTTTCTCGGCAATGTCGTGGTCGACGTCCCGCTTTCCGACACCATGTTCGTCGTGGCGCATTTCCACATGGTGATGGGTGTTGCGCCGATCCTGGTAATTCTCGGGGCGATCTATCATTGGTATCCGAAGATGACCGGCCGGGTGCTGAACGAGGCGATGGGCCAGTTCCATTTCTGGGTCACCTTCATCGGCGCCTATCTGATCTTCTTCCCGATGCACTATGTGGGGCTGGTCGGCGTGCCGCGCCGCTATCCCGAATTGGGTGTCACGTCGTTCATCCCGGAATCGGTAGCCACCCTAAACGCCTTCATCAGCGTCGCCGCTTTCGTCGTCGGCTTCGCCCAGCTCGTCTTCATGTTCAACATTTTCTGGAGCCTGCGTTACGGCAGGGAATCCGGCCCCAATCCCTGGCGCGCACCGACCCTGGAATGGCAGACACCGGAAACGCCGCCGACCCACGGCAATTGGGGCAAGGAATTGCCGGTAGTCTATCGCTGGGCCTATGATTTCAGCGTGCCCGGGGCGCCCGAGGACTTCATCGCGCAGAACGACCCCGGGTCGGGTCACAGCGCACCGCAGCCTGCCTGAAGGTGCGCCGATGAGCGTCATCCTCGTCTTCCTCTTGGTAATCTTCGGCATCGCCGGTTGGTGGCTGTCGCACCAGCGGCTGATGTCGAAGCCCTGGCTCGAGCAAGGCGCCGGCACCGCGCTGGAAGGATCCAGCCTGCCGACGGCGAAGATCGGCCTCAGCGTTTTCCTCGCCGTGGTCGGCGCCTTGTTCGCGCTTTTCGCCAGCGCCTACTTCATGCGCATGGAGTATTCCGACTGGCGTACCATGCCGCTGCCGGACCTCCTCCTCGTCAATACCGTCATTCTGGTCTTGAGCAGTGCTGCCTTGCAATGTGCCGTCGTCGGCGCGCGCGACGGCAACCTGAACACGGTCAAAATCGGGCTCGTGACCGGCGGCGTGTCGGCAATCGGATTTCTCATCGGCCAGCTGTTCGCCTGGCGGGAATTGTCGGAAACCGGCTATTTCCTGACGGCCAACCCTGCCAACAGCTTTTTTTACCTGATCACGGCCCTGCACGGGTTGCACATCATGGGCGGTCTCGTGGCCCTTTCCAGGACCATGGCCAGGGCGTTGGGCGAAACTGGTATCATCAAACTTCGACTCAGCGTCGAGCTTTGCGCCATGTACTGGCATTTCCTGCTGTTCGTCTGGATCGGCATGATCGTTCTGTTTCGCGGCTGGGCCTATCAGTTCATCTTCATCTGCCGCCAGTTGCTGACCTAGGGGATCGCACCCATGGCCAATACCACGACCCTCGAACCGACCTACAGCCGGCCCCCGGGACTGCGCGGGCTGATCGCCGACTGGTCATCGGATCAGCGTGCCTTCAAGAACGTCACTTGGGGCAAGGCGATGATCTGGATTTTCCTGCTCAGCGACACCTTCGTCTTCGGCTGCTTCCTCCTCTCCTACATGACGGCCCGGATGTCGACGCAGGTTCCTTGGCCGAACCCGAGCGAGGTCTTCGCCCTGCACATCGGCGGCGCCAACCTGCCACTGATTCTGATCGCCATCATGACTTTCGTCTTGATTTCCAGCAGCGGCACGATGGCGCTTGCCGTCAATTTCGGCTACCGGCGCGACCGGGTAAAGACGGCGGCCCTGCTGCTGACCACGGCCTTATTGGGTGCCACGTTCGTCGGCATGCAGGCCTTCGAATGGACCAAATTGATCTCCGAAGGCGTCCGGCCCTGGGGCAATCCGTGGGGTGCCGAGCAATTCGGTGCGACCTTCTTCATGATCACCGGCTTTCACGGCACCCATGTCACGATCGGCGTGATCTTCCTGTTGATCGTGGCGCGCAAGGTCTGGCGCGGCGACTACGACACCGGCAGACGAGGTTTCTTCACCAGCCGCAGGGGGAACTACGAAAACGTCGAGGTCATGGGCCTCTACTGGCATTTCGTCGACCTGGTCTGGGTCTTCATCTTTGCATTCTTCTATCTTTGGTGAGAGGCGACATGACAGGGACCACCATCCAGGATCGAGCGCAGCAGCATAAGGCATCCGGGTCGGACGAACATCAGCAGCATCCGCTGAAAACCTATTTCGTCATCTGGGGATTGCTGTTCGTCCTCAGCGCATGCTCGTATTGGGTCGATTATGCGGGTCTCGAAGGCTATCTCCGATGGTCGCTGATCCTCATCTTCATGATGCTCAAGGCCGGCCTGATCATGGCGATCTTCATGCACCTCGCCTGGGAACGGCTCGCGCTCAACCTCGTCATCTTGCTGCCGCCGCTGGCGATCCTGGTGTTCGTCGCCATCATGGTAATCGAATCCGACTATACCTTGCTGACCCGCAACGTCTTCTTCGGGCCGGGCGAGTAATCCGCTCAGTTTTGTACACCGACACTGTTGCCTGAGCCGCGATCCCTGGTTTGTGTTCCACGTCAGGCAGGCGGTTTTAGCCGCGCGCCAGATCCAGCAGCACTTCGCGGCTAAACGCGACGAATTGGTCGGGGATATTGGTTCAGCCGGCACCCCATCGTTGAGCGTGCCGGGAACGAAATGATCGCGAGCACGCCGCACGAATACACGCTCAGGGGCTTGGAAGCGCCCGTGGACCTTTATGCCGTGTGATGGCGCTCCTGGTGTAACTATTGGGGTGGTTTCACGCTCAATAGCCTCCGCTGCCTTCTATTGCCCATTATTCGCGTATTCGTGAGATATCGTGTGGAAGCTGTGCGCTTGGGATGTGACGACTGATACATTTGAACGACGCCACGAAACTATCCTGCGGGCGTGTTGCTCTCACGCCTAACCGGAGGTTCAAACGCTATGGCGACGCTCAAAGACGTTCAAAAGAAGTGGAAAGACGATTTGAAAGGGCAGGTTACGGTCTTCGCCCAGGCCGATCATCTCGACTCGGGAAAGTCGACGACTATTCGCTTTTCCAACAGTATTGACAGCAATAATGACGTCGATCTAATAAATAATGCAAAGTCAACGGCACAACCGGTATCTGTGACGTCAGGTATTTGTCACACGATCTGCAAGAAGTGGGTCGAGGGGCGAATTACTCAAAGTCCAAGACAGGGCGACAACGCGGCCAAGTGGCTCTTTTGCGAGTCAATTCTTGCACCGATCAAGGGTCAGCAATCGGTCGGCGAATTCGATACGACAATCAATCACGGCTCGACCTCGCCGGTGCAAACGTTCGAAGGCGGGGTTCCGGCCAAGAAGGATCAAACCGGCGGATTGAATGGGCATGACAGTTATTGTCAGTTTTTTCTTAACGGCCAATGCATCGGTATTTTTTCGTTCTGGCAAGGAAGCTATTCCGGCAAGGGACATTCCATTGCCGTCGACTCCAGGTCGGACAATTTTTACTTGTTCGATCCCAATAGTGGCCAGTATTGGATGCATGGCAAGCAGCCAAGTCGACAAGAACTGCACGCCTGGTGGATCGAGCACTGGCAGGTGATGAATTACAATAGTTTGGCGCCTGGACCGAAGCGATGGGATATCTACGCGTAGATCGAGTTCAAGCCGCGATAGACGCGCGAAAGACATGATGCAGATGCGGTGCCGGATCGCGCAGCATTCGCAATGTGGGCCGTCATCGTGACGGCCCTGTACAATTAGGCACCGCATTTCGAACGAACGAGAGTTCAGGCCCAGTCTTTGATCTTGAGGATGTCCATGACGGCGGCGCACTGATCCGTGTTGATCATGGGGAAGCCCTCTGCGACCGCTGTCGTGTCGAGCCGGTCGTCGAGTCGATCGGGTGTGAGGCGGCTGTCGGCGCGGCCGAGATCGAGGAGAGCCGGAATGTCGCGCTCCGCCATGGCGAGGCTGCGGCGCATATTGGGCACGTACCAACCGGCAAAGCCGATCATGTGATTCGGGTCCAGGCCTGTCGCCAGCACGGCGTCGAGATCGGGCAAGTCCAGATCGGGAATGATCGGCACGAAATAGACGAGGTCTGGCGCCGCTTCCATGTAGGCAGCGAGCATGTCGCGGCCATAGGCAGAGACGATCACGCGCGCTTCGGCCCTATGATCGCGGATTAGTGCGACGAGTTCGGCAGACTCGACATCTTTGGTGTCCAGCCAGAGCAGTGCGCCGTTGTCGCCCCAAGCGAGAAACTCCTCGAACGTCGCGGGCTCGAAATCGGTCACCGCACCCGTCGCATCGCGCAGGCGCAGCCGCTTGAAATCGGCAAGCGCGGTCTCCTTGAGGTCGCCGGCGCCGGTGGTTTCCCGATCCAGGGTCGCGTCATGCAAGCAAACCATGGCGCCATCGACGGTGCGGCGCACATCGATTTCGATCATCGCCGGTCCGGTGCGGACCACACGCTCGGCGGATTCGATCGCGCATTCGGGCCATGTGCCTTGCGGCGAATAGCCGGCGCGATGCGCCATCAAGAGCGGCTGGTTGAGAACGCTCAATCGGGTGTAGGCGGCCAGCGCCTCGGGACTCTCAAAACGTTTCACGACAAGTCCGCTTTGAGCCAACGCCGCAGATCCCAATGCAGGCAAGGATGCAGCACCCGCCACGTTCGTCATAAAGGCCCGTCTGTCCATAGGCTCCTCCCGAAAGCCCTGCCCGAGTTAGCGGGCGACGATGACATCTCCATGACTTGGCAGGCGGGCGGCAGGAGGCGCCATCGAACCAACACGGCAAAAGGATGGCGGAGCGGGTCCTGGATTGACCCGGGAATTGAACGGACGGCTGTCGATGCCGACCGGCTTGACCGCAAGCGTCTCCAAAGCCAGCTTTGTCGGCATGCAACGTCGAGGGACCAGTTGATGCAGATGCCGGAGCCGGATCGGGAGAGCTTGGCAAAGCGGGCCGAGATCGTCGCGGCACTCAGGACAATCGTGCCGGGCGAGGGCGTCATCGAGGACGCGATCGCGCTCAAGGCTTATGAGAGCGATGCCCTTTCGGCCTATCGCGCGGTTCCGATGGCGGTGGTGCTGCCGAGCACGACGGCGCAGGTTTCGGCCGTCTTGAAGCTGTGCGATGCGGAAAAGATCAAGGTCGTGCCGCGGGGTGCGGGGACCTCGCTCTCGGGCGGGGCCTTGCCGCTCACCGACGGCATCGTTCTGGGCCTGGCCAAGTTCAACCGCATTCTCGACGTCGATTTCGAGAACCGCACGGTGACGGCACAGCCGGGCGTGACGAATCTGGGGATCACCCAGGCCGTGCAGCATGCGGGGTTTTACTATGCGCCCGATCCCTCCTCGCAGATCGCGTGCACGATAGGCGGCAATATCGCCGAGAATTCGGGCGGCGTGCATTGCCTCAAATACGGGCTCACGACCAATAATGTGCTCGGCATCGAGATGGTGTTGCCGAACGGCGATGTCGTGCGGCTGGGCGGCAAGCATCTGGATTGCGAGGGCTACGATCTCCTGGGCCTGATGACCGGCTCCGAAGGGCTGTTAGGGGTCGTCACCGAGGTCACCGTGCGGATCCTGCAGAAGCCCGAGACTCAGCGCGCCGTCTTGATGGGCTTTCCCTCCAACGAGCAGGGCGGCGATGCGGTGGCCTCGATCATTGCCGCCGGTATCATTCCGGGCGGGCTCGAAATGATGGATCGCCCGGCCATTCATGCGGCGGAGGATTTCTGTCATGCGGGCTATCCACGCGATGTAGAAGCGCTTTTGATCTGCGAGCTCGACGGGCCCTCGGCGGAAGTCGATCATCTGATCGAGACGGTCTCGGGCATCGCCCGCCAACATGGCGCCAGCTTCATCAAGGAAAGCGAGAGCGAGGAAGAACGGGCGAGGTTCTGGGCCGGCCGCAAGGCGGCATTTCCGGCAGCCGGACGGATCTCCCCCGATTATTTCTGCATGGACGGCACCATCCCCAGGCGGCAGCTCTCCCACGTCCTCAAACGCATGGAGGAGTTGAGCGAGATCCACGGACTGCGGGTCGCCAACGTATTCCATGCGGGCGACGGCAATCTGCACCCGCTCATTCTCTATGACGCCAACAAGCCGGGAGAACTCGAGGCGGCGGAGAATTTCGGCGCCGATATCCTGCGGCTTTGCGTCGAGGTAGGCGGGGTCTTGACCGGCGAGCATGGCGTGGGCGTCGAGAAACGCGATCTGATGCCGGAAATGTTCAACGAGGACGACCTGAACCAGCAGCAGCGGGTCAAATGCGCCTTCGATCCAAGCCAGATCCTCAATCCTGGTAAAGTCTTCCCCAAGCTGCACCGCTGCGCCGAACTCGGCCGCATGCACATCCACAGAGGCCAACTGCCCTTCCCGACACTGGAGCGGTTCTAGTCGATTCTATGTCCTAGGGTGGGCTCCGATGCCACCGGAGCGCCGAATCAGTTTTCAACGCTACTGAATTGCGAATTGCGAATTGCGACAGAAAAGCGCATACTTACCGAGGTTTGCGTGGGGGGTTCGCGACATGACACCTTGGGAAATCAAAGCCACCGAGTTCGTCAATTGCAATTGCGGCTATGGCTGCCCCTGCCAGTTCAGCGCGCTGCCAACCTATGGTAATTGTGAAGCCGTCATCGCGATGGAAGTGGCCGAAGGGCATTATGGTGATGTCAAGCTTGACGGGCTCAGGACCGTATTGGTCTACCAGTGGCCCGGCTCGGTCCATGAAGGCCATGGCAAAGGTCAGCGGATCATCGACGTTCGTGCCGATCCCGCCCAACGTCGCGCCCTTCTTGCGATCCTATCGGGCGAGGACACGACGTCGTTCGCGACGCATTTCAATGTCTACGCAAGCACACTCGACGAGACCTACGAGCCGGTGTTTGCGAAGATCGAATTCGCGGCCGACGTCGAAGCGCGGACCGGACGGATCTTTGTCGAGGGCCTGGTCGATACGGTCGGGCAGCCGATCAGGCACATCGTGAACGGCGAGCCGCATCGGGTTCGGATCGATCTTCCAAAGGGCTTCGAGTACGAAATCGCCGAGATCGGCAGCGCTTCCTCGAAAACCGACGGCAGGGTTCAACTCGAACTCAAGGACAGCTACGGCCAGTGGTGCCACATGCACCTCGATAATCAGGGGGTGGTTCGCTCCAGAATCGCCGCCTGAGCGGTGATCGGGCATGAGCACGAGTTCGGCGCTGGAGGCGGTTCTGAGGCGTGATCGCCTGTTTACGTCGGGCGGCCTCGTCCTCATCATCGCCCTAAGCTGGATCTATGTCCTCGCAGGCGCCGGGCTGGGGATGAGCGCATTCGAGATGACCGGCATGCCCGAATTGGCGCCACCGGCCATGACGCCGATGCCAGACATGACGATGGTCATGGCGCCAATGCCCTGGACGTGGGGCTATGCGCTTTTGATGTTCTTCATGTGGTGGGTGATGATGGTGGCGATGATGCTGCCCAGTGCTGCACCCATGATCCTGCTCTATGCGCTCGTCCTTCGCAAGGAGCGCTACAAGGGAACTCCCTTCGTGCCTACCGGCGTCTTCGCCTGGGGCTACCTTATCGTCTGGGGCATCTTCAGCGTGCTCGCCGCGACCGCGCAATGGGGTCTCGAACGCGTCGGTCTATTGTCGTCGATGATGGTGAGCACCAGTGTTGTCCTGGGGGCCATACTGCTGATCGTTTCAGGGCTGTATCAGCTGAGCCCATTGAAGCATGCCTGCCTTCGGCACTGCCGATCGCCCGTCATGTTCATGAGCCAGCATTGGCGGCCGGGGATACTTGGCGCACTTCGCATGGGCATCGAGCATGGCGCCTACTGCGCGGGCTGTTGCTGGGTCCTGATGGCGCTCCTGTTATATGGCGGGATCATGAACCTTTACTGGATCATCGGGATCGCGCTCTTCGTGCTGCTCGAAAAGAACGTCCCCGCCGGGCATTGGCTCGGCCGGTTCACGGGCGTTCTTCTCGTCGCCTGGGGCGGCGTCTTGTTGACAGGCAGTGTCTAGGAATACCCCCAGTCACGCACCGAGGAACTTGCAACGGTTCCAAACCTCGACCGCCGCGTTCTGGCCGTGTTTGAGGTGCATCGTGTCCTCACTGAGGAGCACCATCGAGATGGTGGCACCGGCGTTCGGCTCGTCTGCCGGAACCAGATAGGAAAAGGCGTGACGGTCGTAATTGCCTTTGAGCGTCGTACCCGAGGGGATGGTGATGGTCGGGCCCTTGATTTCCATCTGCTGGCCGATGTCGTTGCACCACTCACCGTCGATGGCGTCGGCCAAGGCGGGAAAAGCAGTGAACAGGAACGATGCCGCAATGGCTGGAACGATCAAACGCATGGTCATCTCCGTTAGAGGCGGTGCGAAAAGCGGTTGGGCAGGAAGGGTTGAAGCACGGGGTCCATTTGACCGCCTTTGAGCCAGTTTGCCATCAGTTCAATGGTCCCGGCACTCAACAAGATACCGTTATGGCCATGGCCGGAGGCAATGAACAGCCCGTCCAGATGGCCGGGTCCCATGACCGGCAGGTGATCGGCACTGGTGGGCCTGAAGCCGAGCCAGGTTTCTTCGATCTCCAGATCCTCCGTCGCCGGCACGGTATGACGGGCAGCAGCGAGGAGCTGCAGAATGCCGCCCGCCGTAATGCGGCCGTCGAACCCCACCTCTTCGGTCGTCGAGCCGATGACGAGCCTGCCTGAATTGCGCGGCACGAGATAGCTCCCCGGACCCCAGACGGCGTGGCGGATCAGCGGCCGTTCGGGGTCCATGCGAAGGGCGATCATCTGGCCCTTGGTCGGGTGAATCGGAGCCGCTTCGCCGGCGCCGGTGATGGTTGCGGTCCAGGCTCCGGCAGCGAGCAACACCTGATCGCCCAGGCAAATGCCCTCGGTGGTGCGCACGCCTCGGACCTTGTTGCCTTCGACGACGAGCCCCGTGATCTCGCTATGCTCGTGCAGCGTGCCGCCAGCCATGGTGAAGGCCGCTGCCAGAACCTTGGCATAGGCGCGGTTATCGACATGATGGTCATGGATGCTCAGGATCGCACCTTGCGCTTCGGGACTGAGTGCAGGCTCGACGCAATGAATTTCCTCCGGTGCGTAATAGGTAAAATCTCCGGGCTGCCAATCGGCCATCTGCCGGAACTGCTCGGCTTCTTCTGATGTGAACACACCGATCAGCGTGCCTTCGTCCCGATAGCCGATATCCAGGCCCGTGAAGCGCTCGAGGTCCTCCTTGAAAGCCGGCCAGAGGTCCTGGCTTCGGCGCATGAACCGATTATAGGGATCGCGCGGCTGGCTGCCGCCTTGGATACGGGCTGCCAACATGCCGGCTGCGGCCCAACTCGCGCCCTTGGCGACGGTATCGCGCTCGAACAACTCGACCTCCCAGCCGGACTGAGCCAGGCGCCAGCCGATGCCAAGGCCCATAATGCCGCCGCCGACCACCAGAAGACGGTTGTGTTTACCGCCTGTCATCTCTTCATCTTGGGTTTCACCTTGGGCTTCCCCTTGCGTTCGCCCTAGTTGTTATGGCGTCATGGCCTTAGGCCTCAACAACAAGAACCGTAGTGATCGAGTTCCTTTTGACCACGACCGAGACATTTGCGCCAGCCAACCTCGATGAGCTCCAGTGCCTCATCGCCTGGGCCGCTGACGAATCCGCTCCCTTGACGATCGAGGGCGGCGGCACCAAGCGCGAGTTTGGACAGCCCATCGACACTGCCCGTCTGGTGTCGACGCGGGCCATGACCGGTGTCTCGCTCTATGAGCCCGACGAGCTGGTGATTTCTGCCGCCTGTGGCACCCGGCTCGCCGAGATCGAGGCGCTGATTGCCGAGCAGCAGCAGATGCTGGCGTTCGAGCCCGCGGATTACGGAGCGATCCTCGGTGCTGCTCCCGGCACGCAGACGGTGGGCGGGGTTTTCGCCTGTAATCTCGCGGGCCCCAGGCGGATCAAGGCGGGGGCGGCGAGGGATCATCTCCTGGGCCTCAACTGCGTCACCGGCCATGGCCAGATCATCAAGACCGGCGGCCGCGTGATGAAGAACGTCACGGGCTACGATCTTTGCAAGCTCCTGACCGGCTCGTTCGGCACGCTGGCGGTGATGAGCCATCTTACCTTCAAGGTGCTGCCGGCGCCCGAGTTCGAGGTCACACTGGTCGTGCCGGGCCATGATCGCGCCGCACTCTTGGCGATATTACGCCAGGCGATGGGCACGGCTTGGGAGGTTTCCGCCGCAGCCATGCTGCCCGAGGCGGCGGCGGCGCGATCGGACGTGGCGGCAGTTGCGGCGGCCGGCGGCGCGCTGGCCTTGCTCAGGCTGGAGGGGTCCGAGCCATCCGTCCGCTATCGCCGCGAGCGTCTCCAGACCGAATTGACCGGAGCTGCAAGCTTCGTCGTCGAGCATGAAACCTCGAAACGCCTCTGGCGCGAGATCCGTGATGTTGCCCTGCTGCCTCGTCAAAGCGCAGTCCTCTGGCGCCTGTCCTGCCCGCCGACACGCGCCGAAGCGATCGCCCTCACCCTCGAACCCTTGGGCTTCGAGCTGATGTTCGACTGGGCGGGAGGGCTGATCTGGCTGGCTGCCGACGAGCCCCACGCCCAGGCGGTTCGCGCCAGTCTTGGCGCAGGCGGCGGTCATGCGACGCTGGTTCGGGCCCCGCTCGAGGCTCGGCGCCGGACACCCGTGTTCCAGCCGCAAGCCAAGGCGCTCGCAGCTTTGAATGAGCGCGTCAAAAAGTGTTTCGATCCCAACAACATCTTGAACCCCGGGCGAACCACGCATGCAGACCCAGTTTAGCGAGGCCCAGCGCCGGAAGCCGGACATTCAAGAAAGCGAGCGCGTCCTGCGCGCCTGTGTGCATTGCGGCTTCTGCACGGCGACCTGCCCAACCTACGTGCTCCTCGGCGACGAACTCGATAGCCCCAGGGGCCGGATCTACCTGATCAAGGAGATGCTGGAGAACGACCGGCCTGCCGATGCCAGAACGGTCAAGCATATCGATCGCTGCCTCTCCTGCCTTGCCTGCATGACGACCTGCCCCTCGGGCGTGCACTACATGCATCTGGTCGATCATGCGCGAAAGCATATCGAAGAGACCTATCAACGGCCGTTCGGCGATCGTTTGATCCGAATGATGCTGGCGCAAACCGTACCCTACCCGTCACGCTTTCGCTGGTCGCTGATGGCGGCCAAACTCGGCCGGCCGTTCAAGAGCGTGATGCCCAAGACCATTGGCGCCATGCTCGATCTGGCGCCATCCTCATTGCCGCCGGCATCGACCGCGGATCGGCCGCAAATCCTCTCGGCCGAAGGCACGCGCAGGGCGCGCATGGCGCTCCTGACCGGTTGCGCGCAGCGGGTTCTGGCACCCGAAATCAACGCCGCCACGATCCGCCTCTTGACCCGTCACGGTGTCGAGGTGGTGATCCCCAGGGAAGCCGGCTGCTGCGGCTCGCTGACCCACCATATGGGCAAAGAGGATTCGGCCAGCACCTTCGCCAAGACCAATATCGACGCCTGGACCCGCGAATTGGAGGGCGGAGGCCTGGATGCCGTCGTCATCAACGCCTCGGGCTGCGGCACCACGGTCAAGGACTATGGCTTCATGCTGCGCGCCGATCCAGCCTACGCCGAGAAAGCAGTACGGATCGCTGGCCTTGCCAAGGACATCACCGAAGTCATCGAGGGCCTCGGGCTCGGGCCCAGCGTGATCGATACCGATCTGACCGTGGCTTATCACTCGGCCTGCTCGATGCAGCACGGCCAGCAATTGACGACACTGCCGCGACGATTGCTAGGCCAAGCCGGCTTTACGGTGAAGGATGTGCCGGAGGGTCATCTCTGCTGCGGCTCGGCCGGGGTCTACAACATCCTGCAGCCCGAAATCGCCACCAGGCTCAGGGACCGCAAGGTGCGGAATATTGAAACAACCTGGCCGGATGTGATCGCCACGGGCAATATTGGCTGCATCACCCAGCTAACAGGCGGCACCAAGATCCCCATCCTGCACACGGCAGAACTGCTCGATTGGGCAACCGGCGGGCCGATACCCGACACCTTAAATGCCAGCAAGGTCGAGGCGCTGAAGCAGATCAAGCATCGTATGCCGGACGTGAGCGGCGCCGATATCGGCGGCGTCTGAAGGCTGCCGCGCCCGGATGGCCTCGAGCAAGGCGTGGTGCTGGCGCAGGACACGGTCCCAATAGCCCTCGTCGAACCCGTAGCGGGCGCGCAGCATTTGGCTGAGGCCATAATGCCGTGTGATGAGATCGATGGCCTCCCGATTGCCGCCACGACCATTGATGAATAAATGGAAGGCCTTGTTCGCCCTCATGATGAGGCCCCGATCGCCGGATGCGATCGCCTTGTCATGGTGCCCCTGCAGGGTCTCCAGATGGCGAATGTCGGATAGCGACGCCTCCTCGGCGAATTGCCGGCATAGGAACGATTCCAGCGCTTGACGGATCTCGTAAATGTGGATCAGCCGGCCGCGGTCGATGGTTTTCACCCGAGCGCCGCGATTGGGGAACATCTCCAAGAGACCCTCGCCTTCGAGCTGCTGCAGGGCCTCGCGCACGGGCTGGACGCTGACGCCATATTTTTCGGCGAGTGCGGTCATTCGCAGCCAGCTTCCGGGCAAGATCGAGCCGGTAATGACTTCCTGACGCAGGCGTTCGGCCACCCGCGTGTAGCTGGTTTCGGTGCGACGCGGCGCCGGCTCGACTTCGAGAATTGCGCCTATTTCGGGTCCCGCTACTTGCTTCATCGCTCTTTTCGGCCCGATAGTCCAAGCATCCCCAATTCATTCTCTTAATCTTATACGATCTTGACAGATTTGATAGAATCATCGATTTCACGACCAAGTTCGTAGCGTGTGAACGTTGAAAACCAAAGGGAGGTTTAGCGACATGGTTTTGAAGCTGGGTGGTTTGACCCGACGCCAATTCACGAATTTGTGCCTTGGCACGCTAGTGATGGCCTCGTTGCCGCTGGCGGGTGTCCAGGCCCTGGATTCGGTGGCGCGCGAGGACACGCTGGTGACCGAATCGCCGCCCGCCGGGACGACCTTTACCAACTACAATACCCTGAACCCCTTCGTCGTCGGCGGTGATCCTCGCAGCCATCTGCAGTTCGTTCTTGAGCCGCTGTTCTACTGGTCGAATCTTTCGGCCGAGCACATCCCGTTCCTGGCGACGGGCTACGAGTTCAACGACGATTATACCTCCGTCACGGTGACCCTTCGAGAAGGTGTCACCTGGGCGGACGGCGAAGCATTCGACGCGGATGATGTCGTTTTCACCTTCGAGATGCTGCGCGAAAACGGCGAGGGAGCGAAGGACTTGGTCAACGCTCAGGAGGTCGCCACAGCCCTCGAAAAGGCGACGAAGGTCGATGCCCATACCGTCAGGTTCGACCTGAAGCACCCCGATCCTCGCTTCGTTCTGGGCACGCTCACGGTGACCTTTAACAAGGGCGTTTTCCCGGTGCCCCAGCATGTTTACAACAGTGTCGAAGACATCGCCGGTTTCCAGGACAATGATATCGCAGCCGGCCATCCGATCGGCACGGGACCTTATCAGGTCGTCGCAGCCGTTCCGGAGCGCATCATTCTCGACCGCCGCGATGATTGGTGGGGTGCGACGGAGGGTGTGTGGGGCGATCAGGAAGGCGCCAACTACACCGACCTGCCCCAGCCCAAGAGGATTATCACCATCCCGCGTAACGACTATCAGCAGGGCGCTCAGGCGATGCTGAGCCAGCAGCTCGACTGGATGGCCGAGGCGCCCGTGCCGATCATGGAGCCGCTATTGTCGCAGGCGCCGTTCATTACGACCTATTCCGATCGTGAGCCGCCTTATGGCAATATCGATTGGTGGCCGACCTCGCTCTTCTTCAACCACGATTCCGAGGCCGTCTCGGATCCGGAGATCCGCCGTGCCATCAGCTACGCCATCAACGCCGAGCAGGTCATCGAAGTCTTCCACCAGGGCTATGCCGAGCTGATCTCGAGCCCGATGCCGGACTTCGAAGCTCTGGGCGTCTACAACGAAGCGCTGGAGCCCGTTGCCAAGGAACATGAGCTGAATGCCTTCGATCCCGAGAAATCCGCGGAGATCATGACGGGCATCGGCTATGAAAAGGATGGCGAGGGCTTCTGGTCGAAGGATGGCGAGCGGTGGACCGCCAGGATCTTCGCCGCCCAGCCGCTCGAGACGCAGGGTCCGATCATCGCCGAGCAACTACGCAGGGCGGGTTTCGACGCCACGTTCACACGCACGCCGGATTATCGACAGATCATTTTCAGCGGCAATTTCGATATGGCGCTTTGGGGTCACGGCGGCGCCATCTACGACCCTTATGAGACGATGTTCCTCTACCATAGCGATTTCTACCGGCCTGTCGGCGAAATCGCGACCCGGTTCTGGCGCTGGAAGAACGAGCGCTTCGACGAGCTGACTGAGAAGGTTGCTCAATTACCGATCGGCGACCCGAAGATCGAGCCGCTGGTCAAGGAAGCCTTCACCATCTGGATGGATGAGGTGGTCGAGGTGCCGATTTCCGAATGGTATCATCGGATACCCTTCAGCACGGTCTATTGGAGCAACTGGCCGAGCGTCGAGGACCCCTACGCGCCGCCGACCATCTCCCACTGGACGGCCCTTCTGGTCATTCACGGTCTGGAAAAGACCGAGGGTTAGGCTGTCTCAATGCTTTGGCTCGGCACACTCGCCCGCCGAATCCTGGTTCTCGTGGCGGTGGTCGTTACCGCCGCCACGCTGAACTTCGTCCTGCCGAAGCTGGCGCCGAAAAATCCGGTCGCCTCCAAGCTCATCGAGATGTCGGAGACCGGCGCATCGGTCGGCGATATCGAGAGTTTGCTGAAGGTCTACGAGGCGAAGTTCGGCCTCGACCGACCGATCGTGCTGCAATATTTCGATTATCTCGGCAGCCTCTTCACCTTCGATCTCGGCTACTCGATCTCCTTCTATCCAACCCGCGTCGCCGATCTCATTCTCTCGGCACTGCCCTGGACCATCGGGCTCTTGTTCACCGCCACCATCATCGCCTTCCTCTTGGGCACGCTCCTGGGTGCTCTCGTCGCCTGGGAGAAGGCGCCCAAATTCCTCCAGGTCGTGACCCCCGGCATCATGGTCCTGGCGGCCCTCCCCTATTATCTCCTGGGTCTCGTCCTGATCTATCTCTTCGCCTTCGTCTGGCATGTCTTCCCGTTGCAGGGCGGCTATTCGATCCTGGCATTTCCGGGTTGGAACTGGGGCTTCGTGCTGGATGTCCTCTATCATTCCCTGCTGCCTGCGCTGTCGATTGTCCTGGCCTCGGTCGGCAGCTGGGCTTTGGCGATGCGCGGGATGATGGTGACGGTCCAGGGCGAGGACTACATGCTCTATTCGGAAGCGAACGGCCTCAGGCCGAGGCGGCGCTTTCTGCATTATGGCGTGCGCAACGCCATCCTGCCGCAAATGACAGCCCTGGCGCTGCAGCTCGGCCATATTGCCGCCGGCGCGGTTCTGGTCGAGCGTGTCTTCCTCTATCCTGGGGTCGGCATGCTGCTGTTCCGGGCGATCGAGCGATCAGACTATTTCGTCATCTATGGGGTGGTCTTCATCATCGTCGTCATGGTGGCGCTCTCGATGCTGCTGGTCGATCTGCTCTATCCGCTGCTTGATCCCCGCATCCGCACGGGTGCCGCCGCATGATGCGTTCCCTGCAACCGGCCGAGGCGGCGCCGCCCAAGACGGGCATCGGCGAGATTCTGGCGCGGGCACTCGGTCCGGCACTGGAGAACCCACGGCTGGTTTTCGGGCTAGCCTTGCTCGGCAGCCTCGTGCTTTTCGGGCTGCTCGGCGGGCTGCTCTACGATACCGATCTGGCCTATCCCCTCTCCGGTCCGATCGCCAAGGCGCCGAGTGCTGCCCATCCTTTCGGTACCGACACGGCGGGCCGCGATCTGCTGGCGACAACGATCCTCGGCACGCTCCTGACCTTGAAGGTCGGGCTGATCGCGGGCTTCATCGGCGTCGCCTTCGGTGCCACGCTGGCTTTCGTTGCAGCCTTTTATGGCGGCTGGACCGATCGGGTTATCAGCGCCATCACCGACGTCCTGCTCACCGTGCCTGGCCTGCTGGTGCTGATCGTGCTGGCAAGCTCGTTTCCCGGCAGCATGAGCACGACGACGATGGCGCTGGTTATCGCCAGCCTCGCCTGGCGTGAGCCGGCCCGTCAGATCCGGGCCCAGGTTCTGGTCATGCGGGAGTCGAACTACGTGCTGATGGCGCGGCTCTCGGGATCGAGCGGGCCGGCCATCATCTTCACCGAGCTCATGCCCAACCTCCTGCCCTATCTGGCGGCCAATCTGGTGCATGCCGTGGCGGCTGCGGTCCTGGCCTCCGTCGGGCTCGAGGCCCTGGGTCTGGGCGCGCGCGAGGAGCCGACACTCGGCATGACGATCTACTGGCTGATGGTAGAGGGCGCTTTCGTCCGCGGCCTTTGGTGGTGGATCGTCGAGCCGCTGGTCGCGCTGATCATCTTGTTCGTCGCGATGTATCTGATATCCGTGGGCCTCGACGAGTTCTCCAATCCGCGGCTGCGCAATCGATGACCGCCGAGCCGGAGCTGTTGTCGCTGCGCGGTCTTTCGGTCCGCTACGACACCAAAGCCGGACCGATCGATGCGGCCCAGGATGTCACCTTTTCGCTGGCTCGGGGCGAGCGGCTCGGCCTTGTTGGCGAATCCGGCTCGGGCAAGACGACGACCGCCCTGGCGCTGATGGGAATGCTGCGGGCACCCGGCCGCGTGATCAAGGGCGAGGCCTGGCTCGATGGCATGGATCTACTGGCGGTGCGCCCCGACGCGCGCGCCGCCTATCGCCTCTCCAAGGTCAGCTATATCCCGCAAGGGGCGATGAATTCGCTCAACCCCGTGCTCAAAATCCGCCAATCGCTGTCGCATGGCATGATCGATCACGGGCTCAAGCTCGACCGGCGCCAGCGTCAGGCCCGCATCGTCGAACTCCTGGATCAGGTCGATCTGCCTGCGGATATTGCCGAGCGCTATCCGCATCAGCTTTCGGGCGGGCAGAAGCAGCGGGTCTGCATCGCCCTTGCGATCTCGCTCGGGCCGCGTCTGATTATCGCCGATGAACCGACCAGTGCGCTCGATGTCGTCACCCAGCGCCAGGTCATGAGCACGCTGCGCGAGGTCCAGGAACGGCTCGGCAGCGGCCTCATACTGATCGGCCATGACATGGGCCTGATGGCGCAATCGGTGCACAGGCTGGCGGTGATGCGTCACGGCCGCGTGGTCGAGGACGGCGAGACCGTCCAGGTATTTAGTCACCCGGCTCACGCCTATACGCGAGAGCTGATCCATAGCGTCCCGATGGTCGGCGAGGACCGGCAAGCCAGCGCCCCGGTGCCGACGAATCAGACCGAAATCACCCAGCCGCTGCTGGTCTTCGACGGTGTCCGAAAAACCTATCCGAGCCATGACGGCAAGCGTGAGCGGACCGTCGCCCTCGACCGGCTGTCCTTCACGCTCTCGGGCGCGCAACCGCGGATCATCGCCGTCGTCGGCCAGAGCGGCAGCGGCAAGACCACGATGGGCGGGATGATCCTGGGTCTCCTGGAGCCGAGCGAGGGCCAAGTGCGCTATCGTGGCGAGGCCTTGTCGAACGTCAAGGGCAGTGACCGCCTTCGGGTCCGCCGCGAAATTCAGGCCGTCTTCCAGGATCCCTATAGCGCCTTCAACCCGTTCTATCGGGTCCGTCGGGCCCTGACACGGCCACTCGTCAATTTCGGCCTCGCCAAGTCCCATGCTGAAGCCGGCCGCATGGCAACCGAGGCCTGCGCCGTCGTCGGTCTGGATCCGAGCCTGATCCTCGATCGCTTCGCGCACCAGCTCTCGGGCGGTCAGCGGCAACGCCTGATGGTCGCCCGGGCGCTGCTGCTGCGGCCGCGCCTTTTGGTAGCCGATGAGCCGGTATCGATGGTGGATGCGTCGCTTCGCTCGACCATCCTCGACAGCCTGCGCGACCTGCGGGACCAGCACGAAATCACTATTCTCTATATCACGCACGATCTGGCGACAGCCTATCGAGTCAGCGACTATCTCCTGGTGCTGCATCGGGGCCGGATCGTCGAAGCCGGCGACCCCGATACCGTGCTGCGCGATCCGCTTCATCCCTACACCAGAACGCTGGTCGCCTCGATCCCCTGGCCCGATCCGGCGCGAGAATGGGGCGGTCTAGATCAGGCAGGGCCGTCCGATGCTGCTTCCGGGCCGGCGGCAACGATCGTCCGCTCGCGATTGCCGGACCTCGATCTCGCCGCCTGAAAGGCAGGCCAGCCGGCTATGACCCGCCGTTATCGTTGAAGCGCGTGCGTTGGGCAGCGTCTCGCGCTAAACAGCGTCAGAGTTGTAAAGGGAGCCTCGATGCTGCGTCTTTTTCACCTTCCCGTCTGCCCCTTTTCCCGCAAGGTGCGGCTGGCGCTACGTGAGCTCGTGCTCGCGGCCGAGCTTGAGGAGGTCGAGCCCTGGAAGCGGGAACCTGCTTTTCTTGCCCTCAACCCGGCGGCCGAAGTTCCGGTCCTGCAGCACGACAGCCGAGTGATCGTCGACAGCCAGGCAATCTGCGAATATCTCGACGAGGTCTTCGAGGAGCGCACGCTGATCGGGCGTAACGCCACGGAACGGGCCGAAACGCGCAGGCTGGTGTTCTGGTTCGACAGCAAGTTCAATCGTGAGGTCACCGACCTCCTCTATCGGGAAAAGCTTCTGTCCCGCCTGACCCGAAGCGGTACGCCCAATTCCGAGGCGGTCCGTGCCGGCAGCGCCAATATCCGCTTTCATCTGGCCTATATCGGCCATCTCTTCGAGAACCGGCGCTGGCTGGCGGGCGACGATCTCAGTCTTGCCGACCTCGCCGCAGCGGCACATTTGTCGGTCATCGACTATCTCGGGGATGTGCCCTGGAACGAGAACGAGGCGGCTCGGACGTGGTATGCCAAGATCAAGTCCCGGCCGAGCTTCAGGCCGCTCCTGATGGATCGGATCGTCGGCTTCAAGCCGCCGCTGCACTATGACGATCTCGATTTCTAGGACCGACAAGCAGACAAGGATCGGTATCGAAGAACGAATACGCGAGCGGGCCGGCGAACTCGGCATCGATGTCGTGCGCATCGGTCCCGCCGATATTCCGGAGCAGCGTCAGCGAAGCTATCGCCGCTATCTGAAGCTCGAGCGCCATGGCGAGATGGGTTGGCTCGAAGCGCGGGCGGCCTTGCGGTCAAGCCCTCGCCAGCTTTGGCCCGAGGCGCGCTCGGTGGTGATGGCGGCGATCAATTACGGCCCCGAAACCGATCCGCTGCCTGAGCTCGAGGCTCGGGATCGCGGCTATATTTCGGTTTATGCCCGCCATCGCGACTATCATGATGTGCTCAAGGGCCGCCTCAAGCAGCTCGGCGGCTTCATCGCCGGCGCCACCGGGGCCGCATTGAAGGTTTTCGTTGACACCGCACCAGTGCTGGAAAAGCCGCTGGCGCAGCAAGCCGGGCTTGGCTGGCAAGGCAAGCACACGAATCTGCTCTCGCGCGAACTCGGCAACTGGTTTTTCCTGGGCGGCATCTTGCTTGACCTGCCCCTCCTGCCGGATGCTGTCGAGCTCGATCATTGCGGCAGCTGTCGGCGATGCCTCGACATCTGCCCGACGAGGGCGTTTCCCGCACCCTATGAACTCGATGCGCGGCGCTGTATCTCCTACCTGACGATCGAGCATAAATCGCCGATACCTCGGGAATTCCGCAAGGCCATCGGCAATCGCATCTATGGCTGCGACGACTGTCTCGCGGTCTGCCCCTGGAACAAGTTCGCCGCAATGACCCGTGAGGCCAAGCTTCAAGCCCGCGTCGATTTGGTCGCGCCGCGCCTTGAAGCCCTCGCCGGCCTCGACGACCCCTCGTTTCGCCGGATGTTTTCGGGCTCGCCGATCAAGCGCATCGGCCGCGACCGCTTCGTCCGCAATGTCCTGATCGCCATCGGCAATAGCGGCGATACGGATCTTGCAGGGGTTGCGCGTGGATTGCTCGGCGACACCGCACCGCTGGTGCGCGGCATGGCTGTCTGGGCGTCGAGCGAACTTCTTGACACCCATGGTTTTCAGGCACTGGTCCGAGACCATATGGCGCAAGAGGCCGACAGCTCGGTCCTCCGCGAATGGCACGAATCGCTCAAGGCACTCTCTGCATGACCCCGACGCTACTCTGTTTCGGCTTCGGCTATACCGCCGAAGTCCTCGCCCGTCGCCTATTCGCCTCCGGTTGGCGGATCAAGGGGACGACGCGCAGCAGCGACAAGCTTCGGGCCCTGGAGGAACGTGGCATCGAAGCTCATCTTTTCGATCGCGCCAATCCTTTGTCCGACGCCCGGATCTTCGAGGATGTCACCCATGTCCTGACCTCGATCGCACCCGACGAAGCCGGCGATTCGGTCATCGATATCCATGGGCGCGAGCTCGAGCACGCCCCCCGCCTCGAATGGTGCGGCTATCTCGGCACGACCGC
>JBGSYN010000080.1:0-14161 GCA_041750975.1 Geminicoccaceae bacterium | reverse complement strand
TGCTGTACGCCAAAACACCGAAACTGGCATCCCGCAAAGCCCTTCATGGCATTTGCGCCGTCCCGTTCATCCGCTCCGGCTCTGGCGAGCAGTGAACGGGTCAGGGCCACACAGCGGTCAGAAGTGAAACGAAAGTCCGCCGGAAAACGCCCAAGGATCGAGCCGTGTCTGGCCTTCGACCGTCGCCCCGTTGAAAGTCCCAAACGTCTTCGGGCGCAGCAACGCCTTTTTGACATCGAAGAATACACCCATGTTCCTGGACGCCATGATGTCCACTCCGGCTTCGAACGCGAATGCCAGATCATTTTCGACCTCAAGATCGCCGAACGCGCCGTCCTCGGTATCGAATACGATCATGTAACTTGCGCCCGCCCCGACATAAGGGCGGAAGATGCCCGAACGTAGCGGGTGGTATTGCAAGGTCAGGACTGTCGGTCCGTAGGTGACTTCGCCCAGCTTGGGCAAAGCGCCGATCGTGCCGCCGCCGAAGATGTCGATCGTCGGTGGGAAGCCCAGCGTCGCGTTGAGCGCGACGTTGTTGGTCAGGAACCGACCGATCTGGATCGATGGGGTCTGATGCTCGAAGGTCGAAAGATCGGCGCCGGGCAGAAGCACCCCGCCGACCTTGAGATCGACGCGATCTGCGAGCGTGAGCGAGGTGAGCCCGCCCTTTACGATCCACTTGCTGCTTGAAACCTCGTCGATGGCGCTGCGCGATCCCGCGCCGCCGGCATGGCCGAGGCGTATCGCAAGGCCGAGCTGGAGGGTCAGCGGATCGAGCTCGGCGTCGGCGTCAACTGCCGCGAACGTCGTAAATGTCTCGTCGAGCGGAAGCAGGCCGGTTGCATTGGTGCTGTACCAACTCTTGCGCACATCGGCGAACACGTCGAGCCGATTGCCCACCGCAACGTTGATGCCCGCATTGACGTACGGACCATTGGTGCTGGGAATGTTGAGGTTGACTCCCAACCCGTCGCGTTCCTGCGTGGTGAACTGGAACGCATAGCCTCCGCCGAGATAGGGACGCACGCGGCCCTTGAACGGGTGAACGCTGGCGCCGATCGTTGCGATGACGAACTCGTCGTCGCCCAGATTCGGAAGGCCCGCGAGGGACCCTGCGGGCAAGTTGTTGGTCGTCTGCGGGGTGCTGATCGAGGCATCGAGCGAGAAATTGTCGATCGGGAAATAGCCCGCCGAGACCACGCCGTGAAAGGTTTCGCGCGTTTCATAGCCCGCTGCTGGATCGACCACTCCGTCGGTGGCAACCACGCCCTTGTCGACCAACTTGGTCCGCGCGGCGGCGACCTTGACGGTGACCTCGCCCGCGTTCTGCGCCCAGGCGGGCGAGGCGAGGACGATGCTCAAGGCGGCGCCTGCGCAAAGACTCAATTTGGCGGGCATGACGATTCCTTTTCCATTCACCCTGAATAGCGCGGGAGGGTTTACGTCGCGTAAACCGTCATCCGACGGCGGCACGCAGGAAGCCGCCTTCGGTCTGATGCGCCGGGTTCGGACCGACCCTGTGTGGAACACGCGTGACGATCGGCCCGAGATCGGCGAGCGTGATGTCGCCCTGGTCGAGCGCGCGCTGATCGGCGGCGCCCATGTCGGTCGCGGTCGACAGCCGATGGACCGCGTCGATGATGTCATGCTGGCTGTGATTGGCCATGACCTGCAGCCGGAATCGCGCCTGACCTTTGGGCACCGCGGGAAACTCGACGAGGTTGGCAAGCATGCCGAGCGACGGGAGCCGGCGCCCCACGAGCCGGGCGAAGGACTCATTGCCCGTCTTGACGCACACGATTGCCGACGGATCTCCATAGGTCGCAAGGCCGCACTGGCCGAGCATGCCGCGCAGCATCGTGATGTTGGTCGTCAGCTTGGTGCGCAGCCGATCACCTTCAGCCGATGTAATGATGTCGAACGCCTTGGAAACGATCGCCGCGCTGGCAGGCGACAGGGCATTCGAGAAGGTGTTGGGCGAGCTGTAATACCGCATGTACTCCTTCAGCGCGCGCCCCTTGCTGGCAACGAAGCCGCCGTTCGACGCGAACGTCTTCGAAAAGCTGCCCATCACGACGTCCACCTTGCCAAGCATGTCTTGGACCTCGATGAACCCACGCCCCGTCGGACCCAAATTGCCCAGATCGTGCGCGACATCGAGCACCAGTGTGGCTCCGAACTCGTGCGCGAGCTCCTGCAAGGCTGGGATGTCGGGGGTGTCCGAATCCATCGAGAACAGGCTCTCGGTGACGACCAAGATGCCGTTTTGGGTGTCGGTGGCGCGGATCGCGGCGAGTTGTTCGCGCGCATGGTCGATCCGATTGTGCCGGAACAGATGAATGTTGCGCGTCGCCGCCTGCGCACCTTCCTGAAGACACGCGTGGCTCAGCGCGTCCATCACGATGTGGTCTTTCTGGCGCACCAAGCCCTTGATCACACCATATCCGGCCGCCCACCCGGTCGGGTACAGCGAGACGTGGTCATAGCCCAGAAATTCGCCGATTTTGCGCTCGAGCGCGATCGACAGCGACGTGTTGCCGACCAGCGCGGGCGAACCCGCGCTGTGCACCCCGAAATCGCGCATCGTCTGAATTGCGGTTTCGAGGATGTCGGGATTGGAGTTGAGACTGAGGTAATCCTGGCTGGCGAAGTTGACGCCGGTGAACAGGTCGCCCTCATCGGTGCGGGCGTCGCAGCGGCTGAAAGCGCCCTGTTCCGTCGATCGGCCCAGCGGCCAGACTCCCGCAGCGCGACGCGCCTCTTGCCAGTCGTAGAATGGGCCGACCCGATTCAACAGATCCGATCCAGCAAGATGGCGAAAGTCCTTCATGCTGCCGCCAAGGGGATCATAATTCACATCTGTTGAACTGGTCATTCTTCCGCGCCTCTACAATTGAGTTGTAGATCCGACGTAATGAGGACAACTAATTCTGTGATTAAACGCGGTGGTTAACGCGTGTGTAATTCTATTTTTTCGACGAGTTTTGCGAGGTCGACCGGCTTGGTTTCGAAGTCGCAGCATCCCGCCTCGATCGACTCAATCCGGTCGGTTTCGAGCGCGTGCGCGGTCAGCGCGATCACCGGGATGTGCTTGGTCGCATCGGTGGTGCGGATCAGCCGTGTCGCTTCCCAACCGTCCATGTCGCCCAGCGCGACGTCCATCAGGATGATGTCGGGCAGATGTTCGGCCGCCGCGGCGACGCCGCTCGGCCCGTCGATTGCGGAAACCACCGTCATGCCCTTGCGTTCAAGTCGACGCGTCAGCATGTCGCGGTTCATCTCGTTGTCTTCAACAATCAGCACAATCACTTCAACACTCCCGAATAGTTAGAACGACGACGCGCCTTAAGCGGTCGCGCAGTGAGGGGTTTTGATTTGGCTGCGGTCCGTCACAACGCCGGCGTTCATGTTGGCGTTAACGAATGCGATACGCGTCGCGAGGCGACCATCGGGAAGCACGACATCGCTGACGTGGCCGTCGAGGAGCTGAACAAGCTTTCCGGCAAGTGACATTTCGATGGCCATGCCCCCGTACTTGGTTGGCGAGATATCGTCGTCGTCATCGAACATGCTGGCGAACAATTCGACGGGTCCCGGCCGACCGTCGAAATCGATCGCCGACAACGTCAGAGAGAATTCGCTCGCCTCGATCTGCACCGCGACGGTCAAGCCCGTATATTCGTTGTCGGCTGCGAGACCGCAGACGAGATTGCCGACCATCGCCGACATCGCGGTCCAGTCGGTGTAAGTTGGCGTGTTGCTCGCCTCATCATCAATCAATGTCAGCGTGAAATCCGGCTTGTCGGCACGTGCCTTGGCCTGCCAGGTTTTGAATGCGGTGGCGAACACTCCGAAACTGTTGTTGACAGGCATCTTGCCCGCATCGATGCGTGAATAGTCCAGAATGTGGTCGATTAGGTAGAGCAGGTTCGACCCGGCCTTGTGAACGTGACCCAGATCAGAGACGCTTTCGGTGTCGCCCTCATCCTCGGCTTCTTCGAGCAGCAGCTGGCTATAGCCGATGATGGCGTTGAGCGGGGTGCGCAGTTCGTGGCTCATCCCGGCGATGAAGTCCGCCTTTGCCGCACCCGTCTGCTTGGCGGCGGAGGTCAGGTTGCGAAGATTGTCGGAGGTCGAGAAGAGCGAATTCAGCTCCCGCCCGAACTCGCGTTGGTCGTTGAACATCTTGGCGAAATAGAGCGACATCATCGCAAAGTAGATCGCAACCGAAGCCATTGAGATCATCCCGATAATTTGCATCTCCGCAAGATCGATCGGCGGCAGCGGAATCGCCCCCGAACAGACGAAGAACAGCAACGCGGTGTTGCCGAAAATCTGCAACAGCAGCACGTTGCGGACCCATCCGATGGGCGGCAGGTACAAGAACGCGAGTAGCGGGAAGATCAGCACCCACGGCAAGAATGGCGAGGCCATGCCGCCGAACGAGTAGCACGCCCAAACCACCGTGAAGGCCAAGTTCTGGACCGAGATGAACGCGAGCAGTTTGTAACGCTTGGTCCACAGCAGCATGAACGGGTAGATCCAGAACACCAGGATCGACAGGTAGAAGACGATCACGCGGTAATCGCGCGCAATGTCTGCGACCCACATGTAGATCGGCAGGCTTGCGCCCAGGATCGGACCCATGACGTGGCTGAGCATGAACATCCGCGCGCGGCGATGTTGCTCGGCGTTGGCGAGCATTTCCTTGGGAATGAAAAAGTCCAGAAAACCACTGAACGACCACTCGGATCGCATGCTGAGAACAGCCAACGCACAAGCCCCCGTGAACCCCGCGCCTGAAGATTAACGCGAATGAGGTCAATAGGTTGGTGACGTTGATCACTAGTAAACGGCTCATTTAACCATTGTTAAGAGCCAGGGTCTAGGAACTCACCCCAAGTAGGGGGCGAACTCGTGTACCACCGCATCTATCAAGTGCTCGATTGGTTCATCCCGGAAAGGATTCGCACCAGCGAGTCCGACCTGCTGATGACCCGCAATTTCGTATTGCTCCACCTGGTCGGCCCCATCATGGGCCACTCGGTCACGGCGTTCCTGTGGATGAGGCTTGGCTCCACCGCGTGGCAATTTTGGGTCACCGAAGTGAGCGTCGTTGCGTTCTTCCTGGTGCCCTTTCTGCTGCGCCACAGCGGCGATATCCGCATGCCGGCGATGGTCAGTGTCCAGCTGCTCGTCGGACTGAGTCTGTTCGGGTCATACTATTTCGGCGGGATCAGTTCGCCGCTGCTGCCGTGGTTCCTGATCGCGATGGTGCTGGGGTTCTTCTACCTGGCGAATTCCATTCGCTACGTGCTAATCGGCATTGCGCTGCAACTGGCGATCTTCATGATCTCGCGCATTCTCAACGGTTCGTTCCCCAGCTTGATCGCCGCCGAACAGCTGGCGATCCCCACCGCCCTGTCGATCGTGGCGTCGTTGACTTACATGACGATGCTGTGCCTCTTCTACGAAGCGGTGATGCGCGTGAGCCTGCGGCTCGAACAGGAAACGATCGACCAGCGCGACAAGCTGGAAGTTCTCCGCGACGCCATGCAGGCCGCAGAAAACGCCAGTCGCCACAAGTCGATCTTTCTGGCCAAGATGAGCCACGAGCTACGCACGCCGCTCAACGCGGTCATCGGCTATTCCGAAATGCTGCGTGAAAGTTGGCAGGAGCGCGGAGAGGACGATCGCAAGGCAAGCGACCTGGGACGGATCCAGGCCGCCGGGCGTCACCTGCTCGCGCTCGTCAACAAGGTCATCGACCTGTCCTCGATTGAATCAAACCGGCTCGAGCTCGACGCCGAGCCCGTCCGTGTCGCCGAGCTGATCGACGAGGTCGTCGCGACGGCCTCTCCGCTCGTCGCCAAGCGCGACAACCGGCTGGTCGTCAACATGCCCGACGATCTGGGCACGATCGACCTCGATGCGCTCAAGGTCCGCCAGAGCCTGCTCAACCTGTTGAGCAACGCGGCCAAGTTCACGAACAAGGGCGTGATCATGCTCACCGTCCTCAAGACCGCCACCCCGACGGGCGAATGGCTGTCGCTGGAAGTGACCGACAGCGGCATCGGCATGCGCCAGACCAGCCTAAAGAGAATATTCGAGGGGTTTGGCCAAGCCGAGCAGGACACTCTCAACCATTTCGGCGGAACCGGTCTGGGCCTGACGCTCACCAAGCAGTTCTGCGAAATGATGGGCGGGACAATCAACGTCCGCTCGGAATTTGGCGTCGGTAGCAGCTTCACCATTCAGTTGCCGATCCGGGTCCAATCCATTGTGTCTGGTCGCGCCCAACCCATCGCGTCAGTCAATCTGCCACTCGCGATGGCGGGTTAGGGATCGCGGCATGGGCAGTTCCAACACAAAGTCGATCGGGCGCGCCTCGCTCCCGGTCGCTTCCAAGTCTGCGAGTGAGAGGCTCGCGCGGTTGTTAGGCGTTCGCCTCGTCCTCGTCACATTCCTTATCGCAGGGTTTGTTGGATTTGCCGCCGCGGGCGTCTTGTCGTCACTTGGTTTCCCTCTGCGGGCAGGAATCGTGACAGTGGGCGTGTCGCTTTGCACCTTCCTTTTCGTCGCCCCATTCGCCTATCGCTTCGCCCACCGGCTCGGGCAGCGACTGTGCCGACTGGGCAACTCGGCTGAGGCCATCTCGCCGTTTTTCGGGGAAGCAACGGCAAAGGCAGGATTTGCCCCAACAGAGCTGCCGCGGATCGGCCAACTTCCTGCCATGCTTGACTGGCTTGAAGACCAGATAAACGCATTTGCACGCGGCGCCAGGTCAATGGCGGTCGAACGGGACCGGACACGCGAACGCCTTGCATCACAGGAGGCTACCAAGGCCAACTTTTTCTCCAAGATGAGCCATGAGCTGCGGACTCCCTTAAACGCGATTCTCGGTTACTCGACGCTGCTTCACGAAGAGGCAACCAACCGTGGTGACAAGGCGAGTCAGCTCGACCTTGAACGCATTCAGTATGCTGGACATAAGTTGCTTTCGCTCCTCGATGACTTGCTCGAGCTGTCGGGTCTGCAGGGGGGGCAAATCGTCAAAGAACGCACGGTTTTCCAGCTCAGCGAGCTCGTTCACGAGATTGCGGTACGTGCGTCGGGTGGAGCGGTGAACATTGAAGTTCGTGGCCAACTTGACGGTCATCTGATGATGGGTGACCGTGCCAAGATCGGCCGCTGCTTGCGCAACCTGGTCGATGATGCGGTCGAGAACGCAGTCGGTGGTGAGGTTTGGATCGCCGTGGCAGAGGGCAGCGATCAGGTTCGCATCAGCGTTCATGATGATGGCCCGGCCATTTCTCCCGATGCCGCCATCAGTCTGTTTGACCCCGCGATGTCGCGTGTCGCGCAGGGCGGTCGTCAAAGCCGTTCGCCGGTGGCTCTGACGGTCGCGCGCAATCTGGCTCAGTCGCTTGGCGGCGATTGTACGGTCGAGCCGGACGTTGCCCATGGCGCCACGCTCACGCTTCAGCTTCCGGGCAATTCGAGCGCGCCCGATGCGTCAGTCAACACCGACATGGAAGTGTTCAGAGACGAACCCACATCGACTGCCGATGCAGCCGACGAAACGCGGCGCACCGTGCTCATCATCGATGACGACCCGGCCGCCATCGACCTGCTCAGTCGCTGGCTTCGGCGGAGCAACTATCACGTTCTGAGCGCGAACAGCGGCAAGAGCGGCTTGGAGCAAGCACGCCGGGTGCGCACCGACCTTATATTGCTCGATGCACTGATGCCCCATCAGACCGGCTACGAAGTGCTCATCGAAATTCGCAGTGACCCTCAGCTTGCCGACATTCCGGTGGTCCTCATCACCGTGGATGACGACCGTACCCGCGGGCTGGGTGCCGGGGCGAATGACTTCGTTCGCAAGCCGATCAGTGAGGACCAGTTGCGAAAGGTCCTGTCGACCTACGACAAGCCGGCAGCGGGTGACATCCTGATCGTCGATGACGATGCCGAGGCATCGAGTGTCATGCGCCGTGATCTGGAACGGTTGGGGTACCAGGCGCGTCGGGCGAGGGACGGTGCGCAGGGACTTGCATTGGCGAGACAATCTCGTCCCTGCGCGATCGTGCTCGACCTCGCCATGCCAGGGGTCGACGGCTTTGCTTTTCTAGCGACTTTGGGCGCCGACATCCGCCTGAGCGACATCCCTGTGATCGTCGTTTCCGGAGACGATCTGTCGCTCTCACAGCACCAGGTGCTGATGGAGGCCAATGCGCGCTATTTTCGCAAAGGCACGACCGCGCCGCGCGAAATCGCCGAAACTCTGCGGGAGCTGATTGCATGACCGACGCCAGCACCCGCGCTAAACTTGTCCTGATTGTCGATGACATCGAAGACAATCGGGTCTTGCTCGAGCGCGCGCTCAAGGTGAGCGGATATCGCACCGTTAGCGTCGACAGTGGCCAAAAGGCGCTCGGATTCTTGTCCATCGAAACACCCGACATCATCTTGCTCGACTGGATGATGCCGGGGCTTTCCGGATTCGAGACGCTGCTGACCATCCGCGAGAAGCACTCGGCCGCTCGGCTGCCCGTGATCATGTGCACCGCGATGGGCGAGGAAGAAAACATCGTCGAGGCGCTCGGCGCGGGGGCAAGCGACTATGTCACAAAGCCGATCAGCATTCCGGTCTTGCGAGCCCGCATGCTTGCGCACCTGACCCAGCAGGAGACAATTGCCACGCTGGATTCAGAGAAGATCGAGGCCAAACGCCGGCTCAACGATCAGACGCGTCGACTGTTCGCCAATCGGCCTGGGGCCTAGACGCGCCTGTGCGTCAACCCGCCCATCTCTCTCATCTCGAACGCTCCACCGTCCTGGCGTGCGGCGCCTCGTGCTTCTTCGGCGTCGCGCTGAACGCAGCCATGACGACGGTCGAAGCGGCGGCCGTCGCGACGGCGATCGGCGCGTGCCTCGGGATCGTGGTTATGACGCTGTTCGGGCGCCGACGCTTTGCCGCCGAGAGGCGCAACTATCACGATGTGATGGCAGTCACCGGGCAGCTCGAATGCGACCTGCGACGCGATTCCCTGACCGGGTTGCTCAACCGTTCGGCCTTCAAAAACGTCATGCAGTCCTTGATTGAAGGCGACGGCGCGGGCGGGATGATCATGCTGACGTTCTTTGACCTCAATCGGTTCAAGGAGGTCAATGACACGCTGGGCCACGAAGCGGGCGATGTCTTGCTGCGCCAGGTCGCCGAGCGCGTGGTGGGCCAGATCGATGATGCGCTGGCGATCTGTCGAATGGGCGGTGACGAATTCGCAGCCATCACCAGCTGGGACGGCAACCGCGATCCGCAAGAGTTCGGACGCTCGCTGGTCGACACCATCGCCCAGCCCTTTGTGGTCGGCGACCGGCTGGTCGAAGTCGGCGCCTCGGTGGGGATCGCAATTGGCGATCCCGCGGTTCAGGGCGGCGACGAACTGCTCCGACGCGCAGACCTTGCCATGTACGAAGCCAAGACCGCTGGCGGGCACGGCTATCACATCTACGACGACCTGCTGTCGAATCGACAAATGCGCGCAAATTCAATCCGCGTCGAACTGGGGCAGAGCATGCTGGATGACAGTCTGGTGATGCACTATCAACCCATCGTCAACGCACGGACCGGCAAGATCGAGAAGGCCGAGGCGTTGTTGCGAGCCAAGTTCGGCCCGCTGTCCGGCGTTTCACCGTCGTTGATGGTGTCTGTCGCCGAAGACAGCGGTCAGATCGTCAAGCTAACCGACTGGACGCTCGACTGCGCTTTGGTCGTGGCGCAGAAAATCGACATGCCGATCGCGGTCAATATTTCACCTGTCTATTTTCGCCATCCAGATTTCCCTGATCGGATGATTGACAAAATTCTCTCGCATGGCTGCAACCCCGCTTCGTTGATCGTCGAAGTGACCGAGGGCGTCCTGATCTCTGATCTTGCAACCGCGCGCGCGTCGATCGAGCAGCTGCGCGAGGTTGGCATCGGCGTCTATCTCGACGATTTCGGGACCGGCTATTCCTCGCTCAGTTACCTCCAGAACTTCGATCTCGACGGCCTCAAGCTTGACCGGTCGTTTCTCCAAGACCTCGGTCGGCAGGAGAAGGCGAGGCGAATCATCAAGTCGATGATCGACTTCAGCCACAGTCTCGACCTGGCAGTGGTGATGGAAGGCATCGAAGCTGAGTGGCAGGCCCGCATTCTCCAGCTGATGGGCTGCGATTTCATGCAAGGGTACGAGTTGGGAGTGCCCATGGCCATCGATGAACTGATGGCGATCATTGTGGACAATCATCGTTGCGATTTGCCCGTAAGGATATCCGCCGCGAATGGTTAAACCTGTTATGCTCTGAACGGGTGTTGCAATCACTCCGGGCATATATCGGGTTTTGATTTTCTAGGTCGGGCTGCTGACTTCGGTTAACGGCCGTCACGCTACGCAACGAACCCACCCCGATCGGCTTGGTAGACCGACCGTGAAACGACAAGAGCACTCAGTTCGACAGCGAGACGCTCGCAGAATTTGGCGCAGGCTACTGGTGCGCCCGGCAGGATTCGAACCTGCGACCACCAGCTTAGAAGGCAGGTGCTCTATCCAACTGAGCTACGGGCGCACTCGGCGCGTCTGTAGCGGCTTTCGCGCGCTGGCGGAACGGGGTAGGGCGCTTCGCCATTCCTTCGCGACGGACTTTTCAATGACCTCCCCGACCGCCCTCGCCGGGCTCTCCCTGCTTTGGGGCGGCGAGAAGACCACCTTGTCCCTGGCGCTCGGCATCACTGACGATGCGCTGCACGTGCTGGTCGGCGTCGGGCTGCTGCTGGTGCTGGCGCTCATCGCCGGTCGACGGCTGGACGACTGGCGGCTGTGGCTTGCGGTGCTTGCGATCGAGCTGGTGAACGAGGTCGTCGACCTGGCGAACACCATCAGTCCGGAGGCGACGTGGGCCGCGTCGCGCCACGACGTGCTGGTGACCATGGCTATTCCGACCGCCATCCTCCTGCTGATGCGGTTCACCGACCGAAGGGGGCGTCAGGCGGCGGCGAGCACCGATTCCGCCAGCGACGCGAATAAGGCCATGCCGTCCGTCGAGGCGTGAGCCGCCTCCACCGCGCGCTCCGGATGCGGCATCATGCCCATCACTGTGCCGCTCTCGCTGACGATGCCGGCGATATCTCGGGCGGAGCCGTTGGTCGGCACAGCGTAGCGGAACGCCACGCGCCCGTCGCCGTCGAGCCGGTCGAGCGTCGCGTCGTCGGCCACGTAATTGCCGTCGTGATGGGCCACCGGAATGGTGATCCGCTGGCCGGATGAATAGCCGCTCGTGAAGGGCGCGGCGGCGCGCTCCACGACCAGTTCCACTTCGCGGCAGACGAAGCGCAGGCGCGCGTTGCGGATCAGCGCGCCGGGCAACAACCCCGCCTCGGTCAGCACCTGAAACCCGTTGCACACGCCCAGCACCGGCACACCCTTGGCGGCCGCATCGGCCACCGCACGCATGATCGGGCTGCGCGCCGCGACCGCACCACAGCGCAGATAGTCACCGTAGGAAAAGCCGCCGGGCAGCGCCACCAGGCTGGTGCCGGCGGGCAACTCGGTTTCGCGATGCCACACCATCGCGGGCGCACGGCCAGTGGCAAGGCGCAGGGCGACGGCCATGTCGCGGTCGCAGTTGGCGCCGGGGAAGACGATGACGGCGGCGGTCATCGTGCGGGCTCGATGGAGGTGCGAGCCCTCTCGCGCATTCGGGAGAGAGTTGGACCAGGCGAACGCAGGTCCGTCACGCCCCCATCTCCACCTCGAACCGCTCGATCACGGTGTTGGCTAGGAGTTTGCGGCACATCGCCTCGACCGCGTCGCGGGTCGTGCCGTCGGCCAGTTCGAGTTCGATCAGCTTACCCTGCCGCACGTCCTCGACGCCCTCGAATCCCAGCCCGCCCAGCGCCTGGGCGATGGCGCGGCCCTGGGGGTCGAGGACGCCTGGTTTCAGCCGGACGGTGACGGTGGCTTTCATCGCGAGCCCCTCACTGGGCGGACGCCAGCTTGTCGCTCACCACCCGGATCTGCAGCTCGCGGTCGTCGCGCAGATACTTTCGTGCCAGCGCCTGCAGGTCGGCGGGCGTGATCGCTCGGACCGTCGCCTCCAACTGGCGGACCCGGTCCAGCCGCTCGGCTTCGCTCTGAGCCCGTCCCGCGACGCCCAGCCACCAGCCATTCTCGCGACGGTTCTTGGCGATCTGCTCGAGCACGGGCGCGCGGGCGCGGTCGAGCAGGTCGGCATCGATCGGTCGGTTGCGCAGCTCCGTGGCAATGCGGTCGACGGCTGCGAACACCTCGTCAGCGCGGCCCGGTTCGACGATCACCGAAGCGCCGAGCACGCCGTAGTCCTTGTACACGCTCGACTGGCTGGACGAGGCCGACGGGGAATAGGTGGCCCCCAGCTTCTCTCTGATCTCCTCTAGGAGCAGCAGGCGCATGGCCCCGGTCAGCATGTCCACGCGCGCCTCCTCCACCGGATCGGCGTCGTCGTCGGTCGGCCAGTAGGCCATCGCCAAGGCCTGATCCGCCTGACCCGAGTGAGTGAGGGTGACGGGCGATCGGTCGGTGGGAAAGCGGACCGCACGCCGGTCGTCGAATGCGCCGAACTGTGCCTGGCGCTCCGGCAGTGCGCCGAAGCTCTGCGCCACGGCGGCGATCGCGGCGTCTTCATCGACGGCACCCACGATTGCCACCTCGATCGGTGCCTCGGCGAGGATCGGTGTCAGCGCCGTCTTCAACTCGTCTACGCTGCGGGCCTGAAGCACGTCCTGGCGGGGGATCCCGAAGCGCTCGTCACCACTGGCCAGAACCCGCCTGACGTCGCGGGCGGCGACCGCCTGAGGGGTCGCCTGAAGCTGCGCGGAGATCAGCGGGACCAGCCCAGCCCAGCGGGACTGCGCCTCTGGACGAAAGCCGGGATCGGTGACGTAGGCCGCCGTGACCTTCATCTGCAGAGGCAAATCGGCGGGCGTGGTGGTGCCCGTGGTGCCGAAGGCGTCGTCGCTGACCGTCAGCCCCGGCGTGACGTCGCGGCCCGCAAGCGCCTGGGTGAGCTCGTCGAAGCTCTGGCGGCCAAGACCCGCATTGGCGAAGGTCTGGTTCATCAGGAACGACAGTCCCGGCCGGTCGGCCGGCATCTGCAACTCGCCCGAGCCGACACGGACGGCATAGCGGACCTTGCCCTGCTCGAAATCGGTGCGCTTGATGTTAAGGCGGACATTGTTGGCGAACCGCACCGTGCGGATGCCCAGATCGGGGATGGTGGTGTCGGACACCACCTGACCCGGCGCACCGAAATCGTCATAAGCAAAGGTTGCCGCGGCACTCGCCACCGGAGCCGCCACGGCCTGCGCGGCCGAGGACTGGAGCGCGCTGACCACCGCCGCCTCGCCGCCCTCGATCGGGGTCTTGGTCGATACGTGAATGAGCGGTGGGGAGCCGTCCCAGCGGTCGCGGAAGGCGGCGTTGACGGCGTCCACCGTCAAGGTGGGCTTCACCTGTTCAAAGAACTCCAGGGCGAACGCCGGCGTCGTAAAGATGTCCCCGTCGTCCTCCGTCGCCAGGATCGCCTCGGCGAGCGCGGGCGAGCGCCGGGTGTCCGCCTGTTCGGCCTGCGTGCGGAAGGCGAGTTCGAAGTTCGCCAGCTGTTCGGCCAGTTCGCCCTGAGTAAATCCGTGCTCAATGGCACGGCGCAGTTCGGTTTCGCCGATCGTCACCGCGTCCCGCCACTGACCGTCATTGGCGACCACCAGCAACTGGGCGGTGCGCGCGGTCTCGTAGAAATCACTCGACGAGGCCTGGCCCGCGATGATTGGGCTGCCCGGCGCGTTGGTGAGCTTTTCAAGCCGCCGGCTCAGCACCGCGTTGCCCAAGCCTTCGAGGAGCTGGCGGCGGTTCTGCGCCAGCGTGTCGGGCGTCTGCACATAGGGTTCAAAACTGTCGAACGTGACGATGTTGGGCACCGCCGGATCGACGAACGTGTCCACGGCCGTCGGCCGATCGAGGTCGATGCGGCCGTCTGGTTGCGGCGCGCCCGCCGGCCCCACGCCCTGCCAGTCGGCGAAGTGCTCCTTGATCTCAGCCTCCACCGCCGCCGGGTCGAAGTCGCCGACCATCACGAG
>JBGSYN010000079.1:0-20344 GCA_041750975.1 Geminicoccaceae bacterium | reverse complement strand
GCCAGCGGCGCGTCGCCGAAGACGCGCAGCGCATAGCCCCAGCGCAGGCGGCGGTCGATCAGGGCGAGTGCGGCGGCCGCCAGCAACAGGAGCAGGATGCCGCCATGCACCTGGCCGACCAGATCGCCGATGCGGGCCGGTGCGATGATCGGTGCCGAATAGGGAAAGGAGAAGGTGCGGGGATCGGCCCAGGGTCCCGTCACCAGATAGCCGACCCATTCAATGGCGACGTAGGTCAGCATCAACGTCGAGAGGATTTCGTTGACGCCGAGCAACGCCCGGGGCAGGGCGGCGAGTGCCGCCCAGATGCCGCCGGCCGCGATACCGGCGAGGATCAGGAGGGGCAGGGCGACGATGGCGGGCGTGGTTTCCGGCAGAAACAGACCGACGCCCCCGGCGGCGAAGGCGCCCATATAGAGCTGGCCTTCGGCGCCGATATTCCACAAGCGAGCCCGATAGGCGATGGCGATGCCGACGGCGCAGAGACCGATCGGCACCGCCTTGTTGACGGTAGCGGCCAGGGCCCGCGCGGAACCGAAAGCACCCCGATAGAGGGCCGCATAGGCAATCGTCGGATCATGCCCGGCCAGGATCAGCATCAGGGTCGAGGCGATGATGACGAGGGCGAGCCCCGCAACCACGCGCAGCAGCCACTCGAGCCTTCCCGGATCGTCGATACGAGGCTCCAGGCGGAGCAGCACCAGGCGCTTCATGCGCGGGGCTGCGATGCGGTCATCAGGCCTGCCAGCAGATCCATGTCGATCGAATGAGCGGGAAAATCGCCGGCGATGCGCCCGCCACTCATGACCATTACCCGTGAGGCGATCGTCAGCGTCTCGTCAAGCTCCTCGCTCGAGAGCAGGACGGCGGCCCCGGCCTCCGCCCGCGCCACCAGCGCTTCCCGGATTTGCGCGGCCGCTGCGACATCGAGGCCGCGCGTCGGATAGTCGGCGACGATCAGGCTCGGCTCGTGCAGGAGTTCGCGGCCGAGCACCAGCCGCTGCAGATTGCCGCCCGAGAGTTTTCGAACCGGTCCTCGGGCACTCCCGGCGACGCCGAAAGCGCTCTTCACCTGCCCGGCGTTCGCCGCAACGGCCGATGGCTTGAGCCAACGCCCGAAAGGCGGCCTTTGTTGCAGGCCGAGCATGGCGTTATCGTCGAACGGGAGTCCCGGCGCCAGGGCGACGCCAAGGTGGCGCGATGGGATGAACGCCGTCCCGCCCGTGGTGCGCCGCGGCGCCCGGATGCGGCCGCTTTGCGGCTTTCTGAGACCGCCGATCGTCTCCATCAGCTCGCTCTGGCCATTGCCGGTAACGCCGAGGATGGCCACGAGCTCGCCTGGAGCGACCGTAAAGCTGACATCCCGGACCGCCGCAGCGCCGGCCTCGCTCTGCACGGTGAGATTCTCGATGTCGAGCGTCGGTGCCGAGGATTTCGGCCCGGTGGCGCGCCGCCCTGCATGGATCCGGCGATCGCCCACGATCAAACGGGCGAGCTCATCGGCGGACTTTTCCAGAGCACCGCCTGCATGAACCACGCGCCCTTGGCGCATGACGACGATATCGGTGGCGACGCCCATGACTTCCTGGAGTTTGTGGCTGATCAGGACCGCGGCCCGGCCGCTTGCGGCGAGTTCCTGGATGATGGCGAAGAGTTGCCGGGTCTCGAGCGGTGAGAGCACCGAGGTCGGCTCATCCAGAACGAGGATGCGCGCACCGACCGCCAAGGTGCGGAGGATCTCCAATTGCTGGCGCTGCGCCAGCGTCATCTGCCAGACAAGCGCGCTAAGATCGATCCCGAAGCCCAGCTCGCGGCAGAGCCGGTCGAGCTCGGCCGCCTTGAACCGCTTGGGTCCTACATCGCGCGCCAGAAGACAGTTCTCATAGCCGGTCAGCCGGTCCACCAGCTTGAATTGCTGATGAATCATGCCGATGCCGGCGGCCACGGCGGCGCGCGGCGAGCCCGGCGGCAAGGGCTTTCCATCGACCAGGATCTCGCCCCGGTCCGGCAGATAGAGGCCGGCAAGCGCGTTCATCGCAGTCGTCTTGCCGGCGCCGTTCTCGCCCAGAAGCCCGAGGATCGAGCCCCTGGCTATCTCGAGGCTGACATCGTCATTCGCCTTGAGCCCGCCAAAGGATTTGCCGATCCCCCTGAGGGCAGCCAGGGGTGTTCCGGCCTCGCATCCCGCGGTCCGGGGCGTCGGTGCCATCAGTTCGGCAGTTGGCCCACCACGCCATCGATGAGCCAGTCCATGGAGTTCGCGGCATCAATGTCGACGGTCCCGCCTTCGGCCACGACCTCGTTGCCCTGGTTGTCAAGGATGGGGCCGTGCCAGTAGTCGAAGCTGCCGTCGATGATGCCCTGACGCCGCGCCTCGACCAGGGCACGAATCTCCTCAGGCACGTCTAGATTGATCGGTGCGAGGGACACCGTGCCGTCGTCGAGTCCGCCGTAGAACTCGCCCGGCTCGAACGTGCCGTCCTCGACCATGGCAACGGCCGATTGATAGAACGGGCACCAGTTCCAGACGGTGCCGGTGAGGAACTTCTCGGGCGCAAATGCCGACATGTCGGATTCGGAACCGATTGCCCAGGCGCCGTTGTCGGCGGCACCCTGCACTGCGGAGGGCGTGTCCTGGTGCTGGGCGACGACATCGGCGCCGGCTTCGACCAGCGCCACGGCAGCCTGCTTTTCCGCCGGCGGGTCATACCAGGAAAGCGTCCAGACCACCCTGACCTCGGCCTCGGGATTGACTTCCCGCACGCCTAAGGTGAAGGCGTTCAGTCCAGCGATCACGGTCGGGATCGGTTGTGCCGCGACGAAGCCGATGACGTTCGATTCCGTCATGGCGCCGGCGACGAGCCCGGTCAGATAGCGTCCGTCCCAAAGCTTGCCGTAATAGTTGAGGATGTTGTCCGCGGGCGCGATGGTTGGCGTGATGCCGAAGAAATAGTGATCCGGGTTTTCCTGCGCGACCTCCTGGGTGAAAGGCTGGTAGCCGAAGGCCGTCGCGAAGATCATGTCGAAGCCCTGATCGATGAAGTCGCGCTCGATCGTGGCGACATCAGGGGTTTCCGGGACGGACTCGACGAAGCTCGTTTCGATGCGGTCCTGATCGAGGCACATGCGGCCCTGATCGTGACGGAAGGTCCACCCGGCGTCGCCGACCGGCCCGACATAGATGAATGCGGCACTGGGTCTGCCGTCGCTCTGGGCATCGGCGTTCCCTGCCACGAGACATAGCCCCAGGGCCGGCAAGACGAGTGTCGCCAAGACCTTGTGCATCACACCCTCCATCATTGTTCTTATGAAATGCTGAGCGCTCTCGACTTATTGCCGGTCCCGTCGGTGCTGTCAAAGTCGTTGCCTCGGCAAGCCCGGATGATCAGTCGTGCAAGGTCTCCAACCTCGCCACGGCCTGCTCGATGTTACCTTGTGACTGGCGGAATTTTCGCCACGGATCGTCGGTCCGGCCAAGACGCCTGAAGATGTTGTCGATGGTGTAACGGTCGGATCGGAGGTCCGGGGTGAGTTCCGACCAGGCGATGGGTGTCGCGATCGGCGCTCCCGGTTTCGCTCTGATCGAATAGGATGCGACCACCGTTTGACCGTAAGCGTTGCGGAGATAATCGATGAAAATTCGCCCGCGCCGTTGGTTCTTGCGCTGCTCCACCGTCAGTCTGTCCGAATGTTCCGTGGCAAGCCTCTCGGCCAGGCTGCGGGCGAATGCTCTGACCTCATCGAAATCCGATTCGCAGTCCAACGGAACGACGACGTGCAGCCCCCTTGAGCCGGTGGTTTGGACGAAACATTCGAGTTCGAGCCGGGACCGTAATTGCCGTACCTGTTTCGCAGCGGCGATGACCTCGGCAAAATCGTCGTCCGCGGGATCGAGATCGAACACGAGGCGATCGGGCCGGTCGATGTGCTCCCGATCGGCGAGGCCGATATGGAGCGCAATGCAGCCTTGCTGCGCAAGGTAGGCCAGACTCGCAGCATCGTTCGCGACGACATGAGTGACCTTGCCGTCCTCCTTGTCGAGTTCGACCCGGTCGATCCAGTCGGGAAAATAATCGCCGATCTGTTTTTGAAAGAAGCCGTCTTCGCCGATGCCGTCAGGAAACCGCTGCATCGTCAGCGGCCTTTCCCGCAGATGCGGCAGCATCCGTTCGGCGATCCGGACATAATAATCGACGAGATCACTTTTGGTGATGCCGGCATCCGGAAACATCACCTTGTCCGCATGGGTAATCTCAATCTCGTTGCCATCGATGGTGAGCGATTTCGTGCTCACGACGCTTCGTCCGCAGCTATATCCTCGAGGCTTCGATCCGAGATCACCGAACGTGGCTCCGTCGATACCGGATTGCGGCGGGCGTCGGTGTGGGCGTCATCCATCTTGACGAGCAGCCAGCGTGCGTCGTCGCCACGGCCGGTGCGCTGTAGGGCATAGGCGCCCTTGAGCTTGCTGCCGTGCAGCTCGATCACCAGGTGGCCGTCCTCGATCGCCTTTCCCGGCTCCTTGATGTTGTCGCCGTCTTTGCTGAGATTGTCATGGGGACCGCTGTCCCAGACCAGGACCGTGCCGGCGCCATAGTCGTCCTCGGGAATCACGCCCTCGAAATCGGCATAATCGAGAGGATGATCTTCGGTCGGCAGCGCCAGGCGCTTGTCGCGCGGATCGGTCGACAGGCCCTTGGGCACGGCCCAGGATTTCAGCACGCCGTCGAACTCGAGGCGAAAATCATAATGCAGGGTCGAGGCGTCATGTTTCTGGATGACAAAGATCGGCTGCTTCGACCTTGGCCGGTTGCCACCATGAGGCTCCGGAGTCCGCGCCGGATCGCGCTTTTTCTCGTAGCTCTCGGTAGTCATGGGAACGCCAACCGCTCCATCCGGTCCAGGTGCAAATTTAGGGTTTATGCCGGATCGTCGCGGCCATGCACTTCGGCGGGCGGCGACGTCGCCTCGACGGCTGTGAAGTCCTCGAGAATATTGTAATGATGTTCGGCCTGCGCCGGGACCAACCAGGCATCGCTTGGCTCGAGCGTGATCGACTGACCTTCCAGGATGAGCTCGGCTTTGCCGTCGACCACATAGCCTACGGTTTCGTAATCGCGGCGGACGGGTGCCTTCTCGGTATCGCTCTTTTCACCCTCCCATAGCCGCATCGAGATGTGCTTGCCGGCGACCAGATATTTCTGGCCCATTGCACCCGTGGGTGACTGCTTCGAACTTACTTTCTTGATTGTCGTGTCCGCCATTGCGTCTGTCCTTTCGAAGGAGTGGAAGGCACGATGCCGATGGATCGGGTTCCGCGTTACGGATCGGTGGCGCTATTTCATCGGTTTCTTAGCCGCCGGCGATGTCGCGGGTTCTTCGGAACGGTCCGGCATGGGGGTGGCTTCCTCGGATTGGCCGTGCAGCTCCTGTTCTGCTCGCAACCAGTGATCGAGTTCCTGGCCCTCGGGCCTGCCGTCATTTTCCCAGAGTTGATAGGCGCGTCCGGCGACCCTCTCATCGTCAAGATGACCGACATGATCATCGGCCTGCTTGATCGTATCCATAAACTCTTTCGATCGATCGGTCATTTGCTGCCCCCTGGATGTGCGTCAATTGTAACAACGTCGCTGACGACGAAACCGTTCCGGGATTTCACACCATCGGCACAACTTTTCTCCGATCCGTGGCGGTGGGCGCTCATGAGCGATTAGGGCATGTCTAGGTTTCATGATTCGCGGTAGACTGGGGTCATCGAAGGGATACCCCGATTGGCGCGATGAACGAGCCGACCGTAACCCGCACCATCGTCTTCGCGGATGTTCGCGATAGTGTCGCGCTCTATGAGCGGCGCGGCGACGCTGTCGCGTCGCGGCTTATTCTCGATCTGATCGAGCGGTTCACGAAAACGATCGGCAATTATGGCGGCGAGGTCGTCAAGGTCACCGGCGACGGCGTCATGGCCGTGTTCGATCGGCCCGACCGGGGTGTCCTCGCGGCCAGCGAAATGATCGCCCACGCCGATGAGCGTTGTATCGGTGTGGGCATCGGGCTCGATCACGGCACAACGTTGCCTCAGGGCCGCGACTTCTACGGTACCACGGTCAACATCGCCGCCCGCATCATGGCGCTGGCCCATGCCGGCGAGATCCTCATGACCGAAGGCGTGGTCGAGCAATTGTCGCCGGTGTCACGCAACCTGACCCGGCTGATCGACCGGGCCTCGATCAAGGGGCTGAGCAAGCCGGCCAACATCTACAGCCTCGTCACGTTCGACGACAGCGCCACCGTGATGAGCGGTATGGCCGACCAGCTTAGCACCCTCACGACATTCGGTTTGACCCTGGTGCATAGTACCGGCGAAGTCTGTTTCAGCCCCCGCATGGGCCGCCTCGAGATCGGCCGCCTGGCTGACCGCGATCTCACCGTGCTGGGTGAGCATGTCTCGCGCAATCACGCGACGATCAGCTATAGCGGCGACACGTTCACCATCGCCGATCACAGCACCAACGGCACATTCGTCATCTCGCGATCGGGCGAGAGCCTGACGCTGCGCCGCTCTTCCGCACCGCTGTTGGCGAGCGGGCAAATCGGCTTGGGTCGTCCGCCGGCTCCGGACTATGCGGCGACGATACGATATACGATCGAGCCACTGGTCCCCGGTTTCGGCTAGCCGCGCTGTCATTGCAAAGCAGTTGACATAGCCGCGTGTCGCCGGCATTGTTCCAACAGGAAAAACCCAGTTCTATAAATTGGAACACAATGATTCAGGGAGCCTTTCCGGTGCTGGCCACGCCCTTTACGACGAAGGGCGAGGTCGACCATGAAAGCCTGCGGCGGCTGGTCGCCTATGTTCTGGAGGCAGACGCCGACGGTGTCGTCTTCCCGGGCGTTGCCAGCGAGTTCAATTTTCTGACCGACGTTGAACGCACCGCGGCTCTCGAGGTCATTGCCGAAGCGGTCGCGGGCAAAATCCCGATCATCGTCGGCGCCAGTGCGCAGAGCGCCGAGACGGCCGGCACCCTTGCAAGACAGGGGGCCGAGCGTGGGGCGGCCGCCGCCATGGTCATGGCTCCGGCCTCGGTCGGCAGCGATCCTGCGGCACTCCGTAATTTCTTCGCCAGGGTTGGCGATCGGGCCGGCATTCCCATCATGCTGCAGAACGCGCCAGTGCCCGTCGGCTCCGGCCTTTCCGTCGAGACCATTCTCGAGGCCGCCGCGGCGGTTCCGGCCATCCGCTATGTGAAAGAGGAAACCCTGCCGTCGGGTCAGCGCATTACGCGGTTGATCGAGGGCCGTCCGGCGTCGATCGAGAGCGTCTTCGGCGGCGCCGGCGGGCGCTATATCATCGACGAGCTCAATCGCGGTGTCGCCGGAACGCTGCCGGCATCGGAGCTGACCGAAGCCCATGTCGCCATTGTCCGCGCCCATGCCGCAAGCAACGTGGCGCAGGCTCGCGCCATCTTCAACCGCATCCTGCCGCTCTTGAACATGCAAGCGATCTTCCGCATGCGGCTGACCAAGGCCGTGCTCAAATCCCGCGGGATTTTCGCCACCGAAGCGGTTCGTGACGGCTCGCCCGAGCTCGATGCCGGCGACCGCGAGGAGCTGCGGATCATGTTGGAAGAGGTCGAGGATCTTCTTAACGTCGTCCCGCCGGCACCCAAAACCGTGCTGGCTGCCGCATGAGCGATTCGGTCGATCGGGTCGAGTGCTTCGTCTTCGAGGCCGAGCGCGATCAGCCTTATCTCGGCAGCCTACGCTCGGGCGAAGGTGCGAACAGGAACGGCTATTTTGTCCGGGCCGGCAACCGCACGGTCTATCCGACGTTCGACCGATCGGTGGTGGTGCGGCTGACCAGCCGGGATGGGGCGGAGGGCTGGGGTGAGACCTATGGCATCGTCGCCCCGGGTGCGGTCACGGCCATCATCGACGATCTTCTTGCCGATTTCGTCATCGGCCGCGATCCCATGGATGCGGCCGTGATCCACGAGGATCTCTACGATCTGATGCGGGTGCGCGGCTATGATGACGGCTTCTATCTCGATGCGCTCGCCGCCATCGACATTGCACTTTGGGATCTCGCCGGAAAACTGAGCGGTATGCCGGTGGCGAAGCTCCTCGGCGGCAGGCGGCGCGACCGCATCAAGGCCTATGTTTCGGGCCTGCCCAGACCGACGCTCGATGAGCGTGTGGCGTTCGCGCAGGACTGGATCGGCCGCGGCTTCGATGCCGTCAAATTCGCAGCCGTCGTCGCCGATGACGGGGCGGTTCGGGAACTCGCTGCCTTGCGGGAAGGCCTCGGGCCGGAGGTCGGCATCGCCGTCGATCTTCATTGGCAGCTCGATGCGCCGGCGGCGGTGAGCCTGGCGTCGGCAATGCAGCCCTATCGCCCCTGGTTCATCGAGGCGCCCGTCAAGCCCGAGGATCTCGACGGTCAGGCTTGGGTTGCGGAACGCATCGGCGTGCCGCTGGCATTGGGCGAGGAATGGCGCACGGTGTTTCAGGCTCTGCTGCGGCTGAAGCGCAACGCAGTCGGCATCATCCAGCCCGAAATGGGCCATACCGGCATCACCCAGTTCATGCGCATCGGCCACCTCGCCCAGGCGCATCATGTGAAAATCATCCCTCATGCCACGATCGGCATGGGGATCTTCATGGCGGCGAGCCTGCAGGCCTCGTCCGCCCTCTACGACGTGCTGGCGCACGAGTTCCAGCATTCGATCTTCGAGAAGAACCGCCGTTTTCTCGAGACCGACATGGCGTGCGAGAACGGCGCTTATAGTGTCCCGCAATCACCCGGCCTCGGCGTCCGCCCCGATCTGGCGGCGCTCCGGCCGGTGACGCATTGAATGAACAATCCGATGAGCAAGGAGGCAATCATGACGCTCAGATCCCTTACCACCCGACTCTCGTTGAGTGCCGCAGTCGCGGCATTGGCTTTCGGGGCCGACACCGGGCCTGTCGCCGCACAGGAGACCCTGCGCATGCTCTCCTGGCAGGTCGAAGATCCCGCCTACGGGCCCTGGTGGCGTGGCATCATCGAGGAGTTCGAAGCGGTGCACCCCGATGTAACGATCGAGTTCACGAATGTGCCGCGCGATTCCTATGCCGATCAGATGACGACACTTTTTGCGAGCGGCTCGCCGCCGGAGATCGTTCATCTGGCGTCATTCGAATATCCGAATTTCGCCGAACTGGGCTGGCTCGAAAACCTCGATCCCTGGATCGAGGAGGCGGGGCTCGATCTCGATGGCTGGGCCGGGCAGGGCAAATGCGAATGGAACGGCGACACGGTCTGTCTGATGCTGCTCTATTTCGGCACCATTAACGCCTATAATGAGGCGATGTTCGAGGAAGCCGGCCTCAAGGTGCCGACGACCTACGAGGAGCATCTCGAAGCCGCCCGGGCGCTGACCAAGGACACCGACGGCGACGGCTTCATCGATCAATACGGGGTCGGTCTGTCGACGGCTGGCGGTCCCGGTCAGTATCTGAGCGAGGTCCTGTCCTATGTCGTCGATGCCGGCGGCAATTGGAGCAACGAGCAGGGCGAGCCGACCCTCGATACGCCCGAAATGATCGAGGCGCTGACCCGCTGGAAAACGCTCATCAGCGAGAACCTGACGCCGCTCGATCTGGCATCGGGCGATGTTCGCCAGCTCTTCATCGAAGGCAAGATCGCCCAGCGCGTCGACGGCCCCTGGCTCTATGGCATCATGCAGAATGCCGAGCCCGAGATCCTGGCGCAGTTGAAACTTGCGGCCCCGCCCTTCCATCCGCCGATGGGTGGGTCCTCCAACATCATCGCCATGCCGAGCGAGATCGATGACGCGACCAAGCAGCTGGTTTGGGACTTCATCGAGATCACGGCCTCCGAAGAGCAGCAGCGCAAATTCGCCGAGCTCGGCGCTTCACCGGCACCCATGCCCGGTGCCGTGCCGGACGATATCGAGGCCAGCGTGCCGCATTTCGATCTCCTGGTGGAAACCATGAACGAGGCGGCCGAAGCCGGTGTCGATCGCATGCCGACGGGCTTCGAGGTCAATTTCAACGAGTTCTCGAAGATGATCCAGGAGGAGATCCAGCGGATGCTGATCGATGATCTCGATCCGGCCGAGACGGCGGCCCGCATGCAAGAGCGCGCGGCAGCGCTCTAGACAGGAAGGGGACGGCAGAGGATGGCCCGCCAGACCGCGGATATCGGCATCGCCAGAGGTTCGTCCCCGCCCCCTGTAGCCTCGATCTATCGCAGCCGCTGGTTCGATTTCAACCTGTCGCGGCCCGGCAATCAGCACAAGCTCGGCTACATCCTGCTGCTGCCGGCCTTGCTGCTGATTGCCGCCATCATCGCCTACCCCTTGATCCTCTCGATCGATCTCTCGCTGCAGGACGTGAAGATCGCCCGGATCGGCAGCGGGGATCAGCCCTGGACGCTGGTCAACTACCAGCGCCTCTTCGCTTCGGCCGAGTTCTGGCACAGCTGTTGGGTAACGATCCGGCTCGTCCTGCTGGTGACGACCTCCTGCTTCATCATCGGCATGGGCACGGCGCTTTTGCTCAACCAGGTCTTCAAGGGCCGCAAACTGGCGCGGCTGTTGATCGCCATTCCCTGGGCCATCCCCGAGGTCGTCGCCGTCATCGGCTTCTGGTGGATCTTCGACAGCTCCTTCGGTGTCGTCAATTGGACGCTGGTGACGCTCGGCATCGTCGAAAGGCCGATCGCCTGGTTCAGCTCGGGTGCGGGGGCTTTCTTCGTCGTCACCGTCGTCATGGTCTGGAAGGGCTATCCCTTCGTCTCGATCATGCTCCTGGCCGGCCTCCAATCGATCCCCGAGGAGTTCTACGAGGCGGCACGGGTCGACGGGGCCACGGCGTGGCAGCGCTTTCTCAATATCACGCTGCCCTGCCTGTCGCCGGTGCTTGGCCCGACCCTCGTGCTGGTGATGCTCTGGGTGTTCCGCGATTTCTCGGTGATCTACGTCCTGACCCAGGGCGGGCCGATCAACGCCACCGAAACTCTCGGCATCATGACCTACGAGCAGGCCTTCAGCTTCTTCAAGATGGGCTATGCCGCGGCAATCGGCGTCGTCACTTTGGTCATCTGCGCGGTTGCGGCCCGCTTCATGGTCCGCCGCGTCGCGCAGCCGCTTTACTGAGGGGGGCCGGTATGCATCGCAGTCCACTCCACTCCGCCATGCTTTACCTCACGGTCATCGTCGTCTGTGCGATCGTGATGTTTCCGATCTATTGGATGTTCACAAGCTCGCTTGCGCCGACCAGCCAGCTGAAGCAATTCCCGCCCGTCTTCTGGCCGGCCGAACCCAACTGGATCGTTTATTGGGAATCGATCACCGAGCGGCCCTTGTTGCGCTGGCTAACCAATTCAAGCCTGGCTGCTGCCGGGGCCGTGGCCCTTTCCCTGAGCGTCAGTGTGCTGGCAGCCTATAGCCTGTCACGGTTCCGCGTCCGCGGCGGCCATGAGCTCGGGCTCTTCATTCTCGTCAGCAAGATGCTGCCGGCCACCCTGTTGGTGATCCCGCTCTTCGTGATCTTTCGCCAGATCGGGCTCATTGGCAGCCTTTGGTCGATCGTTCTGGCGCATGCCACCTTGATCGTGCCGTTCAGCACCTGGATGCTCAAAGGGTATTTCGACACCATTCCGACCGAGCTCGAACAGGCGGCGATGATCGATGGCTGCACGCCATTGGGCGCTCTCTGGCGGGTGGTGCTGCCTGCCGCGGCCCCGGGGATTGCCGCCACGGCGCTTTATGGTGTGGTGTTGTCCTGGGGCGACTATGCGTTCGCCCGGACCTTTCTCACGAGTGCGCAGAACTCCTGGACCGCCAATGTCGGCATCGCCACGCTCAAGGGCGAGCATTTCACGGCCTGGAACGAGATCATGGCGGCCGCCATGCTCACCGCCATTCCGATCATCATCATCTATCTCTTTCTCGAGCGCTATCTGGTGGGCGGACTCACCTCGGGTGCTGTTAAATAGGAGAGCCACGCCATGGAGCCTGACACACCCTTCGAGGTCATGCCCTGGACACCCTTTCTCGGCGCCGATGTCCGGGGGATCGATCTCGTCACCGATTTCAACGAAACCGTGCGCGAAGCGATCCTCGACACGCTGGGCCGCTATCATGTGGTCGCCGTGCGCGGCCAATCAGTGACGCCTGAAAGCCTGCATCGGATTGCCCGCAGCTTCGGTCCTTATGCCGACAACCCGGTTCATGTTCCGGTCGAGGGCTTCGCCGATATCGTCAAGTTTGCCCGCGACGCCGATGAGACCGGGCCGGTCATCGGCGAGAACTGGCACATGGATCTGGCCTGGCAGGAACGGCCGCCCGGCATCACCATGCTCTATGGCGAGGTCATCCCGCCGGTCGGCGGCGATACCATGTTCGCCTCGCTCGAGCTTGCCTACGAGGCACTCTCGCCGGGGATGAAGGCGCTGGTCCGGGATCTCAAGGGTGTGCACTCGGCCGAGGGCGTCTTTGCCGGCAATGCCAGGCATCGCCATCTTCGGGTCAAGGAAGCGCCCGACGGCATCGAAGGCTTCGAGACGCTGCATCCCATCGTCTGCGCGCATCCGCGCACCGGCCGCCCCTACCTCATGGTGACGAGCGCGATGCGCCGCTTCGACGGTTTCAGCGCGGCGGAAAGCCGGCCGATCATCGATTTTCTGGTGTCGGTGGCGACCCGGCCCGAACATAGCTGTCGCCTGCGCTGGAGCCAGGGCACGCTGCTGTTCTGGGAGAATCCCTGCCTGCTGCACACGGCGATCAACGATTATTCGGGGCATCGGCGCGTCATGTACCGGACCCTGGTCGAGGGGCACCGGCCCCATTGAGTTCGGCTCTCGCCAAGGACAATGGTGCGATCCCCGGCGCCCAGGCGCTGTTGAAGGGGCTGGCCGTGCTCGATGCCATCGGCGAGGCCGACCGACCGTTGCGCTTTACCGAGCTTGCGTTGCGGACGGGCCTGCCCAAGGGGACCCTGCACCGCATCCTGCAGGCCCTGATCGAACGCCGGCTGATCCGCCTCGATGCGCGGACCAATACCTACTGGCTCGGTCATCGGCTGTTCGAGCTGGCGCACAAGGTCTGGGCGGCCTTCGATCTGCGCGGGGCCGCTGCCCCCGAACTCGACAGTCTCGCCGACGAAACCAGCGAGACCGTGTCGCTCGGCGAATTCGATTCGGGTGCGGTGCTCTACATCGACGAGCGAAGCTCGATCCACACCATCGGTCTCAGGCTCGGTGTCGGCAGGCGGGCGCCCTTGCACTGCACGGCGCTGGGCAAGGCGTTGCTGGCTTTTCTGCCGCCGGCGCCGCAGCGGCGCCAGCTTGAGGAAATCGAGCTTGAGGCCTTCACCGAGCATACCATCACCGAGGCGGCGCGGTTGGCGCAGGATCTGGCGCTGACCCGCGCCCGCGGCTATGCGACCTCCGAGAGCGAGCATGTCGAGGGCGTGCATGCGGTGGCGGCACCGATCCTCGATCACAAGGGCGAGCCCCTGGCCTCGATCGGCGTGCTTGGGCCGAGCCATCGGCTTGCCGGCGACCGGCTGCACACCATGGGCCGCCGTCTGATGGAAGCTGCGCGCCGGATCTCCGGCAATGTCGGTGCGACCAGCGTCAGCATGTCGACGGCACCCCGTCCGGTGCGGCAGGCCCAGGAAAGCCGGGTCGCCTGTGTCCTGCCGAGCACGGCCTATCTGGGCGAGGGGCCCGTCTGGTCGCCTGCGGAGCAATGCCTCTACTGGGTCGATATCCTGGCCCCCGCCGTGCACCGCTTCGTTCCGGCAACGGGTGAAAATCAGAGCAGGGGGCTGCCACGCCTGATCGGCGCCGTGGTACTCCGGCGAGGCGGTGGCCTGGTCGCCTTGACACAAGACGGCCTCGAAAGCCTGGATTTCGACGAGGGCGTATTGCAGCCGATGGTCGATCCCGAGGCCGGGATCACCGACACGCGTTTCAATGACGCAAGATGCGATGCGGCAGGCCGGCTCTGGGCGGGTACCATGGCGCTCGACGCCAGCCCCGGCCGCGGTGCGATCTACCGGTTTCTCAAGGATGGCAGCTGGGCCCGCGTCGCCAATGGCTTCACCGTCTCGAACGGGCTCGACTGGAGCCCCGACGATCGAGTCATGTATTTCGCCGATTCGGCGGCACAGACCATCTTCGCCTTCGATTTCAATCTCGAGACGGGCGAGATCACCAATCGCCGGCCCTTCATCGAGACCACGCCCGACGAGGGCCGGCCCGACGGCCTGACGGTCGACGCCGAAGGCTGTCTCTGGTGTGCGATGTGGGATGGCTGGGCGATCCGCCGCTACAGCCCCGACGGTGGGCTCCTGCAGACCATCGAGCTGCCGGTGCCGCGGCCGTCGAGTTGCGTGTTCGGCGGGCCGGACCTGAAAACACTCTACATCACCAGCGGCCGCATCCGGCTTTCCGAGGATTTACTGACCCAGGCCCCGCTCTCGGGCAGCCTGTTCGCGCTTCAAACCGACATCAAAGGCCGCCCGCCGAATTTATTCTGAAGCGACGGGAACGACGCCGTCACGACCTCGGCGACTGCTCGGCCGAGCTTGGCGTGTGCCTCGGCGTCGAAGTGCACGCCGTCGATCGGGCTCGAGGCGATGATCGTGCCGGCGTCGAGAAAGCCAATGCCGCGACCCCTGGCGAGTTCGCCGAAGAGAGCTTTGAAATAAGCGGACTTGGCGGCCGCACCGACAAAGAGAGAGCCGAGACGGCCGTCTTCGAGGACGGGAGGCGGTGCAATCAGGAGTGTGGCGGGAGCACCTTCGTCCGGCCCGCAATCGCTTCGAGCGATGATGTCCAGCAGCCGTTCCAAGGAGTCCCTGATCTCTTCCGCAGTCACGGCGAAGCGCGACTTGAGGTCGTTCGTGCCCAGCATCAACGCGACGACATCGATCGGACGATGGCTGTTCAAAGCGATCGGCAGTCCGTCGAGACCGTTCAGGTGGTCGCCTTTCACCGGGTCGTCGTGGACCGTCGTGCGCCCCGGCAGCCCCTCCTCGACGACCTGCCAGCCGGTGCCCAGGGCCGTCGCCGCGACACCCGGCCAGCGCTCATCCAGACCTAGCCGGGACCGTTTCTCGGCTTCCGTTCTGGGCAACGAGCCATGCGTGTTGGAATCGCCGTAGCAAAGCAGGACGGGCATGGGATCTGGCGACCTACTCCGCGGCGATGCGCGACGGGTTGTTCGGGTGCATGGTCCAATCGGCGGGCTCGGGCGGAACCGTCATGCCGGTGCGCGGGTCGACCGCACCTGCCGGCAGGCGCTCCATGGTGATGCAGTTCTCGACCGGACAGACGTTGATGCAGAGATTGCAGGCGACGCATTCCTCGTCGATCACCTCGAAATGCCGTTTGCCGTTCTTGGTGGCGGTGATCGCCTGGTGCGAGGTGTCCTCGCAGGCGATGTGGCAGCGGCCGCACTGGATGCAGAGGTCCTGATCGATGCGGGCCTTGGTCACATAGTTGAGGTTGAGATATTGCCAGTCGGTGACGTTGGGCACGGCGCGGCCGACGAATTCATCGATCGTGCCGAAGCCTTTGGTGGTCATCCAGTTGGCGAGGCCGGTCTGCAATTCCTCGACGATCTTGAAGCCATAGGTCATCGCCGCCGTGCAGACCTGGACGTTTTGCGCACCTAGCGCCATGAACTCGGCCGCGTCCCGCCATGTGGTGATGCCGCCGATGCCGGAGAGCGGCAGGGCCGCTGTCTCGGGATCTCGGGCGATTTCGGCGAGCATGCGGAGTGCGATCGGCTTGATGGCAGGACCGCACAGGCCGCCATGCGCACCCTTGCCGTCGATCGAGGGCTCCGGGCTGAAATTGTCGAGATCGACCGAGGTGATCGAGGAGACCGTGTTGACCAGGCTGACGCCGTCGGCGCCACCTTTCTTGGCGGCACGCGCCGGATAGCGGATATCCGTGATGTTGGGGGTCAGCTTGACGATCACCGGCATGCGCGTGTTCTGCTTGCACCAACGCACCACCATTTCGATGTATTCGGGGACTTGGCCGACGGCCGAGCCCATGCCGCGCTCGGACATCCCGTGCGGGCAGCCGAAATTGAGCTCGATGCCGTCCGCACCCGTATCCTCGACCTGGCCCAGGATCTCCTTCCAGCAGACCTCCTCGCAAGGCACCATCAAGGAAACGACCAGAGCCCGATCCGGCCAGTTGCGCTTGACGATCTTGATCTCGTCGAGATTGATCTGCAGCGGCCGGTCGGTGATGAGCTCGATATTGTTCATCGCCAGGAGCCTGCGATCCGCCCCCCAGACGGCACCGTAGCGGGGGCCGTTGACGTTGACGCAATGCGGGTCGAGGCCGAGGGTTTTCCAAACGACGCCACCCCAGCCGGCCTTGAAGGCGCGCTCGACATTGTATTGCTTGTCGGTCGGTGGTGCCGAGGCGAGCCAAAAGGGGTTGGGCGACTTGATGCCGAGATAGTCGCTGCGCAGATCGGCCATGGCTCAATCCCCTCCCGTCAGTGAACGATGGATGGACTCCGCGGCGTCGCGGCCTTGGGCTACCGCCGTCACCGTCAGATCATCGCCTGAAGCGACGCAATCGCCGCCGGCCCAGACGCGCTCGATCGAGGTTCTGCCCTCTTTGTCGACCTTGATCTTGCGGCCATCGAGCGCGAACGCCTCGGCCGAGTCGAGTCTTTGCCCGATCGCCTTGAACACCTGATCGGCCTCGAGCCTGAATCGCTCGCCGCTGCCGTCGGTCCGTTCGAACTCGATCGCACCCTCCTCGATCCGCACCGGCCGGGCGTGATGGCGGATGCGGACACCCTTCGAGGTCGCCAGATCCTGCTCGTAGCGCGAGGCGCTCATCTGCTCGGGTCCGCGCCGATAGACGATCGTCACCTCCTCGGCACCGAGCAGCTTCGACTGCACGGCGGCATCGATGGCCGTCATGCCGCCGCCGATGACGACGACGCGGCGGCCGACCGGCAGGCGGGAGAGGTCGGTCGTCTGCCGCAGTTCGGCGATAAAGCCTACGGCGTCGGCGACGGCACCGTTCATCTCGCCTTCGAGGCCGAGATCGTTGACATCGCCAAGGCCTATCCCGAGGAAGACCGCATCATGGTCCCGGCGCAGGTCGATGACGCTGAGATCGCGGCCCAGAGCCTTGTCATAGGCGATGGTGATGCCGCCGATCTTCAAGAGCCAGTCGACCTCCGCCTGGGCGAAACCCTCGACCGTCTTATAGGCGGCGATGCCATATTCATTGAGCCCGCCAGGCTTGGGCCTCGCCTCAAAGATTGCGACATCGTGGCCGTGCATGGCGAGCCGATGGGCGCAGGCGAGGCCGGCCGGACCGGCGCCGAGCACGGCCACTTTCCGGCCGGTCGGTGCCGCCCGTGTGTAAGGGTGCTCGCCCGCTTGCATCAGGGTGTCGGTGGCGTAGCGCTGCAGACTACCGATCATCACCGGCTTGCCTTCCGCATGCTCGCGCACGCAGGCCTGCTCGCACAGGCTTTCGGTGGGGCAGACCCTGGCGCACATCCCCCCCAAAATGTTCTGATCGAAGATCGTTTTGGCCGCACCCTCTGGCTGGCCCGTGGCGATCTGGCGGATAAAGAGCGGGATGTCGATTTCCGTCGGGCAGGCCTGGACGCAGGGCGCATCGAAACAGAAATAGCAGCGATCGGCAGCGACATGCGCCTCGTGCCGGGTCAAGGGCGGATGCAGGTCGCCGAAATTCTCAGCATATTCTTTTGCTGACAATCTACTTGCCGAAATGCCCGGCGCCAGCCGGTTACTTGCCATCGATCAGACCCCGGCCGGCATGTTGGCGGCATCGCGCACGACCGAGCGTGGGGCGGTCAGCGCCTTCCATTGGCTCAGGGCGGCATGGACGGCGGGGAAAGGTTTGCGCTTCAGGAACTTGCCGCGCCCCGGTGTCGGCTGGATATTCTGGCCGGCCGACCAGACGATTTCGCCTCGGGACATCGTATAGCGCGGCAATGCCGAGACCTTCACGCCCTCGAAGACATTATAGTCGATGGCGGATTTCTGGTTGGCCGCCGAGATCGTCTTGCCCGCCTTCGGGTCCCAGACGACCATATCGGCATCGGCGCCGACGACAACGGCACCCTTCTTCGGGTATATGTTGAGGATGCGGGCGATATTGGTCGAGGTCACGGCAACGAACTCCTCGGGCGTCAGCCTGCCGGTCTCGACGCCGTAGGTCCACAGCACCGAGAGCCGATCCTCGAGCCCGGCGGTGCCGTTGGGGATCTTCGTGAAATCGCCAATCCCCGCGCGTTTCTGTTCGGTGGTGAAGGCGCAGTGATCGGTGGCGACGACCTGGAGCGAGCCCGCCTGCAGGCCGGCCCACAGGCTGTCTTGATGCGCCTTGCCGCGAAACGGCGGCGACATCACGCGCTGGGCGGCATGATCCCAGCTCTTGTTCTCGTACTCGCTCTCATCGAGGATCAGATGCTGCGCCAGAGGCTCGCCATAGACCCGCTGGCCCTTCTGGCGCGCCCGGCGGATCGCCTCGTGTGCCTGCTCGCAGGAGACGTGGACGATATAGACCGGCACGCCCGTGGCATCGGCGATCATGATGGCGCGATTGGCGGCCTCGCCCTCGACCTCGGGCGGCCGCGAGAAGGCGTGGGCCTCGGGCCCGGTGATGCCTTCGGCCAGGAGCTTTTGCTGCAAGGCGGCGACAACATCGCCATTCTCGGCGTGGACCAGCGGCATCGCACCCAGGGCGGCACAGCGGCTGAACGAGGCGAACATCTCGTCATCGTCCACCATCAAGGCCCCTTTGTAGGCCATGAAGTGCTTGAAGGTGTTGACGCCGCGGTTCACGACCTCGGCCATCTCGTCGAAGATGCGCTCCGACCAGCCGGTCACGCACATGTGCCAGCAATAGTCGATGCAGGCCTTGCCGTCCGCCTTGGCTTCCCATTCGCGCCAGGCGTCGAGCATCGAGCCGTCCGGTGCCGGGATGCAGAAATCGATCACCGAGGTGGTGCCGCCGGATGCCGCGGCGAAGGTGCCGGTCTCGTAATCATCCGTCGTGAACGTCCCCATGAAGGGCATTTTCAGATGACAATGCGGATCGATCCCGCCCGGCATGATCAGGGCCTCGGACGCATCCACCACCTCGTCGCCCTTGAGATTGGGGCCGATGGCGGCGATCATCTCGCCCTCGATCAGGACATCGGCTTCATAGGTGCGGTCGGCGGCGACGATGGTCCCGCCCTTGATCACCTTGCTCATGGCTTCACTCCCATTGTCAGCGATTGATGCTTGTGCACTTCACGGCACGATTTCGGCGGTCTCGACAACCGCATGGAACAGCACATTGGCGCCGGCTTCGGCCCATTCGGGACTGATCTCTTCGTCCTCATTGTGGCTCAGGCCGTCGACGCAGGGGCACATCACCATGGCGGTGGGTGCGACGCGGCTGATCCAGCAGGCATCGTGACCCGCACCCGAGACGAGATTGCGGTGGCTGTAGCCGAGGCGCTCTGCGGCGTTCCTGATCGCGGTGACGCAATTCTCGTCGAAGGTGATCGGATCGAAGGCGCCGGCGATCTCGATCTCGAGGCCCAGCCCAATCTCGTCGCAGATATTTTTCGCCCCCTCGCGTACCCGGGTTTCCATGTCCTGCAAAATCTCGAGCTTGGGCGAGCGGATATCGACGGTGAAGACGACCTCGCCCGGGATGATGTTGCGGCTGTTGGGCCTGACCTCGCAATGGCCGATGGCACCCACGGCATCGGGCGCGTGGCTCCAGGCGATCTCGTCGACCAACTGGGTGATGCGGGCCATGCCGAGCCCGGCATTCTTGCGCATCGGCATCGGCGTCGAGCCGGTGTGGCTTTCCTTGCCGGTGACGGTGCATTGCAGCCAGCGCAGGCCCTGGCCGTGGGTGACGACGCCGATATTCTTGCCTTCGGCTTCGAGGATCGGGCCCTGCTCGATATGCAACTCGAAGAAGGCGTGCATTTTTCGCACGCCGACTTCCTCTTCGCCTTTCCAGCCGATCCGGTCGAGTTCGTCGCCGACGGACGCACCGGCGGCATCTTTCCTGGAATAGGCATAATCGAGGTCGTAGACGCCGGCGAATACGCCCGAGGCGAGCATGGCGGGGGCGAACCGCGTGCCTTCTTCGTTGGTCCAGTTGGTGATTATAATCGGATGACGCGTCTTGATCTCGAGCTGGTTGAGCAGGCGGACGATTTCGAGCCCACCGAGCACACCCAGCACCCCGTCATATTTGCCGCCGGTCGGCTGGGTGTCGAGATGCGAGCCGACATAGACCGGCAAGGCC
>JBGSYN010000078.1:0-3064 GCA_041750975.1 Geminicoccaceae bacterium | reverse complement strand
GGCCTTGCCGGTCTATGTCGGCTCGCATCTCGACACCCAGCCGACCGGCGGCAAATATGACGGGGTGCTGGGTGTGCTCGGTGGGCTCGAAATCGTCCGCCTGCTCAACCAGCTCGAGATCAAGACGCGTCATCCGATTATCATCACCAACTGGACCAATGAGGAAGGCACGCGGTTCGCCCCCGCCATGCTCGCCTCGGGCGTCTTCGCAGGCGTCTACGATCTGGACTACGCCTATTCCAGAAAGGATGCGGCGGGTGCGAGCGTCGGCGACGAACTCGACCGCATCGGCTGGAAGGGCGAGGAAGAAGTCGGCGCCCGCAAGATGCACGCCTTCTTCGAACTGCACATCGAGCAGGGCCCGATCCTCGAAGCCGAAGGCAAGGATATCGGCGTCGTCACGCATGGCCAGGGGCTGCGCTGGCTGCAATGCACGGTGACCGGCAAGGAAAGCCACACCGGCTCGACCCCGATGCCGATGCGCCGCAATGCCGGGCTCGGCATGGCACGGATCACGCAACTCGTCGACGAGATCGCCTGGAGCCACGCGCCCAACGCCGTGGGTGCCATCGGCCATTGCGAGGTCAGGCCCAACAGCCGCAACATCATCCCTGGCGAGGTCGTTTTCACGGTCGATATCCGCTCGCCCAAGCTCGAGATCCTCCAGGATATGGAAACCCGTGTACGCGAGGGAGCCAAACAAATCTGCGACGAGAGCGGGCTCGGCCTCGAGATCGAGGTCGCCGGCGCCTTCGATCCGATAACCTTCGACGAGAATTGCGTGACCGCGATCAGAAATGCCGCCGAACGCCTCGGCTACAGCCATCGCAATGTCGTCTCGGGCGCGGGTCACGACGCCTGCTGGATCAGCCGCGTGGCGCCCACCGCCATGGTGATGTGCCCCTGCGTCGATGGCCTGAGCCACAACGAGGACGAAGAGATCAGCCCGGAATGGGCCGAGGCCGGCACCAATGTGCTGTTCCATGCGGTCGTCGAGACCGCCGAAATCGTGCCTTGAAGTGCACAAGCATCAATCGCTGACAATGGGAGTGAAGCCATGAGCAAGGTGATCAAGGGCGGGACCATCGTCGCCGCGGACCGCACCTATGAAGCGGACATCCTGATCGAGGGCGAGACGATCACAGCCATCGGCCCGAACCTCAGGGGCGACGAGGTGGTGGATGCGTCAGAGGCCCTGATCATGCCGGGCGGGATCGATCCGCATTGCCATCTCAAAATGCCATTCATGGGGACGTTCACGACGGACGATTACGAGACCGGCACCTTCGCTGCCGCTTCCGGCGGTACGACCTCTGTCATCGATTTCTGCATCCCGGCACCGGATGGCTCGATGCTCGATGCTTGGCGCGAATGGGAAGCCAAGGCCGACGGCAAGGCCTGCATCGATTATAGCTGGCATATGTGCGTGACCGGCTGGTCCGAGCGCATCTTCGACGAGATGGCCGAAATCGTCGGCCGTGGCATCAACACCTTCAAGCACTTCATGGCCTATAAGGGCGCCTTGATGGTGGATGATGACGAGATGTTCGCCTCATTCAGCCGATGTGCCGCCCTGGGGGCCATGCCGCTGGTCCATGCCGAAAACGGCGATGTCGTCGCCGCATTGCAGCAGAAGCTTCTGGCCGAAGGCATCACCGGGCCTGAGGCGCATGCGTTCTCGCGCCCGCCCGAGGTCGAGGGCGAGGCCGCCAACCGGGCGATCATGATCGCCGATGCCACGGGCGTGCCGGTCTATATCGTCCACGTCTCCTGCGAGCAGGCGCATGAGGCGATCCGCCGGGCGCGCCAGAAGGGCCAGCGGGTTTATGGCGAGCCTCTGGCGCAGCACCTCGTTCTCGATGAGAGCGAATATGAGAACAAGAGCTGGGACCACGCCGCCCAGCGCGTGATGTCACCGCCATTTCGCTGCAAGGCGCATCAAGACAGCTTGTGGGCCGGTCTTCAGTCCGGTTCGCTCCAGGTCGTCGCCACTGACCACTGCGCCTTCACCACCGAACAGAAACGCGCCGGGCTCGGCGATTTCACCAAGATCCCCAACGGCACCGCCGGGCTCGAGGATAGGCTTTCGGTGCTGTGGACCTATGGCGTCGAGACCGGCAGATTGACGCCGGAAGAGTTCGTCGCCGTGACCTCGACCAATATCGCCCGCATCCTCAACATCTATCCGAAGAAGGGTGCCGTCGTGGTCGGCGCCGATGCCGATATCCTCGTCTGGGACCCGAAGGCAGGCAAGACCATTTCGGCGGCCAATCAGAAATCCGCCATCGACTATAATGTCTTCGAAGGCGTGAAGGTCTCGGCATTGCCGCGTTATACGATGTCCCGCGGCGAAATCGTCTGGTCGGCCGGCCAGAATATCCAGCCGACGCCCGGGCGCGGCAAGTTCCTGAAGCGCAAACCCTTCCCCGCCGTCCATGCCGCCTTGAGCAAATGGAAAGAGCTGACCACACCGCGCTCGGTTGTACGCGATGCCGCCAACATGCCGGCCGGGGTCTGATCGATGGCGGCTGGTGGGACGGCGAACCGGCTGGCGCCGGGGATAGCCGCAGGCAGGCTGTCGGCCGAGGAGTATGCTGAGAATTTCGGCGACCTGCATCCGCCTTTGACCCGGCACGAGGCCCATGTCGCCGCCGATCGTTGTTATTTCTGTTTCGACGCGCCCTGCGTCCAGGCCTGCCCGACCGAGATCGACATCCCGCTGTTCATCCGCCAGATCGCCACGGGCCAGCCCGAAGGTGCGGCCAAGACGATCTTCGATCAGAACATTTTGGGCGGGATGTGTGCCAGGGTCTGCCCGACCGAAAGCCTGTGCGAACAGGCCTGCGTGCGCGAGCATGCGGAGGGCAAGCCGGTCATGATCGGTAGTCTGCAGCGCTACGCCACCGACACACTGATGCAAACGGGCGAGCACCCTTACACACGGGCGGCACCGACCGGCCGCAAGGTGGCCGTGCTCGGCGCCGGCCCTGCCGGCCTCGCCTGCGCCCATCGCCTCGCCATGAATGGCCACGACGTCGCGATCTTCGAGGCACGACCCAAGCCC
>JBGSYN010000077.1:0-1757 GCA_041750975.1 Geminicoccaceae bacterium | reverse complement strand
CTCGACCGCCATGCCGGAGTGGGTCGCCGCAACCAATTCCATCAGGGCTTCCTGTCCGCCCTCCAGAACCGTTTGCATGTCACCTTCGGCAGCAGCCAGGAGCACGGGCGTTTTGGCGAATTCGGGATCTTCGGCGGCAAGCTGGCGGGCCCGGTCGAACGCGAACAGGACCTGGAAGTAAAGCGGCTGTTCGGCCCACAGCGTGCCGTCATTGTCGAACACCGCGATCCGGTCCCTCTCGGCAACGAAATCGGCCGAATTCGGGCTTGTCACCGCAGCGACGAAGTCGAGAATCGCGGTCTTCGTGGCACCCTCGTTCCAGGATGGCAGGGCCTCCGCCCAGGAGGCCGCCGGCCAAACGAAGAAGAGTGCTGCCGCCAGGATTAGTCGTCTCATCGTCTCCCTTTCTCGAGAGCGGCGGGTCTGTAGCCTTGTTCCTTGATGAGGGCGGCAATCGTCGGAATATCCTCGCGCATGCCCAAATCGGCGCCCGGGAGTGCAACCTTCGAGAGACCGGTGCGGAACACGCTCTCACCAGTGATGAATGACGAGCGGCCGGCGGTGCAGGATTGCTCGCCATAATAATCTGTGAAGATCATGCCCTCTTCGGCGATCCGGTCGATATTGGGTGTCTCATAGCCGACCAGGCCCATCGTCTAAGCGGAGATGTTGCTCTGGCCGATATCGTCGCTCCAGAGCACCAGAATGTTGGGTTTGCTGACTTCCTGCGCCAATGCCGGATAGGCAAGCAGTGCTGGCGCAATCATCGCTGTAGCCAGTACGATGTTCCGCATATAGCGTTCCTTCCCTTGAATGACTGCCTTTATGCGCCAACGCTGTACGCCGGCGGGCGGCCTCGACTGAACTTGCCGCCGGCTCCATCGATATTGGCAACACCGGGTCATTCGGTAGCCATTTCACGCCACAAGGAGAGTTTGGCGGCAACCAATCCGGAAGGAACCCAGCGGCGTAAGTTTGAACAGTGAGATCGAAATTACGCGTCGCGGCGATGAAGCTCGAGGCGGCAAGGATCGAAGAGAATGTCGGGAAGGCTGCCATTGACGACTGAGGCGCGGGGCATGGGGCCGCTCCCGGTGTTGGTTCGTCAGGCGCTGAATGCACGGGCCGTATCTCGCGTGTTCGAGTTGGCCAAGCTTCCGGAGACGCTGGTCGGCAGCCCCGAAGCCCGAATCCCTCTGCAGCGATTGGTCGACTTATTTGAAGCGGCCGGCGCTGCAACGAAAGACCCGTTGTTCGGTCTCAAGGTCGGTCAGGCCATGCATCCGGCCGATTACGGGCCTTGGGTTCGCTACGGCCTCGCCGCGTCTCACTTGAAACCGGCGATCCGCAGGGTATTGCGCGGCAGCATCTATTATCAGGGGCGCCGCACCATGACCGCGCAGTGCCATGGCGAGACAATCTTGTTCTCCTACTCTTCGGGCTTGCCCGTGGAGGTAGAACAACGTCATCACGCCGACCACGTCATTCCCTCCTTGATGAGTTTCTTGCGCACCTATGCAGGCCCGACAGTTCGACCCGAATTTGTCTTGGTCCCCTATGACGATCGAGAGCACCATCGCCGACTCGAACTCATCCTGGGCGTCCCGGTAATGTTTGCGCCGACGATGACTGGGATCGCATTTGACCGATCCTTGCTCAACGCGGAGCGTTCGTCCCCGCCCTGTTCCTGCGGCGAGCCCACATTGGCGGAACTTCGGGCCATGGTTCGAGCGCGGCCACCCCGGACGACCTCGGAG
>JBGSYN010000076.1:0-20094 GCA_041750975.1 Geminicoccaceae bacterium | reverse complement strand
GCGCCCGTCGAGGTGACGACATGCTCCTCATCGACCTCGACACCCTTGAGCGGGGTCGATTCCGAGCCCGTGGCGATGACGATGTTTTTGGCCTCGAGCGTCGTCGAGCCCCCGTCCGAAAGCTCGACCTCGACCTTGCCGTCCCCCTTAAGACGACCGTGACCCCGGACATAGTCGACCTTGTTCTTCTTGAAGAGGAACTCGACCCCCTTGGTCAGCCCGTCGACGACCTGGTCCTTGTTCTCCAGCATGGCGTCGAGATCGAGTTCGACCGAACCGACCTTGATGCCGAAATGATCCATCCCGTTCTTGGCTTCCTCGAACAGATGCGAGGTGTGCAGGAGCGCCTTCGAGGGAATGCAGCCGACATTGAGGCAGGTACCGCCGAGCCGGCCGCGCTTTTCGACACAAGCCACTTTGAGGCCAAGCTGCGCCGCCTTGATGGCGCAGACATAGCCGCCCGGCCCGCCGCCGATCACGACCAGATCGTAGGGTCCGTCACTCACGCTCGCTTCCTCCGTTCTCAGCCAATGCGATTGGCCTCGATGTAGGCCTCGTCGATGTCCTGCCCAAGGCCCGGCTCGTCGCGGAAGTGAACGTAGCCCTCATGGTCCATCTCGTCATCGATACGATTGAGATGCGGTCCCGGCTGATCGTAGTCGATGAAGGGATGCAGCAGCCCCCGCTCGTAAAAGGTGGTATTCGGGATCGCAGCACAAATCGCCATGTTGCCAGCGCCGGTGCCGTGAACCTCGCACAGCATGTGGAAGCTTTCGGCGAGGTGGCCGACCTTCATCGAAGGGCCGATACCGCCGACGTCCCACACACCGGTGCGGAGCATGTCGCAGGCCCCCTTGGCGGCCCATTCGGCGCGGGTCCAGTATTTCCCCGCTGCCGATTCGGGGCCGAGGATGTTGAGCCCGACATTGCTCGAGAGCCACTGATAGGAGCTGATCGAGGCTTCCTCCATCGGCTCCTCCATCCAGAGGAAACCGAGCTGCTCCAATTGCCGGGCGAGCCAGAGCGTGTCCTGGCGGCTGTACCAATGGTTCGGATCGAGCATGAGGGGAATGTCCGGGCCGACCGCCTCGCGCACCGCCGCACAGGCGGCGACGTCGAGCTTAACGTTGGGCGCACCCGGGATCGGCGGCATCCAGGTGTGGAGCTTGACCGCCTTGTAGCCGCGCTCCTTGACCATCCATTCGGCGAAGCGGCCATAATCCTCGGGCGTCGCGAGCCCGTTCTCCAGATCGTCGCCGCACATGGTGCTGCCATAGGCCAGGATCTTGTCGCGGTAGCCACCGACCAGCTTCCAAACGGGCTGGCTCGTGATCTTGCCGATCAGATCCCACAGCGCCAGGTCGACCGCAGCCAAGGTCCGGTCGGTGAACTTGCCGCCGCTGCCGCGCTGCCATTTATACATCGCCTGCCAGATCCGCTCATGGCGCATCGGGTCCGCACCCTCGACGATCGGCCGCACATATTGGCTCAAGAGATCGTCTCGCACGTCAGCAAGGCCCGGCGCCAGCACTTGGCCGACTTGGCCGTCATCGGTTACCAGCCGCAGCAGCGCGCCCCTGGTTTCGCGCTCCGGCCCCGGATGGGTATGACCGTCGGTGTCGTTCATCTTGTTGCTCACCGTCTTGAAGGTGACGGTTTCGACGCGTTCGATTTTCATCGGGCCTCCAGTGCTTCCAGATCGTGACTAGCCATAGGCTTCGCTCGCCGTGAGCAGCTTGCGGGTATAAGGGTCGGTACAGTTGCTGTTGATAAGATCGTCGATCGGCAGCTGTTCGACGATCCTGCCTTCGGACATGACAGCAATGCGGTCGCACATATGCGCGATCACCGCCAGATCGTGCGACACGAAGATGTAGGTCAGGCGGCGGCTGGCTTTGAGATCCGCCAAGAGGTTCAAGATTTCGGCCTGCACCGAAACGTCGAGGGCGGAAGTCGGCTCGTCGAGCAGCAGGATCTCGGGCTCGAGCACGAGGCTCCGGGCAATCGCCACCCGCTGGCGCTGTCCGCCCGAGAGCTGGTGCGGATAGCGAAAGCGGAACGAGGCCGGCAGGCCGACCGATTCGATCGCCACCTCGACCCGCTGTCCGGCCCGGTCGAGGTGGTGGATGCGCGCGGGCTCGATCAGCTGGGCATGCACCGTCTGGCGCGGATGCAGCGAGCCGTAGGGGTCCTGAAAGACCATCTGGACGCGCTTGTAGAAAGCCTTGTCGCGACGATGGGCGACCTCGGCACCGGCCACCCGGATGATGCCGTCATAGCGGGTATTGAGCCCGGCCAAGGCCCTGAGCACGGTCGATTTGCCGCTGCCCGATTCGCCGACGATGCCGAAGCTCTGACCCGCCTCGACCTCGAACGAGACCCGGTCGACCGCCCGCATATGGCCCCGGCCCTCGCCGAATTCGACGGTGAGATCAACGACCTCGATCATGAGGCGACGACGCTCGGTTCTTCCCGCCAGCGGGGATCGCGCGCCAGCACCGCCAGACGCCGACGCGGCTCCTTGATCCGGGGCAATGCTGCCAGGAGCCCCCGCGTATAGGGATGCTGCGCCCGATCGAGCTCGGCTGCGGGCAGCGCCTCGACGATCCGCCCCGCATACATGATCAGCACGCGGTCGCAGAAATGGCGCACCAGGTTCAGATCGTGGCTGATGAACATGATGCCGAGGCCACGCCGCTCCACCATCTCGTCGAGCAGCGCCAGGATCTCGAGCCGCACCGTGACGTCGAGGGCCGAGGTTGGCTCGTCCGCGATCAAAAGCGCGGGCTCGGGGATCAGCATCATGGCGATCATGATGCGCTGGCCCATGCCGCCCGAGACCTCGTGCGGATAGAGCTGGAAGACCCGCCTGGAATCGCGGATATGGACCGCCTCGAGCATCGAAAGCGCGCGCTCGTCGGCCTCACGCCGGCCCGCACGGTGGTGGATGCGATAGGCTTCGGCGATCTGCTCGCCAACCTTGACCACGGGATTGAGCGAGAATTTCGGGTCCTGCAGGATCATGGCGATGCGCCGGCCACGCACATGGAGCATTTGCCGCTCGCTCGCATGAATGAGATCGATCTCCTCGAAGCGCAGCGTCTCCGCCTGGACCTGGGCCTGCGGCGGCGTCAGCTTGAGGATCGCCCGCCCCGTCATCGACTTCCCGGAGCCCGATTCGCCGACGATGCCGAGCTTTTCACGCCCGACGGTGAAGGAGATGCCGTCGACCGCGTCGAGCACGTCATGATCGCTCGTGAACCGCACCCGCAGGCGTTCGACCTCGAGCAAAGGCTGGGTCATCCTACTCACCCCTTGGATCGAGGACGTCGCGCAAGGCATCGCCGAAGAGATTGAAGGCGAGGCTGACGACGAGAATGGCGATGCCCGGCATGGTTACGACCCACCAGCTATCCAGCATATAGCGCCGGCCGGTCGAAACCATGGCCCCCCATTCCGCCATCGGCGGCTGGGCACCGAGGCCGAGAAAGCCGAGACCGGCCGCCGTCAGGATAATGGCCGCCATGTTGAGCGTGACCCGGACCACGACCGAGGGGATGCACATCGGCACGACGTGGCGAAGGATGATCCGCCGGGTCGAAGCGCCCTGCAGCCGGACTGCTGCGATATAGTCGCTGCCGCGCACGGTCAGGGTCTCGGCGCGGGCGAGGCGGGCGATCGGCGGCCAGGCGGTGAGTGCTATGGCGACAATCGCGTTCTCGAGCCCCGGCCCCAGGGCGGCGACGAAGGCGAGTGCCAGGATCAAGCTCGGAAAGGCCAGAAACAGGTCAGTCACGCGCATGATGACGATATCGACGATGCCGCCCATGACACCTGAGACGGTGCCGAGAATGAGCCCGATCGGGGCGACGATGACGCTCACGAGGACGACGATCATCAGCGTGATCCGGGAGCCGTAGATGAGCCTCGAGAAGATATCGCGACCGAGCTCGTCCGTGCCCAGAAGGTGCGAGCCGCCCGGCGGCAATAATGGTGCGGTGAGGTCCTGCTGGTAGGGGTTGTGGGTGGCGATGGCCGGGGCGAAGGCGGCGACCAGGATCAACAGGCAAATTACCGCAAGCCCTGCAGAGCCGAGCGGGTTGCGGATCAAGCTGCGCCAGCCGGCATAGAGTCGCTGCAGGCTCGCGTGAAACTCGGATTGCGCCGTCTCGACGGTGAGCCAGGCATGAACGCTCATCGGGTCCTCGGATCGAACACGCGATAAAGAATGTCCGAGAGCAGGTTGAGGCCGATGAAAATGCAGCCGACGATCAGCGTGCAGGCGACCACGGCGTTCATGTCGCCGATCAGGAGCGCATTGGTGAGATATTGGCCGAAACCCGGCCAGCCGAACACGGTCTCGATCAACACCGCACCCTCGAGCAGACTGCCATAGGACAGAGCGACGATGGTGACCACCTGCACCCGGATATTCTTGAAGGCGTGACGCCAGATCATCTGCCGGCGCGAGACCCCCTTGGCGCGGGCGGCGATGATGTATTCCTGGTTGAGCTGCTCAAGCATGAAGCTCCGCGTCATCCGGCTGATATAGGCGATGGCGGCATAGCCCAGCACCGAGGCCGGCAGGATGATATGACGGAAGGCGCTGACGAAGACCTCGCGGTCGCCCGCCAGCAGCGAATCGATCAGCAGCAGTCCGGTCCGCTCTGGCACGAGGCCGACGAAATAGATGTCGACCCGGCCGGCGCCGCCGATCCAGCCGAGCTTGGCATAAAAGACGATGAGCCCGATCAGCGCCAGCCAGAAAATCGGTGTGGAATATCCCAGGAGCGAAATGACCCGGACGACATGGTCGATCCAACGGCCGCGATTGACGGCGGCGGTAACCCCGAGCGGCACGCCGAGGCCGGCGCCGACGATGATGGCGACCGTCGCAAGTTCCAATGTCGCCGGAAACAGTCGGGCGATATCGTCCAACACCGGCTGATTGGTCAAGAGCGCGTTGCCGAAATCGCCCGTCAGCATCCGTCCGAGAAAAATCACGAATTGCTGCGGCAGCGGTTTGTCGAGACCCAACTCGCGCTCGACCTGCTCATAGGTGCTCTGATCGGCGTCATCGCCGACGATCGCCGCCACCGGATCGAGCGGCAGCAGCCGGCCGATGACGAAGGTCAGTGTGAGCAGCAGGAACAGCGTGGAGAGCGTACTGCCGACAAGGACGCCGGTGCGGCCGGCGATGCGCGTGAGCGCAGGAACGCCCGGCCGCCAACCGGGCCTCGTCGTCGAACTCCTCATGCGGGCCTGCCGGGTGCCGGATCAGTCGGCCTTATCGACGACCTCCCAGCGCACCATCCAGGTCGGATCGCCCTGATAGTGCAGAACACGCGTGTTCACTGCCAGCGGGTCGAGGCGCTGCGAGATCGGGAACATGAATGAGACCTTGTCCTCGATCACGCGCTGCACCTCCTGATAGATCTGCTCGCGCTTCTCGCGGTCGCTCTCGACCAGTCCCTGCTCGATCAATTCGTTGACCTCGGGGAAATACCAGGAGGCACGCCATGAAATCTGGCCGGTAAGCTGCGCCTCGTCGCTGTTGTCCGGATTATAGGCGGAGCCTTGCAACGTGTCGTGCGGATCGGGAATGAAACCACCGCCGCTGCGCCCGACCAACATTTCGAAATCGCGGTTGCGCATCGCGCCATAAACGCTGCCGCCGTCACCCGGCAGAATCTCGACCTCCACGCCGGCTTGCCCCATCGTGCCCTGAATGGCGGTGGCGATCTCGATGAAGGGCGGTAGCGTCAGGACCCGCAGCGTCTTGCTCATACCATCCGGATAACCCGCATCCGCAAGTTCCTGCCTGCAACGCTCGATATCGAGCTCAAGCTCGAGGTCCGGCAGTTCGCCCAGGACACCCGGCAACACCTGCCGCTGCCAGGACAGACCGTAATTCTTCATGATGGCGCTGTTGATGCCCTCATAGTCGATGCACCATTTAAGCGCCTCGCGAACCTCACGCTTGCCGAGATCCGGGTCTTTCATGTTGACCGAGAAGTAATAGTGCCCGCCACCGGGAATGCGCTGGACCTCGACGTCGGGGTGGTTCTCCAACCCCTCGAAGTCGGCGCTCGAGAGCGTATAGCCTACGTCGAGATCGCCCTGCTGGAGCTGCAGCCGCTGGCTTTGCGATTCCGGAATATGGCGGATCAGGACGCGGCTCATGATAGCCGGCCCCGCCCAGTAATCGTCGAACCGCTCGAGGATCGCGATATCGTTCGGCGCCCAGCGATTGAGCATGAACGGGCCCGAGCCCGCTGCATTGGTTGCGAGCCACGCCGCACCGAGATCGCCGTCGACTTCGTGCGACATGATCTCCTCGGAGTCGAGCACCGAGGCGGAAGGCTTGGCCAAAAAGTAGAGTTTAAGATCCGCCGAGACCGGTGTCGCCTGCTCGAGCACGAAGGTCCGCTCGTCGATCTTGCGCAACTTCTCTTTGATGTTTTCCGCCGTGTAGCCAAATTCCTTGAAGGACGTCGAGCCGCTCTTGTTGATTTCCATCAGTCGGTTGAACGACCAGATTACATCGTCGACAGTCACAGGGTTGCCGCTGTGGAAGGTCATGCCCTCACGCAGCGTCATGGTGATGTTGCCGGCGTCGTCGACTTCCCAGCTCTCGACCGCCTGGGGCTCGATCTGACTGATATCGTCGGCATTGGTCGTGAGCAGCTGGTCATAGACATTGGCAAAGACGTGGCTTGGCTCGAACTGGCCGATCTCATGCGGATCGAGACCCAGCATATTCGCCATGTTCATGCCGATCACGAGCTGATCCTTGGGCGTCTCGGCCCGAAGGTCGCTTGACCATACGCCCGCCATCAACGCCAGCGCCGCGACGCCGACAGGCAATTTACGCATCCCTGATACCCCCTCTTGAAAAGCCCGTGGCAACGCCCGATCAGGCTCGGATGTGTTTCCGCTCACAATAGCCGGGGGACCCGCCAGTGCAAGGATGCAATCGGCCGTATCAATCGTTGGGGACGGGGCAGCTGAGGTCTCCCTCCTCGCAGGCGAGATAGGACTTCAGTTCCTCGCTACGTTTTAAAGTCAAAGCTTCGGCACATCCCGCACAGATCGTGGGATAGATGCTGCCGCCGGCCACGGCCGAGGTCGCGAAATCGCACTCGGCATCCCTGAAGCCGATCCAGGCGCGCTGCGCCTTGACCAGAAGCAATTTGGTGTCGGTATCCTCCGCCAGACGGCGAACGATCTCCTGGTAGACCGCATTCAGCTCGCTGTCGGCCGCCTTGTAAGTCTCGTCGGCGCAGCCGTTCATCGTCCGTTGATCCAGGGCGTCGGCGCAATCGTCAGCCGCGGACAGGGACGCCGGGATCAATGTCACAAGGACGACCAGAACCAGCCGGGCTGCAAGGACCATGCGGCGGTCAGGCCTCGAGCAGCAGGCGCTCCGGAGCTTCGATCATCTGCTTGATCCGTACCAGGAACTGCACGGCTTCACGGCCGTCGATGATGCGGTGATCGTAGGAGACGGCAAGATACATCATCGGTCGGGCCGCGATCGAGCCATCGGCCTGAACCACCGCGCGCTGGACGATATTGTGCATGCCCAGAATGGCGACCTGCGGCGGGTTGAGGATCGGCGTCGACATCATCGAGCCGAAAATGCCGCCATTGGTGATCGAGAAAGTGCCGCCCGTCAGCTCCTCCATGCCGAGCTTGCCATCGCGGGCACGCGTACCGAGATCCATGATCTTCTTTTCGGTATCGGCCATGGACAGCTGATCCGCATCGCGAATCACCGGCACGACCAGCCCTTGTTGCGTGCTGACCGCGACACCGATGTCGTAGTAGTGCTTGTAGACGATCTCCTCGCCATCGATCTCGGCATTGGCCGCAGGGTAGGCCTTGAGCGCGTCGATCGATGCTTTGATGAAGAACGACATGAAGCCGAGCTTGATGCCGTGCTTCTTGACGAAGTCGTCCTGGTATTTCCGGCGCAGCTCCATCACTGCCGACATGTCACACTCATTGAACGTGGTGAGCATGGCCGCAGTGTTTTGCGCCTCCTTGAGGCGCTCGGCGATGCGCCGGCGCAGGCGCGTCATCTTCACCCGCTCTTCGGCCCTGGCACCTCGCGGAGCTGGCGATGGCGCGGCGGGTTTTGCGGGCTTGGCCTCGCTCGATGCCGCCTTCAGCACGTCTTCCTTGGTGACATTGCCTTTGGGCCCGGTGCCCGTGATTGCCGCCAGATCGACGCCCTTCTCCTCGGCGATCTTGCGCGCCGCCGGGCCGACCCCGTCACCACTTTCCTTTGGCGGCTCAGCCTTTTTCGGCGTCTCGGCCTCTTTAGCCGCCGGCTTAGCTTCAGCCGCGGGCTCTCTGGTCGCCGGCTTCGCCTCTGCGGCGGCCTCGTTGTCCTCGCCGTCGCCCGCCCCGTCCTTGGCCGGAGCGGCCCCTTCCTCGATCCGGCCGAGAATCGCATTGACCTCGACGTCGTCGCCCTCGTCCGCGAGGATCTCGCTCAACGTTCCGGAGGCAGGCGCAGGCACCTCGAGGCTCACCTTGTCGGTTTCGAGCTCGACCAGGGGCTCATCGCGCGACACGCCGTCGCCCGCCTTCTTGAGCCATTTGGCAATGGTTGCCTCGGTGACCGATTCACCGAGTGTCGGCACCTTGATCTCGACGCTCATCCAATCCTCTCCCTGGAGCGATCGCCGCCGCCTTGCCGCTACAGACCCAGTGCGTCCTGCACGAGCTGGCGCTGCTGCCGCTCGTGCTGCGCATGATAGCCTGTGGCAGGCGAGGCCGCGGGCTTGCGTCCGGCATAGTCGATGCGGTTTTGCTCGACACCGCGTTCCTGCATCAAATTTTCGAGCCTCGGTGCGACGAAGAACCAGGCGCCCTGATTGCGCGGCTCTTCCTGGCACCAGACGTAATGCGCCGCCAAGTCGTAGCGCTCCATTTCCATCCGCAGCGCCTCTTCCGGGAATGGGGCCAGCTGCTCCAGCCGGACCAGCGCAACCTCGTCGACAAGGCCCTCGTCTTCGCGCATTTGGGCGAGATCATAATAGACCTTGCCGCTGCAGAAGACGACCCGCTTGACCTTTTGATCGGCCTCGCCCGCATCGCGGTCCCACATCACCCGATGGAAACTGCTGCCTTCACCCAGATCGGCGAGGGAGGAGACGCATTTCTTGTGACGCAACAGCGATTTCGGCGTCATCACGATGAGCGGCTTGCGGAAATCCCGATGCATCTGGCGCCGCAAGGCATGGAAGAAATTGGCCGGGGTCGAAGGATAGAGAACCTGCAAATTGTCCTCGGCATAGAGCTGGAGAAACCGTTCCAGCCGGGCCGAGCTGTGCTCGGGTCCCTGGCCCTCATAGCCGTGCGGCAACAGACAGACCAGACCCGACATCCGCAGCCACTTGCTCTCGCCCGAGGCAATGAACTGGTCGTAATAGACCTGAGCGCCGTTGGCGAAATCGCCGAACTGTGCCTCCCAGAGTGTCAAGCATGAAGGATCGGCCAGCGAATAGCCATACTCGAACCCGAGAACACCTTGCTCCGAAAGGAAGCTGTCGACCACTTCCACACTCGCCTGATCCTCATGCAGATGGGCGAGGGGGATGTATTTTTCTTCGGTCGTCTGATCGTAGATTGTTGCGTGGCGCTGCGAAAACGTGCCGCGACCGCTATCCTGGCCGGAGAGGCGAACCGCATAGCCTTCCATCGCCAACGTCGCGAAGGCGAAATGCTCGGCCGTCGCCCAGTCGAGCCCCTGACCCTCCTCGATGGCCTTGCGCCGGTTGCCGATCACCCGCTTGAGGCGGGGATGAATATGCAGACGCTCCGGAAGATCGGTGAAGTTCAGACCGATCTCGCGCAATGTGTCGACCGGCACTGCGGTACTGCCGCGCTGGTATTCGAGCGGTGCGGCCTGAAGGCCGGACCAGACGCCCTCGAGCCAATCCGCCTTGTTGGATTTATAGCCGGCGGAGGCTTCGTGCGCCTGCTCCATCTGGGCCGAGAAATCGTCATGCAATTGCTGTGCGAGGTTCTTGTCGATCACCTGCTGGCGCTCGAGCGTCCGCGCATAGACCTGGCGCACGGTCGGGTGCTGCGCGATCCGCTTGTACATAAGTGGCTGGGTGAAGCCGGGTTCGTCGCCCTCGTTGTGACCGTGGCGGCGATAGCACCACATGTCGATCACGACATCCTTGGCGAACTGCTGGCGGAACTCGACCGCCAGCCTGGCGACATGATTGACGGCCACCGGGTCGTCGCCATTGACGTGGAAAATCGGCGCCTGGACGCCGCGGGCGACGTCCGACGGGTAGGGTGAGCTCCGCGCATAAGCGGGGCTCGTCGTAAAGCCGATCTGATTGTTGACGATCAACTGGATGGTGCCGCCGACCCGAAAGCCTCTCAGTTCCGACATCTCGAGGCATTCATGGACCACGCCCTGGCCCGAGAACGCGGCGTCGCCATGCAGGAGGATACCCATGACCTGCTTGCGCTCGGTATCGTTCTTCAAGCGTTGCTTGGCGCGCACCTTGCCCATCACCACCGGGTTGACCGCCTCGAGATGGGAAGGATTGGCGGTGAGGCTCAGATGGATCTTGCGATCACCGCCCAGATCGCGGTCGACCGAGGTGCCGAGGTGGTATTTGACGTCACCCGAGCCGAGCACATCGTCGGTGGCCGTACCGCCCTGGAATTCGGAGAAGATCGCCGAATAGGGCTTGCCCATGACATTGGCCAGGATGTTGAGCCGGCCGCGGTGCGGCATGCCGAGGACGATCTCGTCGACGCCGTGATCGGCGGCGGTCTGGATCATCGCTTCCAGCGCCGGAATGGCGCTTTCGCCGCCGTCGAGACCGAACCTCTTGGTGCCCGGATATTTGATGTTGAGGAATTGCTCGAAGCCCTCGGTCTCGGTCAGGTGCTCGAGGATGGCCCGACGGTCTTCGGGCGTGGTCTCGAAGATGCCGCCCGTGCCCTCGATCCGCGACTGGATCCAGGCCTTCTGATCGGCGTCTTGGATATGCAGAAACTCGATGCCGACCGAGCCGCTATAGGTCTTCTGCAGGACGTCGATGATTTCGCGCAAACTCGCGGTTTCGAGACCGAGCACGTAGTCCAGATAGAAACGGCGATCGAGATCGGCCTCGGTGAAGCCGTAGCTGCGATAGTCGAGTTCCGGATGGGGGCCGCGCTTGGTGAGCCCGAGCGGATCGAGATTGGCCTGCAGATGCCCGCGCACGCGATAAGCGCGGATCAGCATGATCACCCGCAAATGATCTCGCAGGATCGCCTTCGTTGCGTCCTCGTCGATGCTGCCGCCCGCTGCCGGGACATTCAGATTGGCGGCGTCGCCGGCTGCAAACCAGCCCTGCGGCCGCGGCTCGAGCGCCGCCTGGGAGCGCTTGAAGAGGGCGCGGTCCTCGGGATCGAGCTGATCGAAATAGCCGCGCCAACTCGCATCGACGCTTTGCGGGTCTTCGAGGTAGCGGGCGAACAGATGCTCGATAAAGGAGCCGTTCCCGCCATAGAGAAAGGAAGTCTGTTCCAGTTCGCGTCGCGTCGCCATGAAACCTTTGCCCTTACGCTCTCGTCGGCCTCAGCGCTCTCAAGTTCATCATGGATCAGGCGGCCATGGCCTTGGCCATGGTTTCGCCGATGACCGTCGGGTTCTCGGCGACATGAATGCCGCAATCACGCATCGCCTGGATCTTTTCTTCAGCCCCACCCTTGCCGCCGGCGATGATGGCGCCGGCATGGCCCATGCGCCGGCCCGGGGGTGCGGTGCGCCCGGCAATAAAGCCGACAACGGGCTTTTTGGTTCCGGATTCCTTGACGAATTCGGCAGCGGCCTCCTCGGCGGAGCCGCCGATCTCGCCGATCATGACGATGCCCTCGGTCTGATCGTCGCCGATGAAGAGCTCGAGGCAATCGATGAAATCGGTGCCGTTGACCGGATCGCCGCCGATGCCGATGCAGGTCGACTGGCCGAGACCGACGGCGGTCGTCTGCGCCACCGCCTCATAGGTGAGGGTGCCCGAGCGCGAGACGATGCCGATCTTGCCCGGCTTGTGAATGTGGCCCGGCATGATGCCGATCTTGCATTGGTCCGGCGTGATCACGCCCGGACAATTGGGGCCGATCAGACGCGAGCTCGAACCCTCGAGCGTCCGCTTCACCTTGACCATGTCGAGGACCGGAATGCCCTCGGTGATGCAGACGATAAGCTCGATCCCGGCATCCAACGCTTCGAGAATGGCGTCGGCTGCGAAGGGTGCCGGCACATAGATGACGCTGGCATCGGCCCCGGTTCCCTCTCGCGCGTCCTTGACGGTGTCGAACACCGGCAGGCCCAAATGGGTGCTGCCGCCTTTGCCGGGGGTGACGCCGCCCACCATCTCGGTGCCGTAGGCGATCGCCTGCTCGGAATGAAAGGTGCCCTGCGAGCCGGTGAAGCCCTGGCAGATCACTTTGGTCGAAGCGTCGATAAGAACCGGCATCAGGCTGCCTTCTTCACGGCGTTGACGATCTTGTCGGCAGCGTCGGCGAGATTGTCCGCGGGAATGATCGAGAGACCGGATTCCGCCAAGGTCTTCTTGCCGAGCTCGACATTGGTGCCCTCGAGCCTGACCACAAGGGGCACCGTCAAATTGACCTCCCGTGCGGCCGCGATGACACCCTCGGCGATGACGTCGCAGCGCATGATGCCGCCGAAGATGTTGACCAGGACACCCTCGACATGGGGATCGGAGAGGAGGAGCTTGAAGGCCGCGGTGACCCGTTCCTTGGTGGCGCCGCCGCCGACGTCGAGAAAGTTGGCGGGCTCGCCGCCATAGAGCTTGATGATGTCCATCGTCGCCATGGCGAGACCGGCGCCGTTGACCATGCAGGCGATGTTGCCGTCGAGCTTGATGTAGTTGAGCTCGTGCCGGCTGGCCTCGACCTCGCGCGCGTCCTCCTCGTCGAGATCGCGCAGCGCCATCACCTTGGGCTGGCGATAGAGCGCGTTGCTGTCGAAATTCATCTTCGCATCGAGGGCGACGACATCGCCGGCTTTCGTGATCACCAGCGGATTGATCTCGACCAGGCTGGCGTCGCGCTCGATGATGCACTGATAGAGGCCGCGCATGAAGACCAGGGCCTTCTTGATCTCGTCGCCCTTGAGGCCGAGGGCGAAGGCGAGACGGCGGCCGTGATAGGGCATGAAGCCGGTGGCGGGATCGATCGCCACGGTGACGATCTTTTCGGGATGGGTGCGGGCGACTTCCTCGATCTCGACGCCGCCCTCGCGGGAGGCCATCAGCGTCACGCGCGAGGTCACCCGGTCGATGACGGCACCCAGATAGAGCTCCTGGGCGATATCGCAGCCTTCCTCGACATAGACCCGCTTGACGACACGGCCCTGCGGGCCGGTCTGGTGGGTCACCAGGGTCATGCCCAGCATCCGGTTGGCTTGTTGGCGGACATCCTCGATCGATTTGGCGATCTTGACGCCGCCGCCCTTGCCTCTGCCGCCGGCATGAATCTGCGCCTTGACGACCCAGACCGGGCCGCTGAGACCGCGGGCGACCTGCTCGGCTTCCTCGGGCGTGTAGGCGACATGGCCCTTGAGCGTGGCCACGCCATACTCGGTCAAGAGCCCCTTGGCCTGGTATTCATGAATGTTCATCGAAACCTCGGAACGCTAAAGCTGGATCGCTTCACAGAGCTCTTTGACGGCGGCGACCGACTTGTCGAACGCCTCGCGCTCGCTTGGGTCAAGCTCGATTTCGATGATGCGCTCGACACCCTCGGCACCGATCACGACCGGCACGCCGGCATAAAGGCCGTTCACGCCGTATTGCCCGTCGAGCCGGGCGGCACAGGGCAGCACCCGCTGTTTGTCCTTGAGATAGCTTTCGGCCATGGAAATGGCGGATGAGGCCGGGGCGTAGAAGGCCGAGCCGGTCTTCAGGAGGCCCACGATCTCGGCCCCGCCATTGCGCGTGCGATCGACGATCGCGTCGAGCGACGCCTGGCTCAGCCAGCCCGTCTTGATCAGGTCCGGCAGGGGGATTCCGGCAACCGTCGAATAGCGCACCAGCGGCACCATGGAATCGCCGTGGCCGCCGAGCACGAAGGCCGAGACGTCCTCGACCGAGACACCGAGTTCGTCCGCCAGAAAATAGCGGAACCGGGCGCTGTCGAGCACGCCGGCCATGCCGACGACGCGGCTGGCGGGCAGGCCCGAGACCTTCTGCATCACCCAGACCATCGCATCGAGCGGGTTGGTGATGACGATGACGAAGGCGTTCGGGCAATTGGCCTTGATCGCCTCGCCCACGGTCTTGACGATGCCGGCATTGGTATTGAGGAGATCGTCGCGGCTCATGCCCGGCTTGCGCGGCAGACCGGCGGTGACGATGACGACCGACGCTCCCGCCAGATCGGCATAGTCGTTGCTGCCGCTCATCCGCGCGTCGAAACCTTCGACCGGGGAGCTTTCGGCGAGATCGAGCGCCTTGCCCTGGGGGACCCCCTCGGCGATGTCGAGGAGAATGACGTCGCCCAGTTCCTTGAGCCCGGCCAACAATGCCAAGGTGCCGCCGATCTGGCCGGCACCAACAAGAGCTATTTTTTCGCGAGCCATGGGAAGTCGGTGCCTCGTCTTTTCAGTTTATTGGTTGGCTGCATGCCATGGCACTTTCTAGACGCCTATGCCGCTACCGACAAGCCGGAGGCAAGGAACGACACTTGCGGCACTTTTGCGGCGGCGGGCCAGCGGTTCAGCCGGAAACCGCCCCCGGTCGGGGCGACTTCCGGCTCGGAAGACGAGCGCAAAGGCGCTCAAGATCGCGTCAGGTCGTGGCACCGTCCGAGGGCGGGGTGGTGATGATCGAGGCGAGATCGCCGGTTTCGACACCGCTCGGATTGTCGAACCTGACCAGGGTCACATCCACGAAATCGCCGCCCGGGCCATCGAGATCGGCCCGCAAGGCGCGATCGTCACCGCTGGATTCGATCCTGAAAAACTGGTCCAGTTTAGCCTGGGTGATGGTCGTTCCGCTGATCGTCTGCGCCTGGTCGATGAGATCGGATATGTCCAGCCGATCGCCCTCCGAGGCGTTGAAGTCGGTGATGGTGTCACGGGCATCGGAGATCGCCGTATATTTGAAGATATCGGCGCCGGCGCCGCCGGTGAGACTGTCGGCGTTGGGCCCGCCGATGAGCGCATCATTGCCGTCGCCGCCGCGCAGGGCGTCCTGGCCGAGACCGCCGACCAGAATGTCGTCGCCGCCGAAGCCCCGCAACTGATCGTTGCCGGCAAGGCCCGAGATCGCGTTCACGCCGTCGTCGCCATCGATGATATCGTTGCCCGACGTGCCGATCTGGAGGTTGTTCTCGATGACGAACTCGGTCCGCTGCGGCGGGCTGACGGCACCCTGGTCATCGGTCACGCTGACCTCGACGACGCGCGTGCCGGCCTCGACCAGGGATCCCGTCGAGCCGAACCGGACCGCGTTCAAGGCAGTCTCGTAATTGGCGACACTGTCGTCGCCGTCGAAGCTGAAGCCGGTCTGCCCTGGATTCGAGGTAACACCGATATTGGTGCCGGCGATGAGCCCGGTCAGCGGATCGACGTCGAGCCCGGTAAGGGCGAGCACGTCGCCGGCCTGCAGCCCTTCGACGATCGAGACCGAGGCAGCGCTCATCGTGGCGCTGTCGGGGTCGGTGATGACCGCATTGAGTTCGCCGCCATCGCCGCCGAAGAAGACCGTCTGGCCGGTCGCCTCGCCGATCCCGACCTGGAAGACGACATCGTCGAAATCGCGGTCGCCCTGATCGTCCTGGTCCTCCATGCCGATCACGAGATTGCCGGTCGAAGGATCGAAACCCGAGACCGCATGCGCCTTGAAATCCGGGTTGAGCCGGTTGCTGTCGGTCGTACCCTGGCTCTGGTCCGCGGTGTGATAGACCGTGCCCCTGATCGGCGTCTCGTTGCCGGCGGCATCGATGTGAATGAGGTCTGGCACGCCGTCCGGGCTGAATGGACCGACATTGTCAGAAATCTTCGCAGGCCCGCCGGTGTCGGGATTGACGAATTCGAGAGTGCCGGTGTCGAACAGGCTGTCCGGGTTGAGATCGCCGCCGCGGCTGACGATGAAGAAGGCGATCTTCGTGCCGGCCGGAAAACTGCCGAGGTTGAAACTGTCGCCGGCCGAAAAATCGTTGTCGTTGGTAAAGACGATCTGCGGATCGGTGATCGTGCCGTCGGCTGCGATCGTGTAATAGCCGAGGGTGTTGCCGAAATTCGAATTGGTGCGGCCATCGAGCGTGACGACGATTTCGCGCGCGCCGTCCGTTCCGTCAGGTGCTGCCGGGATCGTCAGATTGCCCTGATCGACATTGTTGATGTTGGTCGAATCGATCGGCTGGCGATTGCCCTGCAACGGAAATCTATCGGCGGAGGTGGGCGGGAAACCCGACGTTGTCTCCGCAATCGTGCCGTCGACAGTCGTGCTCACGCTCACCGACGGCGCTTGATTCTCCGGCGGCGTCGGCGGCGCCGTCCCATTGTTCTCGTCGTCGAGCAGCTCGTCTGGAATGTTGGGAGCGAGTTCAGGGAAATCGACCGAGAAACCGATCTGCACAGGCGGCTGCGGTCCGGTCGGATCGAGTCCCGGCGGCAGACTGCCCTGGCTGTAGGGCGTGAAATTGGCGCCGCCGCCATCGACCGCGGCATCGCCCTCGCCGGCGGCCGGCTCGATCTGCTGGGCGACGGAGCGGTCGGCAAGCTCGGTCTGGGCCAGAAGTTCGTTGGCGGGGACGATGGCACTGCCGACAACGCTCAGTTGTGCCGGATCGGCGGGATTCCCGAAGAACCCATCGAGAACGACGACAGCGCCATTCTGCAACGTGACCGTGAGGTCGTCGTCGAAGACTTCATAGCGGGCGCGGGAGGGATCGAAGGCCGGATCGGCGAGATCGACCAGCATGCCAGACCCGACAGGCACGTCGAGGCGCTCACCGGCCGCTGGCGGCGTCACCAGCACGGTGGAGCCTTCGACGCTCGCAGTGCCGGGCGCCGCCTCCGGCACCAGCAGCGTCGGACCGGATGCGGGCGAGCCGCCAGCGGTTTCGCCGTCGTCATCGGCCGGATTAACGGGCGCCGGTTCGGCCTGCGCGATGACGAACTCGGGGTCACCGCGATTGGCGAAGAGATCGTCCAGGCTGCCGTTTCGATCGCTCATGTGTTCGCTCCGCAAATAATCACCGCCGGAACCATCCGGACCCGGGAACCGAAGATCCGGGCCACGTCACCCAGGATGTATACGGGCATTGGCTCTGACCAAAGTTTATTCCCCTTAATCTTAACCCATCGGTAACTGTTTTATGCGACTACCAATGCTCCAAACCGCGTTTTCCGGAGCTTTCTACCATTATTCGCACCGGAGTGTGGCCGCACGGAGACTAGGAGTATGGGCCGGTGATCCGCAAAACCATGCGTGTCGGCGAGATACGGACCTCGATCAAGCTCGAGGAACAATTCTGGGGTTACCTCAGGGAAGTGGCCGACGATCGCCGCTTTCGCCTGAGCGGTCTGGTCAACGAGATCGCCGAGGCGACGCCCGACCGGACCAATCTTGCCTCGACGCTCCGCACCTACGCGCTGACCCATGCCCGGATGCGGGCGCAATCGCTGAAGCGCGAATTGGACAAGCTCGCCCTCGCCGGCAATACCAGCGATCTGGAGCGGGTTCTGGAATCCAGTCCTCTTCCCGCCCTTATTCTCAGTCACGACCGGTCCATCCGGCTGCTCAACCGTTCGTTCGTCCTATGGCTCAATCTCGATCGAAACGCGACGCTCGGCAACCGGATCGACAATATCATGATCCTGCGCGGGCCGAACCTCAAGGACATGTGGAGCAGCCTGCTCGACGGGCGCATGGCCCGTGCCGGTTTCAGCGCCACTTATATCTCGCCCGGCAAGGTGCGCACTGCCCAGGCCATGGCGATCGCACTTTCCGCCAATAGCGCCACCGCCGCACCTGGCTCGGAGCCGAGAGGCGCCGGCCCCAGGCCCGCTGGCGCCGAAGGTGTCACCGATCCCAGCGCCGGCCGCGGCTGTGTGGTCCTATTCGAGACGCTCGCGGGTCGTAGTTAAGCGACTGTGGTCGCCTAACTGTCCCCTCTTCAAAAGCACGGACGCTGCGAATTTCGCGGCTGTCTTCCGCATTATTCCAGACGAAGGGCGGCGGCGGTCTGATACAAGACGGACCGAACGATGTCACTGACATCCCATTATAAATAGGCGGGCCCGGCTGAGCGAACTCTATCTCAGACGTCTAGGCTCTTTCTGCGCGCAATTATTCCCATGGGAGAGCCAAAATTTGCAGCGATTGGATTACCTATCCGCATAGTGGCCTGCACGGGAGTTAGAAGACAAATCGTTCATTGGTCGGTATATGTGCATAAGTTTCGCGTGGAGATCCACGGAAGACCGTGAGGCAGGCCAGAATGCAAAAAACATACGAGTACAGATTCCGCATCGATGCCTTTACACTGGCCAATCTGCCAATGGCGCGCCTTGCGGAATATATGACAGACTTGGCTCTCTTGCTGGGAGAGCCGGAGCGTGTTCACTTCCAGCGGCTTGAAGAAGGCAGCGCTGTCCTTGTCCAGACCGTCGAAGCATTTGCTGCACCGAAAGTCGAAACGCGTCTGCATGCGGTGAACACCCGCGACGGAACGCGAGAAGCATTAAAGGCTTTTGACAGCCTAGATCGCCGCCTCGCCGAGGATAACGCTATTGGTTTGCTCAGCAGAGGTGACGATACGAAGGTCATTCGTTTTCCAGGCCGCGATCGCCCAAAGGCGCCTCGCTTTGGCGGCTTCCGGCAGCAGGGTAGTCTAGATGGCATGCTGATGCGCATCGGCGGCCGGGATGAGAGCGTCCACGGGTTACTTCAGGACGGTGAGCATATAAGAAGGTTCGAAACCACGCGAGACATGGCCCGAGATCTTCGAAATCATCTTTATGAGAAGCCCATACGTGTTTTTGGCGAAGGACGATGGAAGCGGGACGCCGACGGCAATTGGGATGTCGAGAACTTCCGCGTGAGCCATTTCGAGGTTCTTGATGACGCTCCTTGGCCCGAAACCATTGCGCGCCTGCGTGCAATCAAGGGTGGGCGCTGGCACGAAGCAGCTGATCCACTCGGGGAACTCAAGCAGCTTCGAGACGGAGGCGAAGAGCCTCACTGATGGTGGTATTCGATGCCAGCGTCCTGGTCCTTCTTCTTGATCCGGATGCCCGGCCGCCCATCGACACCGCAACCGGGAAGCCTGTCACCCGATGCAAAGAGCGTCTAGAATTTCTAATCGAGACGTTCGAGCTAGAAAACACGAAAGTTGTCATGCCCACGCCGGCTCTGAGCGAAGCTTTGGTCCGAGCCGGCGAAGCCGGACCTGACTACCTGGAAGAGCTGAATGGTTCTGCCCGCTTCAAGATCGTTCCGTTCGATACGCGCGCGGCAGTGGAACTCGCTTATCTGACCCGCGACGCACTGGATAGCGGTGATAAGAAAAGCGGAACATCGGATTCGTGAGCGAAAGTGAAATTCGATCACCAGATCGTTGCGATCGCACGCGTCGAGAATGCGACGGTCATCTACTCGGATGACAACCATCTCGGGCGCTTCGCTCGACGCCACGGCATCGAGGTCTTCGGCATCGCAAGTCTGCCTCTGCCACCCGAAGACCGACAAGGCGGGCTTTTCGACATAGCGTCAGGCTAGACAGGAATAACGCGCAATTAGTGCCGAATGATCCACAAGGCATTGAGCATCAGCCTACCATAAATTATTGCAATTATAGGAATTTTATCTTATGATGGGCCATTCCCAGCATGAGAGATTTTCTATGACCGTTGAAACCGACGCTCGAGACCTGTCCGCTCCGAAGAAGCGTGGCCCCAAGACACCGGAAGGCAAAGCCAGATCGGCGATGAACGCCCTGAAGCACGGGCTTCGGGCGGAGAAGTTTCGGTTGCTGCCGGAAGAGACGGTCGAGGAGTTCGAGGCGTTTGCGGCGGAGATTAGGAACGATTTA
>JBGSYN010000075.1:0-5859 GCA_041750975.1 Geminicoccaceae bacterium | reverse complement strand
GATTTTGCCGAGTTCCTGAAGGCGCTGGGCGGTGTTCACGGGCGTGCCGACGATGGTGTAGTTGATGCGGCTGGCGGGGCCGATATTGCCGACCGTGACGCGGCCGGAATGGATGCCGATCCTGAGGCTGTAGGGGATCTGCCGGTGGTCGGTGTGGTGTTGCACGGCCCGGCGCAGGGCGAGGGCGGCGCGGCAGGCGCGGGCGGCATGATCGGGCTGGGGTTCGGGCGCACCCCAGAAGGCCATCACGCAATCGCCGATGAATTTGTCGACGGTGCCGTTTTCGGCTTCGATGGCGGCGGTGAGGTCGGTGAAGACGTCATTGAGGAAGGCGGCGCAGTCCTGCGGCCGCATCTCGGCGGTGAGCTGGGTGAAGCCGACGATGTCCGCGAAGACGATGGTGACGTCGCGCTGTTCGGAAAGAAGCGCCTCGTCGCCCCGGTCGACCAGCATCTGGACCAGCCGTTTGGGCACGTAGCGGCCGAAGAGGGAGAGGGCGGCGGTCATCCGCTCGAAGGCGCGAAAGGCGGTGTCGACTTCCTTGAGGCGGGATTGCGGCAGGGCTTTGGCCTGGTCGAACTCGAGGCGTTCGACGTTACCCGCGGCTTCGGCGAGGCGCATGGTGGGCTCGGCGAACTGCCGGGCGAATTTGAAGGCGAGGACGGTGGTGAGGAGGACCAGGATCAGCCCGAAGCTGCCGGCAAGACCCAATCGCCTGAGTTCGGCACTGGCTTCATCGCCGCCAAGGTAGCCGCCGATCAGCCAGGGCTCGGCCAACCCCTCAAGGGGGAAGGGCTGGTAGAGATAAATGAACTCACCTTCATCCAATTCGTTGGCGTGGCCGTTGTCGATCAGATCGAGTTCGCGATCCTCCCAGCCTTCGGCCCAGATCGAGCGCAGCGCCGGATCGGCGAGGCCTTCAAGGGTCGGCACGGGATCGTCGGCGGTCAGCTCGATCTCGTTCCTGCCGATCTCGCGGTGCACGATCACGCGGTCATCCGCGGTGATGATGAAGGTGTTGTCGCCGAGATCGGGGGCGGAATCTTCCATAAAGTTGGAGAACCGCGAGAGTTCGATCGAGGCGGCGATCGCCGATTCAAAGACGTTGTTGTCCCGGATGATATGGGCGAAATAGATGAACGTACGACCGGGCTCTTCGATGTAGAGCGGCTCGCCCCAATACGCCTCGCGGCCCGCCGCAACGCCCTCCTGCAGCGCCTCGGCAATATAGACATTGTCGGTCCAGGCCTCGCGGGCAAAGCCCAGCTCCTGGGTTTCGGCGTCGCGGAATACGGTGGTCATCCAGCCGTCGCGGTAGAGGTAGGTGACCGATTGAACCTGGGGTGCGCCGGCGAGCGCGAACATCAGCGAATTGGCGATGGCTTCCGGATCTTTGCGGTCGATCGTGCCGGCCTCGATCATCTCGGCGAGGAAGCGGGGAATGGCCTCCGCGGGCAGGAGATAGCGCTGGGCGCTGGTGAGCAGATCGCCCTGCAAGAGCTGGGCCTTGTCCTGCAGGAGGTCGAACGTGTTGCGCCCGGCGGTGAAGCCCGTCACCAGGAGGACGATCACCATCGGCGCCAGGGAAAAGAACGCGAGGACGAGGGTGATGAAGGTTCGGATCGAAATGCGTCGGCGCAAGGCAGTGGCTCGCAGTTTGTCGGATCGCCTGCTAGAAGCGGCTCGAGATCTCTTCTCGACACAGAGGCCTGGATGATCAAGCGCTACAGCCGTCCCGACATGGCGAAGATTTTCGAGGACCGCAACAAGCTTTCGGTCTGGCTCGAGATCGAGTTGGCGGTGGCACGGGCGATGGCGGATGCCGGCCGGATACCGGAAGCACCCGTAGCACGGCTGGAGGCGGCGGCACTGGCGCAGCGCGACGCGATCCTCGATCCCGGGCGGGTGGCCGAGATCGAGGCCGTGACCCGCCATGACGTGATTGCGTTTTTGACCCATGTCGAGAGCCTGTGCGGCGAGGATACGCGCTTGCTGCATCTGGGCATGACCAGCTCGGATCTGCTGGATACGACGCTGGCGCTGCAGCTGACCCGGGCTTCCGATCTCATTCTGGCCGATCTCGATGATTTGCTCCTGGCGTTGAAGCGGCGGGCGATGGAGCATCGGGACACCGTCATGATCGGCCGCAGCCATGGCATTCACGCCGAGCCCGTCACCATGGGGCTGAAGCTTGCGGGGTTTTATGCCGAGTTCGCCCGCAACCGGCAGCGGCTGGAGCGGGCGCGGCTGGAGATCGGGACCTGCGCGATGTCGGGGGCGGTCGGCACCTTCGCCAATATCGATCCCGGGATCGAGGCGGCGGTGGCGGCGCGGCTCGGTCTCGTGCCCGAGCCCGTCTCGACCCAGGTGATCCCCCGCGACCGTCATGCCGCGTTCGTTGCGGCTCTAGGCGTTCTGGCGAGCAGCATCGAGCGGCTGGCGGTCGAGATCCGTCATCTGCAGCGCACCGAAGTGGGCGAGGCCGAGGAATTCTTTCATGAGGGGCAGAAGGGCAGCTCCGCCATGCCGCACAAGCGCAACCCGGTCTTGAGCGAGAACCTGACGGGTTTGGCGCGGATGATCCGGGCGGCCGTGGTGCCGGCCCTGGAGAACGTCGCACTCTGGCACGAGCGGGATATCTCGCACAGTTCGGTCGAGCGGGTGATGCTGCCCGACGCCTGCATCCTCACGGATTTTGCACTGGCGCGGCTCGCCTCCACGATCGAGCGGCTGGCGATCTATCCAGAAAGGATGCGGGCCAATCTCGAGGCCACCCATGGGCTCGTCCATTCGCAGCGCGTGCTGCTGGCGCTGGCCGAGGCCGGGCTGCCGCGCCAGGAGGCCTATGCCATCGTCCAGCGCCACGCGATGCGCGCCTGGCGGGAGCGGACTTCGCTCCTGGCGCTGCTGCAGGCGGACCCGGAAGTCACGGCCCGGCTCGATGCGGAAGCGCTCGAAGGCCTGTTCGACCTCGGCTATCATACCCGGCATGTCGGCCATATTTTCGAGCGGGTGTTCGGCGCGGGTGCGGGGTCATGAGGGCGTCGACGACGATGCTATCGGGCTTGCGAGTGCTGCTGCTCGGCTGGCTCGCGTTGGCCTGGATCGCGCCTGTGGCGGCGCAATCCGGTGCATCTCATGACGATAGTGCGGCGCTGCTGGCGCGGGCCATCAGGCCCTGGACCGGCGATCTCGACGGCATGGTCGAGCGCGGTATGGTCCGGATCGCCACGGCGGATAATCCGATCTTCTTCAGTTATGACGGCGGCAGGGAGATCGGCCTCGTCGTCGAAACCGCCCGCGAGTTCGAGGCTTTCTTGAGGAAGAAGCTCGGCGAGCCCGTGGATGTCATCTTGATGCCCTTTCCGCGGGACTGGCTGTTGCCGGCGGTGAACGAGGGCCGGGCCGACATCGCCATCGCCAATCTGACGATCACGGAGGCGCGCTCCAAGCTGGTGGCGTTCTCGAACCCGACCAATAGCGGGATCGACGAGCTTGTCGTCACCGGCCCGGACCTGGGACCGATCGACGATTTCGACGATCTGCTCGAGGCCGGGCTCTATCTCAGGCCCTCGAGCAGCTATTACGGCCATGTCCAGGATCTGAACGCGGCGCGGCTACGGGCCTCCAGGATGCCGATCCCGCTGATCGACGCCGACGAGAACCTGGAGGACCACGATCTTCTGGAGATGGTGAATGCGGGTATCGTTCCGGCGATCGTCGTCGACAGCCACAAGGCCGCACTCTGGGCGCAGGTCTTCGACGATATCACCGTTAACGACACGGTGGCGGTCAATCAGGGCGGCGAAACCGGCTGGGCCCTGCGCCGCGAGAACGATCGGCTCCTGGCAATCGTCAATGAATTCGTCGAGACCATCAGGCAAGGGACCTTGCTCGGCAATATACTGGTCGAGCGTTATCTCGGCTCGGCGGATTGGATCGAAGATATCCGCAAGGACGAAGTGCTCGAGGACTATGAGCGGATCTCGGAGGTCATCGAGACCTATGCCTTCGAGTATGACTTCGACTGGCTGATGATTCTGGCCCAGGCCTATCAGGAATCAAAACTCGATCATGACAGGATCAGTCCCTCGGGTGCCGTCGGCATCATGCAGATCCTGCCGACGACGGCGGCCGATCCCAATGTCCTGATCTCGGACATCAGTCAACTCGAGAACAACGTCCATGCCGGGGTGAAATATATGCGGTTTCTGCGCGACCGCTATTTTTCAGAACCGGGGATCGATCTTCTGGACAGTATTCTCTTGTCGTTCGCGGCCTATAATGCAGGCCCGGCCAACATCATCGACGCCCGGCAAAAGGCAGCAGGCATGGGGCTGGACCCGGATGTCTGGTTCGCGAATGTCGAGACCGCGGCGGCACGGACCGTCAGCCGTGAACCCGTCACCTATGTCCGCAACATCTACAAATATTTCATCGCCTATAAATTGGCGCGCGCGATCAAGGCGGATCGCGCAGCCGCCGCCACCGTTATCGAGGCCGCACAATAGTCGATTTTCCACAAAGAATCCGGGATCGTGCGCGGCTCGCGTCGATCGCGGTCCTGAGCTTGGCGCTGACGCTGTTTCAGGCCAGCGCCAAAGCCGGCACGCTGGTCGAAGCCCGCCTCAACGATGCGGCACTGCGCATCGAAACCGGCGATGACGGAGGGCCGAGCCGCGTGACCCTCGACGGCAAGGTTCAGACGCCGATTGCCGGTCCGTCTCCGCCGTACGACGATGCCACAGCAGAGGGGTTCGAGCTCAGGGAATTCGGTCCTGGACCGATCGTCGCCGGTCATGTCAGCCGCTACATGATCCTGTTTCAGGGCGAACGGATCTGCGGTGAGATTCTGGTCAGCCCCTGGATGGCGCCCTATCTGCAACCGGCTGTCGATGCGATCGCGTCATTGCAGCGGACGAACCCGGGTTTGGAACTGAGGCACGATCCCGCCTGCGGCGTTGTTCCTTTCGCGTCCATCGCGACCAAGGGCTGGCCGCTGCTGGCGGGATCGAAAGAAACACAGGTCTTCACTACCATCAATCTGGCGTTCGGCTTTCGACCCTCGGCCAACTAGCAGCGACGTCCGGCACGGGGCTTGCCGGAGGCGCCGCCAGTTTCTGCAATTCGGAGATCAGTGGATCGTGACGCCGCTGGGGCGTTGCGCCTGCGTTCCGCGAACCGGCTCGTGGACGCTGAGCTTGGCGAGCTCACGGCGATTTTTGCGATAGGTATCGAGTGATTCGATGGCGCGCTGGAGATCCGATTGTGCCTGACTGCGCAACCGGAGTACCGTGTTCAGTGAGGTCCGGTGCTTCGCATGATTGGCAAGTGCCGGGCCGTAGCTCTGATCCTTGCCGTTCCCTGTCATATCGGACAACACTTCAGCCTCGAGCTGGTCGATCCGCATCTCGCGCCACATCGCAATGACGATGCTCTCGACATAGTGGCGCTCCATCCTGTCGCTAGGAGCCAAATCCTCCTTGATGCTCGCGGCGAACGCTTCGAACTCCTGGAGGCTTTCTCCGGGCAACAGGTCGAAGCTTTGGGCCCGGAGGCCATACCCGCAATTCGCCTTTTTTGACTCGCGATTCCGATGTGGGGGCGTTCCGCTAACCTTGACAGCCATGAGCCATCTCCTGTTGTCGAGCTTGGGAGACTATAGGGGAAAATGCCTAGCATTGCAACCGGCTATTTGCACCCGATTCCGTGCGAAGGGAATCTTCCATCGCCGCTTCGCCCTCCCGATGCGTTCACAACGACTGGCCGCTGGCGGCAGCCGGTGATATGGCAGCACCAGGTTATGGAACACCAGGCGGTGGTGGCAGCGGGAGACAGGGATGGTTGCGGGTGGGTTTA
>JBGSYN010000074.1:0-32743 GCA_041750975.1 Geminicoccaceae bacterium | reverse complement strand
CCGCACGGGTCTTGCCATAGGTCTCGGTAAGATTGCGGCCCTCGACCCTGAGACCGTAGCGCATGCCGTCATAGCGGGCGAGGTTGGACGAAGCCTCCGCGGGCGCGATAATGTAGTAGGCGGGCAGCGCATATTTCGTGTGCGGCAGCGAAACCTCGACCAATTCGGCCCCCTGCTCGTCGAGCCATCGCGCACCCTTCCGCCACAACTGCTCGATCGCGGCCGGCATGCCCGCCACGCGATATTCCTTGGGCAGCCCGATGCGCAGGCCCTTCACGCCCTCATGCAGCACGCCGGCGAGATCGGGTACCGGCAGGTCCGGGCTGGTATTGTCCGAAGCGTCATGGCCCATCATCGCTTCGAGCATGATGGCCGTGTCTTCGACGGTGCGGGTCAGCGGTCCGGCCTGATCGAGCGAGCTGGCAAAGGCGACGATGCCGAAGCGTGAGCAACGGCCATAGGTCGGCTTCATGCCGACCACGCCGCAAAAGCTCGCCGGCTGGCGGATCGAGCCGCCGGTATCGGTTCCGGTCGCGGCCAGGCACAGCCGGGCGGCGACGGCAGCCGCGGAGCCCCCGGAACTGCCACCCGGCACCAAGGGTGCGGTTTCGCCCTGGCGGGTCCAGGGACTGGTCACCGGACCATAATACGAGGTGACGTTGGCGGAGCCCATGGCGAACTCGTCGAGATTGGTCTTGCCCAGACAGACCGCACCGGCGTTCCATAATTTGGTGGTGACGGTCGATTCGTAGGGCGGCTGGAAACCATCCAGGATATGCGAGCCCGCGGTCGTCAGAATGCCCTTTGTGCAGAAAAGATCCTTGATCGCGATAGGGATGCCCTCAAGCGGCCGCGCCTCCTGGCGGGCCAGGCGCGCGTCGGCTTCGGACGCAGCGGTCAATGCCTGCTCCGCCGTCTCCGTGATGAAGCAATTCAGCTCGCGATGGGATGCTATGGCCTCGAGATGAGCCTCGGCCAATTCTGTCGCCGAGCATTCCCCGGCGAGCAGCGATTGCCGGGCCTCGGCCAGCGAGAGATCGGTGAGTGCTGTCATCACTCCACCACTCGCGGCACGACGAAATAGCCGTCATGGGTCTTGGGCGCGTTCTCGACGATGTGATCCGAGCGGTTGCCGTCATTGACCGAATCGGCTCGCCATTCGTTCTCGATCGGCAGCACCGAGCGCATCGGTTCGACGCCCGCGGTATCGACCTCGTTCAGCTGCTCGATCCAGTTCAGGATATTGGACAGCTCCTGTGCGAGCTTCTCCTGGTCTTGTTCCGGCACGTCAATACGGGCGAGGTTGGCGATGCGGGCGACGGTTCCCGGATCGAGGGCCATGGGCGACAGTCCAAGCTGGCTAAGGGTTGGCGATCAGGCGGGATGGAGCGGGCTCAGGCCCGATCGGTTGCCCGAAACTAGCGCCGGGCCGGGCCGATGACAATTGTCGCAACATATCTCCAGCCTCAACCTTCTGGAAAGACTTTGCCGATATCGTCGCCCGCAGCGGTGGGATCATCGCCGAAAGCGACCGCCAAAGAATATTGGGGTCTGAGGCCATTTTCTCGGGTGGACATATTCCATCATGGCACTAATCAATCTCTCGTTGATAAACTGCCAGCATGTTCGCCTAATAGGTCAAACGGGGCCAATGCTGTTGAAGGGGGTTCATTGAACGCAGGCTCTTTTGCAGCGGGCACATCGGCCGCGCGATGGCAGCTCCTCTTGGTGTTGTTCCTGATCCGCACCGCCATGGGCTATCAATTTCAGGTCGTGGGCTCGCTCGGCGAGCCGATGGTCGTGGCCTATGGCATCGACTATGCCCAACTCGGCACTCTGGTCGGGCTGTATCTGACGCCGGGGATCGTCATGGCCCTACCGAGCGGCTATCTCGGTCGCTGGCTCGGCGATCGCCACGCACTTCTGACCGCACTTGCCATGATGATAGCAGGCGGCGTCGTCGCAGCCTACGCCGATAATTTTGCCGAAGCCGCCATGGCCCGCGGGCTCGCCGGTGCCGGCGCCGTCATCCTCAATGTCCTGCTGGCCAAGATGGTGACGGACTGGTTCGCCGGCCGGGAGCTGGCGTTCGGCATGGCAATTCTGGTCAATAGCTGGCCCTTCGGCATCGGCCTGGCGCTGGTCCTGCAGCCGGCGCTCGCCGAAACCTCAGGCATTGCAGGTGCCATGGTGTCGACCTCGCTGATCCTGGGACTGGCGCTGGTCCTCGCTATCGCCTGCGTCCGCGAGGCGCCGCTCGACACGGCATTGTCGAACGGCCCGGGACCGGCGCGTCTGGCCAACCGGGAGATCGTCGGCAGTGTCGTTGCCGGTGCCATCTGGGGCTGCTTCAATGCTGCCATCCTCATCGTCATGAGTTTTGCTCCGGCAATGCTGCTGGCGCAGGGTCAGGTCGCGGCGACCGCGGGCCGTCTCGTCAGCATCGCCACCTGGCTCGGCATTGTCGGCGTCATCCTCGGCGGCTGGCTCGCCAGCAAGGCATTCCATTCACGCCTTGTGCTGCTCGCCGGCTTTGCGACCGGTGCCGTGGCCATCATGCTCATGCCCAATGCCGAATTCAGACTGGCGGGCTTTGTCCTGTTCGGTCTGATCGGCTTCATGCCGGCAGGCTCGATCATGGCGCTGCCGGCCTCTGTGCTGCGTCCCGAATGCCGCTCTCTGGGCATGGGGATCTACTATACGGTCTTCTATGCCGCCGTTTCCTCGTTTCCGACGCTGGCTGGCCTTGCCAGGGATGTCAGCAGCGATCCGGCCGCACCGATGTGGCTCGCGGCCGGCTTGATGGCGTGCTGCCTGCCCTTTGTCTGGCTATTCGACCGGTTGCCGATGCGCACACCCTGATTTACGGGGCTCGATACGCGCGGCTCATGGCAGGCCGAAACAGCGGCGGGGATTTTCGATCAGAATCTGCCGGCGCGCTGCGGGATCTGGGACCCATCGCTCGAGCATCGCAAGCGTCGCTGCATAGGGTGGTTTGGTGTCGCCGAAGAAAGGCCAGTCGGAACCCCAGATGCAGTTTTCGGGCCCGAACGCTTCGAGCAATGCGGCTGCAAAGGGGTCGAGATCGGCATGCGGAAAGGTCTGGCACGAATGCCGAAATGCGCCCGAGAGCTTGACCAGCGCCAGTCTTTCGCGGCCGCAGCGCAGGACCTCTTGAAAGCCTGGATCATCGACGCCGCGCTCGACCTCGGGAAAGCCCAGATGATCGAAAATGAGCCTGGAAGTGGCGCCCGGCTTGATCGGCGAGGTCAGAAGTTCGGCGAAATCGGGCAACTGCGTTGCCCGGACCTGGACTTGAATATACCAATCCCGCTCGACCAGGCGGGGCAGTAGATCGCGCGCCGCCAGCATTACGGCCGCACCGAGGTTCTCCGCATTGAGCCGGATCCCGACTACGCCCGCGGCGGCCAGCCGATCGAGTTCGTCATCCTCGATATCCGGCGCGATGACGGCGATGCCACGATAAGCGCCTTCTGCGCGGGCCATTGCGTCGAGCATGCAGCCATTATCGGTTCCGTAGATGCTGGGCTGGACCAGAAGGGCGCCGGCGATGCCGTGGGCGGCAAAAGTCTCCCTGAGCAGGGCGGCATCGCCCTTCTCCTCCGCTCGCGGCAGGTAGCCGGGCCCTGGACCATAAGGGAACCGCGCGGGATCGATGACGTGAAGATGGCAGTCATAGCCGCCCTGGCCGATATCCGGCATGAGTTTTCCCTTCTCGCTCAGGGTTGGTTGAAACAGGCGCGCATGGCCAGCACGGCATTTTCGGGTGCGGTCAGGACCGGTATCGAGGTCTCGGCCTCGACGGCTTCCCTGGCCTGCGCCATCGAGAATTGCGCGAGCAGGATGGTGCTGGCTCGCTCGATGGTTTTGGCGGCGTCGGCGATCAACCGGTTATGGGTTGCGGCGTCGCCGTCGGCCAGGGCCGCCATCGCACCCTCGACCAGGATGGTCTCGAGTTCGATTTGGCGGGCATGAGCCAAGTCTTCAAATTCCGTTCGCAATGGGCCGACGCTCGGACCGAACGTCACCAGCATAGCGATCTTTCCACCCCGGTCGATGGCTTTTCGAAACATCGCTTCGTTGGGCTTGAGCACGGGAACATCGAGGCGCTGCTGGACGGCTTCGATCGCGGCACCGAATGCCGAACAGGTGAAGAGAATACCGTCGGCGCCACCGATGAGCGAATAATCGGCCAAAGCTTGAAAGCGCCGCCGCATTGCCTCCGTGAGGTCACCGTCGCGCGCCTGATCGGCACTGAGGCTGTCGTCGAGAATATTCGGCGTATCGGCTGCCGGCCAATGCGCCGCGAACGCCGTTGCGATCGGTGCAATCGATACCGGTGTCGCATGGATCAGGGCGATGCGCGTCACTTTAGCCTTGCCTCCCGCTCAAGCCTCATGAATGCCCATTAGGGGATGCCAAACCCAGGGAGCTAGAGGAAGATAAATATGACGACATACAACATCGCGTACTTGCCGGGGGACGGCATCGGCCCGGAGGTCTTGCGGAGCGCCCGCCGCGTGATCGATGCCGCGGCCAGGGTCACGGGCGGGATCGCGCTCGAATACGAGCATGTCGACGGCGGTGCCGAAACCTACAAGCGCACCGGCGAGGCCGTTCCCGAAGCCAGCCTGAAGCTGTGTCGCGACGCCGATGCGATCTTCTTCGGCTCGGCGGGGCTGCCGGGAGTGGTCTACCGGGATGGCACGGAAGTCGGCGTCGAGGCCAGTCTGCAATTGCGCTTCAAGCTCGACCTTTACGCCAATATCCGGCCGATCAGGCTCTATCCGAACGTCAGATCGCCGCTCGCGGGCCGCAAGGCCGGTGACATCGACTACATCGTACTCCGCGAGAATGTCGAGGGGCTCTATGCCAGCCGGGGCGGTGGGACGATCCTGCGCGACGAGGTGGCGACCGACACCATGGTCATCACCCGTGCCGGCACCGAGCGTGTCACCCGCAAGGCCTTCGAGCTGGCGCGCTCCAGGAATGGCGCTCCGCGGGACGGCAAGCGACGCGTCACCTGCGTCGACAAGGCCAACATCCTGCGCTCGTTCAGCTTCTGGCGGCGCGTGTTCGATCAGACCGCGTTAGACTATCCCGAGATCGAGGCCGATCACGCCTATACCGATGCGATGTGCTGCTATCTGGTGCAGGCGCCCGATCTCTATGATGTCATGGTGATGGAGAACATGTTCGGCGATCTGCTGACCGATCTGGCCGCCGCCACGGTCGGCGGCATGGGAATGTCGCCCTCGGGCGAAATCGGCGACGAGTTTGGTCTCTTCCAAGGTAGTCACGGCTCGGCCCCGTCGTTGGTCGGCAGGAATATCGCGAATCCGATGGCGACGATCGTCTCGGGGGCGATGATGCTCGACTGGCTCGGCGCCAAGCGCTCGGACAATGCCAGCCGCGAGGCGGCGCGCCGCATCGAAAACGCGGTCGACATGACGTTCCAGGATGGCATTATGACCCCGGATGTCGGCGGCGAGAGTGGGACCGAGGTTTTCAGCGACGCCGTCATCGAGCGTCTCGAAAGGCCGTCTTGATGCGCTTTCTGGTGCTGCCGGGCGACGGCATCGGCCCCGAGATCACCGCGGCCACGCTGCACGTGCTGGAGGCGGTCGATCGCCGTTTCGCCATTGGGCTCGAATTCGAGACGCGCGCCATCGGCTGGCAGGCCCATAAGCAGACCGGCACGACCCTGCCCGACGACGTGATGGTGCGGGCCAGGGAGGTCGACGGCATTCTGCTGGGCCCGATCTCGCATCTGGATTACCCGCCGCGGGATCGAGGCGGCGTCAATATTTCGGCAGCGATCCGGGTCAAGCTCGACCTTTTCGCCAATATTCGCCCGGCCCGCACCTTTCCGGGCGTGCCGCATCGTGGCTCGGAAATGGACCTCGTCATCGTCCGCGAGAACACCGAGGGCTTCTATCCCGACCGCAACATGGTTGCGGGCACAGGTGAGTTCATGCCGACCGAGGATGTGGCATTGTCGGTCCGCAAGATCACACGCCACGCCTGCCGCAGGATTGCCGAGGCGGCTTTCGCCATGGCAGCACGGCGCAACAAGAATGGGACGCCGAAAGTGACGGCAGTCCACAAAGCCAACAATTTCATCCTGACCGACGGCCTCTTCCTTGAGGAAGTGCGCAAGGTGGCCGCAGCCCATCCGGAGATCGCGCTCGAGGAGGAAATCGTCGACGCCATGGCCGCCAAGCTCGTGCGCGATGCGAGCCGCTTCGATGTCATCTGCACCACTAATTTCCATGGCGACATCCTCTCCGATCTGGCGTCGGAGCTGGCCGGCAGCCTCGGGCTCGCGGGCTCGATCAATGCCGGCGACGACCTCGTCTGCGCCCAGGCGCAGCATGGGTCCGCGCCGGACATTGCGGGCCAGGACAAGGCCAATCCCGCCTCGCTGATGCTGTCGGCGGCGATGATGCTGGGCTGGCTCGCGGACCATAGAGACTGGCCAATTGGAGCAAACGCAGCGCGCGCCATCGAGGCGGCCATCGAGGCAGCCGTGTCCGATCCCGCAACGCGGACGGCGGATATCGGCGGCTTCCTGGGCACCGGTGCGTTCGCGGATCATGTGGCCGGACTTATTGCCCGCTCCGCTTGAGTTCCCGGAGCGCGTCTTCCAGAATGACGGCGGCCGCATAATGGTCGGTCGGCTCGCCGCGTCTGGGCCTTGGTAACAGGCCTTCCTCAATGGCGAATTGAACCGCGGAACTGGTCAGGCGCTCGTCTTGGAACCGCACCGGCAGCGCCAGCGCTTCGAGGATCGGGCGGACGATCGCCGCGACCGACTTGCAGGCGGGGCCTTCGCTGCCATCCATGTTGACCGGCCAGCCGACGACCAGCCCGGTCGCCCCGCGCTGGCAGGCGAGCTTGACGATTTCGGCATTTGTTGTGTCGACCTGCCGCCGCCGCAGCGTCAGAAGGGGCGTGACGAGCAGGCGGTCGCGGTCGGTGCCGGCGAGGCCGATCCGGTTCTTGGAAATGTCGAGCGCCAGAAGGGCGCCTGTTGTCGGAAACTCCGTTCTTGGCAACTCTGTCAGGGGATCGATCCGTTTGCAGCCTGGTCTGGATCTTACCGAACGCGTTCTCTATCGCGACAATCTTGTCATCATTATCGACAAGCCCGCCGGGTTGCCGGTGCATGAGGGGCCGAGGGGCGGCGACAATCTGGAGCGCCATTTCGGACAGCTCAAATTCGGTCTGCCACATCCGCCCGGGCTCGGCCACAGGCTCGATCGAGATACCAGCGGTTGTCTGGCCCTCGGACGGCATCGCCGGGCCCTGGCAAGGCTTGGCCGTCTGTTCGCCGCGGGCCTCGCCCGAAAAACCTATTGGGCGCTGGTACGAGGCGAGCCGCCGCAGTCGGAGGGCACCGTGGATCTGCCGCTGGCCAAGCAATCGATCGACCGCGGCTGGTCGATGAAGGTCGATGACGGCGGCCGAAAGGCGGTCACGGACTATCGGATTCTTGGCCATGATGGCGACCTGACCTGGCTGGAGCTCGAGCCCAGGACCGGACGCACGCACCAGCTCCGCGTGCACTGCGCAACGCTCGGCTGCCCGGTGGTCGGCGACAATGTCTATGGAAATGACACGGCACGGCCCCTCTCGCTGCTGGCTCGACGATTGGTGCTGCCGCTTTACGCGGAAAAGCCGGAAATAGTCGCCGAAGCCCCACCACCGCTCCATATGACCGAAGGTTTGCATCGCTGCGGCCATCGGGTCGCCAGCGACGCATGACAGGGTTGCGTGACCGGGCTGTCGAACCGTTGCGACATTGACCACGTAATCTGGCCAGTGCCGCAAAATATGTGGGGTGCCATGATAAGCTTGAACCGTGTTGCCGGCAAATATTGGGGTCCTGCTCTTTTGGCGCTGGTGCTTGCTGCTTGCGACAGCGGCGAGACGCAACAGCAGAGCCAGCAGCAACAGCCGCCCCCTTCGGTCACGGTCGCCAAGCCGCTGGTCAGGGAACTCATCGAATGGGACGAATTCACCGGCCGCTTCGAGGCGATCGAGCGGGTCGAGATCCGCCCCCGTGTCAGCGGCTATGTAACCGAGGTGCCCTTCAGCGACGGGGCCATTGTCGACAAGGACGACGTGCTGTTCGTCATCGATAAGCGGCCGTTCGAGAACGCCATCGCCGAGGCCAAAGCGACAATGGCGAGCGCGGAAGCCCAGTCCGAACTCGCCAAAATCGAGCGTTCTCGAGTGGAGAGATTACGCGACAGCCCGGCACTCTCGCAGCAGCAACTCGATCAACGCACCCAGGAGTCCCTGGCTGCGACCGCCGACCGCGATGCGGCCCAGGCGGCATTGGCCCAGGCCCAGCTCGATCTCGAGTTCGCGACGGTCACAGCCCCGGTCGGCGGCCGCACGTCGGATGCGCGCGTGGATGTCGGCAACCTGGTCGGCGAGAACAGTCTCTTGACCACGATCGTCTCGCTCGATCCGATTTATTTCGTCTTTGACATGAGCGAGACCGATTTCCTGGCCTACCAGCGCGCCGTTCTCTCCGGCGAACTGGCCTCGACCCGGTCCGAATCCACCACGGTCGATGTCAGGCTGGTCGACGAAGAGACCTGGGAGCGCGAGGGCCAGATGAATTTCGTCGACAATGTTGTCGACGCCGACACGGCGACGGTGCGCGCCCGGGCCGTTGTGCCCAACCCCGACTTTCTGATCCTGCCGGGGCAATTCGGCAGGCTCAGATTGCCGGGCTCGCCTTTCTACAACGCCATTCTGATCCCCGACGAGGCGATTGGCACCGATCAGGACCGCAAATTCGTTTACGTCGTCAATGACGAGAACAAGATCGAGCAACGCGAGATCCGGCCGGGCCCCCACGAATTCGGCCTGCGTATCGTCCGGCGGGGGCTCGAGGCGGATGATCGTATCGTCACCGTGGGTCTCGCCAGAATCCGCCCCGGAATGACGGTCAGTGTCGAGGACGGCACGATCGAGATCCCCGAAAGGTTTGCCGAAGAGGCTGCACGGGCCGACAAAGCCGAGGCCGGCTAGATGAAATTCGCGCATTTCTTCGTCGACCGCCCGATCTTCGCGACGGTGATCTCGGTCGTCATCGTGCTGCTCGGCGCCTACGCCTACACGACGCTGCCGGTCTCGCAATATCCGGAAGTCGTGCCGCCGACGGTCGTGGTCTCCGCTTCTTATCCGGGCGCCTCGGCCGAGACCATCGCCGATGCAGTGGCAACGCCGCTCGAGCAGGAAATCAACGGCGTTGAAGGCATGCTTTACATGCTGTCGCAGTCGACCGGCGACGGCAGGGTCCAGATCACCGTCACCTTCGCCCTGGGTACCGATCTCGATACCGCCCAGGTCCTGGTACAAAACCGTGTGGCCGTGGCCGAGCCACGCCTGCCCGAGGAAGCGAGACGGCTCGGCATCACGACCCAGAAAAGCTCGCCCGATCTGATGATGGTCATCCACATGAATTCACCGGATGGCTCGCTCGATCAGCTTTACATCTCGAATTACGCCACCTTGCAGGTTCGGGATGTGCTGTCGCGGATCAACGGCGTCGGCGACGTTCAGATTTTCGGCGCGCGCGATTATTCGATGCGGGTCTGGCTCGACCCGGACCGCATGAGCGAGCTCAATCTGGCGGCGTCCGATGTCGTCAGTGCTGTGCAGGATCAGAATGTCGAAGTGGCCTCGGGCGTGTTAGGCCAGCAGCCCGTGCCGGGCCAACCGGCGTTCGAGCTCAGCATCGAGACCCAGGGCCGGTTGAGCGAGGTCGGTGATTTCGAGGATATCGTCGTCGCCTCAGGCGAAGACGGCAAGCTGATCCGCATTCGCGATATCGGCAGGGTCGAAATCGGCGCCCAGGACTATCTGCGCAACGCCTATCTGAATGATCGCGAGGCAGTTGCGCTGGGTATTTTCCAGCGGCCAGGGACGAACGCGCTCGAGACCGCAGCCGAGGTCCAGGCAACAATCGAGGAGCTTGCCGCCGTCTTTCCCGACGGGCTCGGCTACGACATCATCTACAATCCGACGCAATTCATCCAGCAATCCGTAGACGAGGTGGTGCGGACGATCTTCGAGGCCATAGCCCTCGTCGTCATCGTCATCATCCTCTTTCTGCAAACTTGGCGGGCAGCAATCATTCCGATCCTGGCGATCCCGGTGTCGCTGATCGGCACCTTCGCAATCATGGCGGCCCTGGGATTTTCTCTCAATACGCTCTCGCTGTTCGGGCTGGTCCTGGCAATCGGCATCGTCGTCGACGACGCCATCATCGTCATCGAGAATGTCGAACGGAATATTCGGGCCGGCATGAGCCCCCGCGACGCCACGCATCGAACCATCGACGAAGTTGGCGGTGCCCTGATCGGCATGGGTCTGGTGCTGGTCGCGGTATTCGTGCCGGCAACCCTGATCACCGGCATCACCGGCCAGTTCTTCCGCCAGTTCGCCGTGACGATCGCGGTCTCCACCGTGATTTCGGTTCTGGTCTCGTTGACCTTGTCACCGGCGCTGGCGTCGCTCTTATTGAAGCCGCACGAGGAAATCCCTCAGCGACGCTGGTATGCGCGGCCGACCGGCTGGTTTTTCGACCGCTTCAATCGTGGTTTCGACCGGCTCTCCAATGGCTATGGCGCTCTCGCGAGCCGCCTGATCCGCTTTTCTGTCCTCGTTCTGGTAGTGTATGCAGGCCTCATCGGCCTGACCGGCTGGCAGTTTCAGCGCGCCCCGACCGGCTTTGTCCCCGAGCAGGACCAGGGCTACCTGATCACCATCGTCAACCTGCCACCCGGCGCGTCATTGGATCGAACCGACGATGTCGTGCTCGACGTCACCCAGCGGCTGCTACAGGTCGACGGCGTCGCCAACACCGCCGGGTTCGCCGGGTTCGACGGTGCGACCTTCACCAACGCGCCGAACAAGGGCGCCATTTTCACGGTTCTGGCGCCCTTCGAAGAACGGCTCGAGAAGGGCCTTAGCTATGAGGGCATCCTGAACGAGACCCGTGCCGTCGTCAGCCAGGTCAAGGAAGCCGCAATCCTGGTCATTCCCCCGCCGCCGATCCGCGGCATCGGCACGGGCGGCGGCTTCAAGCTCTATGTCGAGGACCGGCTCAATCAGGGCGTCCCGGCGCTCGAGGAAGCCAAGAACGCACTGATCCAGGCGGCTAGTGAACAGCCGAACCTGGTCCAGGTCTTCTCACCTTTTGAGATAGGCACGCCCAAAATCTACGCCGATATCGACCGGGTGAAGGCCGAGATGCTGAATGTGCCGATCGAGAACGTCTTCGAGACGCTGCGAATTTATCTGGGTTCGGCCTTCGCCAATGATTTCAACTATCTGGGACGGGTCTATCGCGTTCAGGTCCAGGCCGACGGCAATTTCCGCGAGGAACTGGAGGACGTCGAGGACCTGCGGGCGCGCAGCAGCGACGGCCACATGGTGCCGATCGGCTCGATCGCAACCTTCCGCGACATCGCCGGGCCCTATCGCGTGCCGCACTACAATCTCTACCCGTCCGCGGCAATTCAAGGCAGCACGACCCCCGCAATCTCGACCGGCGAAGCGATCGACATCATCGAGCAGCTCGCGTCCGAGGTCCTGCCGCGGGGTTTCGATTTCCAATGGACCGAGCTCGCCTATCAGGAGCAGCAGGCCGGCAGCACCGCAATCTATGTCTTCATCGCGGCAACGATCTTCGTCTTTTTGTTCCTCGCGGCTCAGTATGAAAGCTGGCTCCTGCCGCTCGCCGTCATTCTGATCGTGCCGATGTGCCTCCTTGCCGGCGTTACCGGCGTCGGCCTTCGCGGCATCCCTCTCAATCTCCTGGTACAGATCGGGTTCGTCGTGCTAGTGGGCCTTGCCGCTAAGAACGCCATTCTCATCGTCGAATTCGCGAGGCAGGCGGAAGAGGCAGGCATGAACCGGGTCGAGGCGGCCGTTCACGCTGCGCGGGTGCGGCTGCGCCCGATCCTGATGACGGCATTCGCGTTCATCCTCGGCGTCGTGCCGCTGGTGATCGCGACCGGTCCCGGGGCGGAAAACCGTCAAGCCCTGGGCACGGCAGTCTTCAGCGGGATGATCGGCGTCACGCTGTTCGGCCTGATCTTCACGCCCGTGTTCTATACGGTCTGCCGGTCCCTGGCGCGTCGGCCGAAAGGCGGGAAGATCGAAGAGGAAACTGCTGCCGGCGACCGCGCAGTGTCCTGATCCGGCCGCTGTTCCCTTTTCATTTGCGCATAGGTCCTTTCCACTATTGCAGGCTTGTCCCCTCGCCCTACATGAGGCATTGAAGGTGCGTTATTACGCCTCAATGCGACAAAAAATACAGAGGGATGATATGACAGGCCTGTTCTGGCGGGCGGCGCTAGTAGTTGTGATCGGGGCCTTGATCGCAACTCATGTGGTCGCCAATGAAGGACCCGATTTGATCGACTCTCAGCTGTTCCGGCCCCATCTCGTCTGGACCGTCCCGGTCAGCGCCGCCGACATGATGGTGCCTTAGGCGTAAACCGGGAACTAACTTCCAGCTCCAAGCGCGACTTTACCGAGGGCGAGTATTTCGCCGGTTCGAGGGTTCTGGGCTGCAACCACGACCATATCATGCCCGGCCTTTTGCCAGGCCGCGAGCGGCAGCGGCTCCGGATGGCGCGGATCCAGGGATGTGAATTCACGAACGATGTTGTGGTAGGCGAGAGTTTTGCCGCGGTTCTCACCGCGTCGTATCTCGACATCGGCGCGCCGCTCGACCGCAGCCGCCCAAAGCAAGGTGGCCGCATCCGTCAGTTCCGGCAGGCTCAAGGCTCCCGAAGCGTCGATCGCGATCGGCGCCGGCGACACGATCGCTGCGAACTCATCGATTGCCGCGGGAATGGCCGGATGGCCGCCGACGACATCGGCCTGCCCTGCGATCACCATTTGCGGCGTATACAGCCCGCGGCCGAGCCTCTTCCCATAGTCTCGTTGCCGCGTATCGTACGCCGGATCGCCGAAGGTGTCGGGCCAGCCCAGCCGGTCCCAATAGGTCACATGATAGGACAGGGCGATCACGTCCTCGCGTTCCGCCAGTCTTTCCAGCATGAGATCCGCCGGCGGGCACGAGTTGCACCCCTGCGAGGTGAAGAGCTCGACCAGTACCGGCCCGTCGGCCGAAGCCTGCCCCGGCTGGACGGCAGCGGCGAGCGACACGCCAAGCAACGCGGCAACGCATAGATTTCCTGTTTTCGACATGATGCCAGCATGAGGGCGGCCGCATTCACGTGCAAATCACGACCCGGTGTCGACGGCGGGCGGGACTTGCCGCCGCTGCGGCTGGCGCAGTTTCAAGACATAGCTGATGATCTCGGCGACCGCCTTGAACTGGCTTTCGGGGATCATCTCGTCGATCTCGACGCTGGCATGGAGAGCCCGCGCCAAGGGCGGATTTTCAATCACCGGCACGCCGTTCTCCCGCGCTACCTCGCGAATCTTGAGCGCGAGCTTGTCGACACCCTTGGCGACGACCTTGGGTGCCGCCGTCTCGCCGGCTTGATAGCGCAACGCGACCGCGAAATGCGTCGGATTGGTGATGACCACGGTCGCCTCGGGTACGGCCGCCATCATGCGCCGCCTCGAGCGCTCGCTGCGGAGCTGCCGGAGGCGATGCTTGATCATCGGATCGCCGTCGGTGTCCTTGTGTTCCTCCTTGATTTCCTGCGGCGACATCCTGAGCTGCTTGGTGAGCTGCATCCGCTGATAGGCGTAGTCGAAGATGGCGAAAACACCGACGATGGCGGCGACGGTACCGAGCAGCCGCAGCGCCAGATCGCGCGTCAATGCGAGAACCTGAGCCGAAGTGAAATCGGTCGCCCGCACCAGCCATTCCCGTTCGGACCAGAGCAACGCCGCACCGACCGTGCCGACGACAGTGATCTTGATGAGGCTCTTGAGAAACTCGACGAGCGAACGGCTGGAAAAAAGCCGTTTGAGCCCCGCCATCGGCGAGATCTTGTCGAATTTGGGCGTGATCGGCTGGGTGGTCCAGACCACCGAATTCTGCAGTACCGACGAGGCGATCGCCGCAATGATGAACGCCAGAAACGGCAGGGCCAGAACCAGCGCCAGGGTGGCAAGGCTCTGGATCAGCGCCTGGCCGATGCTGGCGGGACCGGCCGAAAGGCTGTGCGCGTCGCGCAGGAGGATCCGGCCGAACGCGCCTAGCTCCCGGAACATCGTCGGCGTGCCGACGGCAACGCACAGCGCCGCTGTCGCAAACAGCATGAAATTGTTGACTTCGCGTGAGCTTGCGACCTGACCCTTGCGCCGCGCATCCTCGATCCGTTTCGGGGTCGGCGCTTCGGTTTTTTGGGATTCGTCGGTCTCTTCCGCCATCGCTCAGGGCATCACGGCGAAAGGCGCGACACTCTCTTGCAGGAGCGTGAGGAAGCCGAAGAGGATGCCCCCCATTGCCAGCATGACGACGCCGAACGACAGCATCAGCTGCAGCGGGATCGCCACGAAGAAGACCTGAAAGGCCGGCATCAGGCGGTTGAGAATGCCGAGGATCAACTGAAACACCAGCGCTACGATCAGCAGGGGAGCGGCAAAGCGCACGCCCCACGCCAGTGCCGCGCTCGAATGCTCGATCAGGAAGGTAATTCCGTCCGTGAAGGCGCGCTCGTCGAGGGGCGCCATGGGGGTGTAGCTCGCGACCAGTCCATGCAGCAGGAGGTAGTGAAGATCGGCCGCAAACATCAAGGTCAGTGCTGAAATCGTCAGGAAATTGCTGATCAGGCTGGATTGGCCGCCTTCGCTCGGATCGAAGAATGTCGCCACGGCAAGACCCGACTGCACGGCGATGACTCCGCCCGCGAAATGGATCGCCAGGAGGGCGAGGCGCAGGATGGCGCCGATCAGAATACCGGTCACGATCTCTTGGATCACCAGAGCGGCCATGGCGAGGAAATCGGCGGGCATGGCCGGCAGGCGGTCGCCGATCAGGGGGACGGCCAGCAGGCTCAGCGCCAGCGCCAGAATGAGCCGGATCCGGATCGACACATAGGCTTCGCCGAAACCGGGGGCGATCATCAGCGCCGCCCCCAGCCGCCCGAAGACCAGGAGCACGGCGAAAACCTCCTGATCGAGCGCCAGGGTCTGCGGCACGAGGTTCAGCCCAGTGCTGCGATACGGGCGAACATGTCCTCGGTGAATTCCGTCAGGACATTGATCATGAAGGGCATGGTCAGCACCATGGTCACCATGATTGCCAGGATCTTCGGCACGAAGGAGAGCGTCATCTCCTGGATCTGGGTAAGGGCCTGGAGCAGGGAGATGATCAGGCCCGTGCCGAGGGCCACCAACATCACGGGTGCTCCCACCTTGATCATGGTCCAAACGCCGATGCGCGCGAGTTCGACGACCTCAGTTGCCTGCATGATTACTGTTCCGAATGACGAGAGGGGTGATCGGCGCCTAGATCGGCATCCGCATGATTTCCTGATAGGCGGAGATGACGCGATCGCGGACCGCGGTGACCTTCTGCAGGCTGATTTCTGCGGCATTGACCGCTTCGACCACGTTCTGCAGGCTGGCCTTGCCTTGCAGTCCCTGGATCGACATCGTCTCGGCGTTGGCGAGATCGCCGGCAGCAGTCTTGAGCTCGCTTGCGACCATCTGGGCGAACGCACCGCCTTCGGCGGCGGTGGGTTTGACGCCCCCGGCCGCCGGTCCCGCTTCAGTCGCATTCCTGAGGCGCTGGCTTGCCTGGGCGTAGGCGGCAAGCGCCTTGTTGAGGCCTTGGGTCTCCATCATTCCGCTCCGTGCCGATCAGCCTGGCCGTTCATCGCATCAGATCCAAGAGCTGGCGGACCATCGAACGGGCCGCCTGCATCGTGTTCAGATTGGCCTCGAAACTTCGCTGGGCCTCGCGCATGTCCATCAGTTCAATGAGGGGATTGACGTTGGGATAGAGCACGTTGCCGTCGGCATCGGCCGCCGGATGGCTCGGCTCGTAGCGCACTTCGAAACCGGCGGTGTCGGTGCCGTAGCGGTCGACCTTGACCAGATCGACCCCGAGTTCGCGATCGAGTTCGTTGGCGAAGCTGATGGTCTTGCGGCGAAACGGCTCGCCGCCCGGCACCTCGGCGGTCGAGGCGGCATTGGCGAGATTTTCCGAGGTCACCCGAAGCCGCGCCGATTGGGCGTGCATGCCGGATGCCGAAATCTTCATCGCACCGATCAGGTCCATCCTGGTGTCTCCTCGCTCAGCGACCGCGCTCAGGCACGGGTGTCGCCCATCGCACTACGCAAAAAGCCCTTGAACTTGGTGTAAATGCCGGTGGCCATGCCGTAATCCATCTGGGTCTCGCCGAGCTTCTGCATCTGCTCCTCGATGACCACGCCATTGCCGGTCGGGCTGATCTCGAACGAATCCGTGCCGCGCGATCTGAAGAGGTTGCCCTGCTGGGCCACCGGCAACACGTGGCCGGCCTGCGTCACCTGCAATTGCGGCGTCTGGCCGACCGTATCCGACATCAGCATCCGCTCGAAATCGGGGCTCTTGATGTCACGGGCGCGATAATCGGGGGTATCGGCGTTGGCGAGGTTCTGCGCGAGCACGCCGAAACGCTCGCTGGCCCAGGCAAGCTTGGTCGAGACCAGGCGCTGCAACGGGGGAGCACTTTCGATCATCGTCCGTCTCCGCAGCACGGCCCGGCAATCGAGGCAATTCGGTTGGGTTTGTAACTCATGACGATCAATCTAGAGGCGTCATGGTTAATGCAGCGTTAAGCACGACGGGTTAGGGTTGCCGGTGTCGCTCCGGTTGCAGGTGGCTGATCCCGACGCCCCGATCACTGAGCTTTGGAAACGGTCGAAAACTATGCTCTATTTGACGCGCCGGCCGGGTGAGGCCGTCATCATCAACAATACCATCGAGGTGCGGGTGATCGAGGTCCGCGGCCGCAGCGTCAAGCTCGGCTTCAATTTTCCGGAAGGTGCGAGCGTCCTGCGCGAGGAGGTTCATCTGGAGATCCAGGCCGAGAACGAAGCCGCCGCGCGCGATGCACGGCACCTGCTCGGCGATTCCGGGAAGATCGGGTCGGGGCCTGATAAAGATGGGCGCAAGGGCGGCGCTTCGTGACCATTCAGCCGAACGCCAGGGCAGCCAAGATTGCCATCGTCATGGGCAGCCAGTCGGATTGGCCGACCATGCGGGCGGCGGCCGAGGTTCTGGGCGAGCTCGGCGTCGGCTTCGAGCCACGAATCGTCTCGGCGCACCGCACGCCGGATCGGCTGTACGATTTCGCCCGGAACGCCCGGGCGGAGGGCTTTCGGGTGATCATCGCCGGTGCCGGCGGTGCAGCACACCTGCCCGGCATGATCGCGGCCCTCACGATCCTTCCCGTCTTCGGCGTGCCGGTCGAGAGCCGCGCGCTGTCGGGCTTCGACAGTCTCCTCTCGATCGTCCAGATGCCGAAAGGCATTCCCGTCGGCACGCTCGCCATCGGCGCGGCCGGTGCCGCCAACGCGGCCCTCCTCGCGGTTTCAGTACTGGCCCTGGATGACGCCGCATTGACCGGACGCCTCACCGATTGGCGAAACCGGCAGTCCGAATCCGTACCTCTGCGGCCCTCGGAAACCGACGCCGGATGATTCCCCCAGGCGCCACGATCGGCATCCTCGGCGGCGGTCAATTGGGCCGAATGACGGCCATGGCCGCGGCCCGCCTCGGCTACCGCTGCCACATTTTCGCGCCCGAGGCGGCAGCGCCGGCGGCGGAGGTGGCGGCGTTCCATAGCCGGGCGGACTATGACGACACCTCGGCGCTGGAGGCTTTCGCTGCGAACGTCGATGTGGTCACTCTCGAATTCGAGAATGTCCCGGCATCGACCCTGGAATTCCTGGCGAGAAAGAAACCGGTGCGTCCGTCGGTGGGCGTGCTGGCGATCACCCAGGATCGCCTGGATGAAAAAAAACATCTTGTGGCGAACGGGCTCGACGTTGCGGCGTTCCGCCCGGTCGACGCCCCGAAGGACCTCGAATCCGGATGGCTCGAACTGGCCCAACAGGCAGTCCTCAAGACCCGCCGCTTCGGCTATGACGGCAAGGGTCAATGGATGCTCGGACCCTCAAGCAATCTCGTGGCGGTCGCTTCGGAGCTGGGTGGACGCGCGGCCATCCTCGAGGCGCGTATCGATTTCGAGCGCGAGATCTCGGTCATCGTCGCGCGTGCCCCGAACGGCAAGGTCGTGGCCTTTCCGCCTGTCGAGAACCTTCACCAGAGCCACATTCTGAAGCGGACACTGGCACCCGCGCCGCTCTCCACCGAACTTGCCGGCCGGGCGCGTCTTGCTGCAATAACCATTGCGCGAAGTCTGGATCTCGAAGGCTTGCTCGCGGTCGAGATGTTCGTCGAAAGCGGCGACCGTCTCCTGATCAACGAGCTCGCGCCGCGGCCGCACAATTCAGGCCATTGGACCATCGAAGGCTGTAATTTGAGTCAGTTCGAGGCCCATGTCCGCGCCATCTGCGATCTTCCGTTAACCTCACCGGAATTGCTGTTCGAGCGGGTCGTCATGGAGAACCTGCTTGGCGACGAGTGCCGGAGCTGGGCGCAGATAATGGAAGAACCGAACGCCTTTCTGCACCTTTACGGCAAGCGGGATGTGCGTGCCGACCGGAAAATGGGCCACGTCACCCGCGTCGTCCCGAAGGAGGAGATTGGCGGTCCGCGCTGATGCTCGGCGGTGATGCTAGGCAATGATGTCCGGCAGCCGATCGTTGAGCAGTTGCGTCAGGCGATCGCGCAGCACCAGTTTTTGTCGTTTCAGGCGCTGCAGCATGATCTGATCGGCGCAGCCCTCGGCGATCAACTGGGCAATACGGTCGTCGAGCGCGCGGTGCGCCGCACGCACGCTGTCGATCCGGACGTTGAATTCCAAGCTGTGGCCGTTCTTGTCCATGCCGCATCCGGCAAAGTCGAATAAGACAGAAAACATACCACGGTCGGTCAGGAAAATCAGCATTCCCGAGATGAACCCAGCCCAGACAAATCAGCGAGCCGACATTGTTGCCGAAGCGTTTTGGCAATTCTCGCTCGAGGTCTATGCGCGCGCCGGCGTGAAGCCGGCATTGCTTGACTTGCAGGACCGCTTCGGCGCCGACGTCAATCTGGTCCTGTTGGCATGCTGGCTGGGGCAGGGCGGCCGGAAGCTCGCCCCGGAACTCGCCGGACTCCTCCGGCAGGAGGCCGCGATCTGGCAGGAGCAGATCCTTGGGCCGCTGCGGAAGGTGCGCAATCGACTAAGGGAAGACCTGGCTTTGTCGACCGAGCCGGGCGCCGCAACCATCCAGGCTCTGCGCAACGAGGTGCTGGCAGCCGAACTATCGGCCGAACGCGTCGAGCAAAACATGCTGGTAAGCCGGCTGGGCGGGCATACCACCGGAACCGACCAAACGCTCGAGGCGACGATCGATAATCTGCGTCTGGTACTGCGGCCGCAACCGGTTGCAATCCCTAATATCGCAGTCCTGTTGTCGGCAATCTTTCCGGGATGCCCGATGCAGGAAATCACGATAGCAGCCAAGAAATTTCTACTTCAAGGCGAAACCTCCGCGAAGTAAATATCAGGTATTTGGATTCTTGCCTGGAACCGCAGCGCATTCATCGCTATTCTGTCACAATGATTGGCAGCAGGAGGTTTTAAGGATGTCGATAGTCGAGCATCAAAATGCCTTGCGAAGCAAGCACGCCAACCTTGAAAAGCTCATCGCCGAAGAACAGCACCGGCCGCTCCCTGACCAGACGACACTGGCTAAGCTCAAGAAAGAAAAACTTAAGATCAAGGAAGCGCTTGCGGGCGAACGAACGCAGTAGCCGCAATCGGTCGGAACGGCGTCGACCTTAGGTCGGCATCCCCTCCGTCGCCCTTTCGGTGCTACTGACCTCGGGTTCGCCGAGGCACAGATCGTTGGGCAGATCGAGCTCGCTGAAGACGCGGTTGCGGCCGCCTCTTTTGGCTGCAAACAGCGCCCGGTCCGCACGGTGCACCATTTCCGCGGGATCCTCGCCGTGGCGATATTCCGCAGCACCCACGGAAATCGTGATGGTTCCGACATCGAGGTCGCGCCGGCGCAGATGAATCCGGTTGGCGCAGATCGCCGCACGGATCGTGTCGGCGAGCGAGGTCGCCTGATCGAGCCACTCGTCGGTCAAAATGACGGTAAACTCCTCGCCGCCATAGCGCGCGATGAAATGGGCGTTGCCGACGGTCTCGGTGAGGCGCTTGGCGACGAATTTCAGGATGATATCGCCGACCTGGTGGCCGAACCTGTCATTGAAGCTCTTGAAGAAATCGATATCGATCATCAGGAGCGATAGCGGCCCATGTTCCCTGGCAGCGGCCTCGGTGCATCGGGAAAGCTCCCAATCGAAACTCCGGCGATTGGCGAGACCGGTCAGCGCATCCGTATTGGCTTCGCGGCGGGCGTTCACGACCTCCTTCTTGAGAACATCGAGCTCTTCGGCGCTGCTGTTGAGCCGGGTTTCGAGGCTCGTTGTGCGCTGACCCATTTTCCGTGTTTCATGCCGCAATTCCGAGACAATGGCGACGACGCGCTCGGTCGTCGCCTCTTCCTGTTGCAGACGGGCATCCAGGTCGTTCAGCGTGCCGCCATAGGAATTCGTCTCCCGCCCGGCGAGCTTGACCTCGTCGACCAGTTCGGCGAGCGCCCGGTCGATTCGGACACCTGCCTCTTCGATCGCGCGAAGTTCGTCACGGGTGGTGAAGAAACGTTCGTAGAGGGCCTCGACAGCATCAGCCGTAACGCCGTCGCCCGAATCTTTCAGCTCATTGAGCTGGCGACGCAGTTCGGGAATGCGATCGGCATGATAGCTGTACCACACCATGTAGCACTCGGGCGTCGCCGCGAGGCCATAGGTAACGATTGATGCTAATGCCGCGTGGCCCCATTCATGGCTCGACGCGACTTGCTCTCCAAATGACATCGATACGCACTCGCTCTCGATTGGCAGCAGCCATGCCTTTGAGCGTTAACGTTAATCGCTGAGCAAATGGTTAACGCCAGGCCACAAATTTGCTGGTCCCGGCATCAGCGGCGGAGGATATTGGGGTCAGGAGAAGCGTTTCTTGACGTAGCTGCCGGGGGCGGCTTCGAGCACGCCCAAAACATGGGCTCCCGGTTCGCGGGCTTTGACCTTGCCGCCGGAGCGTTGCGCGAGCCATTCCGCCCAATGGGTCCACCAGGAGCCGTCATGGTGGACCGCCGTTTCGAGCCAGGCATCCGGATCCTCCGGCAACTCATCCTGGGTCCAAAAGCCGTATTTTCCGGAATCCGGCGGATTGACGACGCCCGCGATGTGACCGGAGCCAGCCAGGACGAAGCGGCGTTCGCCCCGGTAGATCTGGGTAGCAACGTAGGTGCTTTTCCAAGGTGCGATATGGTCTTCCTTGGTCGAAACCCAGTAGACCGGGATCTCGATCCGGCGAAGGTCGATATCGACGCCGTCCAGACAGATGCCTCCAGGCTCGATCATTTTGTTCTCGTGATAGAAGCGGCGCAGATAGTAGCTGTGCAACGCCGCCGGCATGCGTGTGCTGTCCGAGTTCCAATAAAGCAGATCGAACGGGAACGGCTCCTTGCCGAGCAGGTAATTGTTGACGACGAACGACCAGATCAAATCGTTGGCGCGCAGCATGTTGAACGTATTGGCCATCTCGCTGCCTTCGAGATAGCCACGCCTCGCCATCATATCCTCGAGTGCTGCCAGCTGCTCCTCGTCGATGAAGACGCCGAGCTCGCCCGGATCGGTGAAATCGACCAGGGTCGTGAAGAACGAGATCGACTTGACCCGTTGATCGTTCTTGCTCGCCATATAGGCGAGGGTCACAGCCATCAGCGTGCCGCCCAGGCAGTAGCCGACACAGTTCAGGCTGTCGCTCGAAGTCTCTTTGCAGACCGCGTCGACGGCCTCGATCACGCCTTCCCGCATATAGTCCTCGAAGGTCTTGGCGGCGAGTTCGGCATCGGGATTGACCCAGGAGACGACAAAAACGGTGAAGCCCTGTTCCACCGCGAACCTGATGAAGCTGTTCTTCGGCCTGAGATCGAGAATGTAGAACTTGTTGATCCAGGGCGGGACGATCAGCAGCGGCAGCTCGTTCACCTTCCTGGTCGCCGGTGCATACTGAAGAAGCTGCATCAGTTCGTTCTGGTAGACAACCTTGCCCGGCGTGGTGGCAATATTGCGGCCGACCTCGAACGCCTCGTCATCGGTCATCTTGATCGCCAGCTGGCCCTTGCCGCGCTCCAGATCCTCCAGCATGTTGGCCAGTCCGCGGAGCAGGTTCTCGCCGCGGGTTTCAAGCGTCGTGCGAAGGACTTCGGGATTGGTCATGACGAAGTTCGTCGGCGCCAGCGCATCGACGAACTGACGCGCGTAAAATTCGAGCTTCTGCTGGGTTTTGCCATCGAACCCCTCGCCATCGCCGACCATGCCCATGAGGCAGCGCGAGGACAGGAGATAGGATTGCTTGATGAAATCGAAGAGCGCGTTGTCCTGCCAGGCGGGATCCCGAAAGCGGCGGTCGCTACGATCCGGTGAGGCGACGGGCTCGCTCGGCTGACCCATCATGCGCTGGGTGGTCGACTGCCAGAGCCGCATATAGTCTTGCCACAGGTCGAATTGCGCCTGCATCACCCCGGCGGGATTCGACATCATTCGGGTGGTCAGTTCGAGAAAGGCCTGTCCCATCGGCACGGGATCGACCGCCGTGGCCTCGCGATTGTCAGCCTGACGCGAGACGAAATCCTCGACCAGCGAGCGGCTGCGATCGGCGATCTCCGCCAGGATCTTGGCGAGTTCTTCCGGATCACCGCCGTTTTGCGGTGCATCGGTTTTCTGCATAAGCCGTTCCGTCGTGAGAGTTAGGCCGAGAGCCGTGTTACAGTGTCGTCAGCGACATTCGATTATTCAATCCCTGTCGAGGTCGTCGACGAACAACCTGCCTGCGAGACCCGGCACCACATGGCGCTGTTCCGGCTTCGTTTCCAGGCTCGCGCCTCATTTCAACTTTGAGGCAGTCAAGCTATGTCGCGCCGCGTCCTGAATCTCGTGGGTGGAGAGATCGGCACACGGCATGCCCGAAAAGGCGAGCAATGATGACGGATCGAACGCTCGGATGGCGTCCCCAACGGGAATCGAACCCGTGTTTTCACCTTGAAAGGGTGACGTCCTAACCGCTAGACGATGGGGACCGCGGCGCCAGAACTAGTCGTTCGGCTTGCGAAAATCAATGATGCCCGACCTCGCTTAACCATTTGCTAAGCCTGTCCCACTAAACCGCCCCTAGCGACGAAATTGCAAGGAGTGCTGCGTGGCGACGCTGGCGGTAGAGGCAACGCCCGATCAGGCCGCAAACGATCGATCCGACGGCTCGGGATCGCGCCGCGACGTCTATTTCGAGATCGCGGTCAAACGCGGCGAGCGCTGGGTCATCGATGGCATCTCGCGCAACCGCGATGGCGCGCTCAAGGCCGCGCGCAACCTGTTGCAGCTTGGTGAGCATGAGGGCGTGCGCGTCACCAAGGAGGTGGTCAACAAGCGAACCGGTGCGGCCGCGTCCCTGGTTGTTTTCGAACGTCTTGTCGCCAAGCAATATTTCAAGCGTTCGCTGCTGACGGGAGCAGGTCAGGTCGCGACCCGACAACCGCCCACCAATGTCGACGGTCTCGATCGAAGCTGGTTCGACCAGCCCCTGGGAAACCCGTCAACTCAACCCAAGGCCGGCAGCACTTTCGCCAAGGGTCCGGATGACGCTGCGTGGCGGCGTGTCACGGCCGGCATCATCGCCTTCCTCGGCCTCGCAACCGCAGCCGCAACAATTCTGGCGGTCTTTACCTGACGCCTGTCGTCTCGGGTATGTGGTCCTGACCGCCTCCGGAGTCCTCACCGCCGACTATGTCACCCGCGCAATATCGTCGATGTGGAACCCGGTCCGCTTCTGGCCCTGATAGGTTTCGAGCTTGATCCGGCCGGCGATGCGTAGCGGAGTGTTGGCCTCGAGTAGCGCCTTGCCTATCGCCGTATCGGCACTGCGGAAGGCGATTGCGCGCACGCGCCCGCCCATCGGGCTCGAAAGCACGCAGGAGACGTGATTATCCCCGACCCGGCGGCGATCGACGACCGATGCTTCGTGCACGCAGAAACGAGGCTCGACATTGCCCTCGCCAAACGGCGCCAGCGTGTCGATGGCTTCGGCGATTGCCCCTGTCACCCCGCCGACCGCAAGCTCCCCATCGAGATCGAGGGGCCGGATCTCGAGCGCTTTTTCCTGCCGGCGCAACTCCGCCCGCTCTCGGACGAAATCCTGGAAGGCATCGAGCCTTGCCGCTTCGACGGTAAGCCCGGCCGCAGCGGGGTGTCCGCCGGCTTTCAGCAGGATTCCGGCCTGACGTGCGGCAATCGCCACGGCACCGACATCGAAGCCCGGAACCGAGCGGGCCGAGCCCTTGCCGAGACCGTTCTCCAGGCCGATGGCGAAGGCCGGCCGCTGATACCGGTCGACCAGCCGTCCCGCGACGATGCCGAGAACACCTTGATGCCAGCCCTCGCCGATCGCGAACACGACCGGCCAATCGGCATCGAGTTGTGCCGTCACCGAACGTATTGCGGCCTCGACCATGGTTTGCTCCATCGCTCGCCGTTGCGAATTCAGAGCATCGAGGCGTGCCGCGATGGCTTCGGCCCGTGCCTGGTCGTCTGACCGCAACAATTCCGAAGCAAGGCCGCTTTCTCCCATGCGGCCGCCGGCATTCAGTCTCGGTCCGAGGAGAAATCCGAGCTGGTAGGAGGAAGAGATCCGCTCCGTTTTGATCTGCCGGGCAAGCGCACCGAGCCCGAGATTTTGGCTTTGTGCGGCAACCCGAAGGCCTTGCGCGACAAAAGCGCGATTGAGACCGGTCAAGGGCACGACATCGCAAACCGTGCCCAATGCCACGAGGTCGAGCCAGCTCAAGAGATCGGGCGGGGTTCGGCCGGCGGATGGCCGGAAGAGGCCGCGATTGCGCAGTTCGCGATTGAGGCCGACCAGGAGCACGAACGTGACGCCGACTGCGGCGAGCGACGCCAAGGGCGAGGTCTGGTCGAGGCGATTGGGGTTGATTACCGCGACGGCCTCCGGAAGGGTCGATTCGGCTGCATGGTGATCGACGATGACCACGTCGAGCCCGAGGCTCTTTGCATGCGCCAGGGGCTCGAATGCGGTGGTGCCGCTATCGAGCACCAAAACTAGCTTGCATCCCGCAGCATTAAGCCGCCCAAACGCGCCATTATTGGGGCCATAGCCGTCCGCCAAGCGATCCGGGATCTCGACCTTGACGGTGCAGCCCACGGCCTCGAGATAGCGCGCCATCAAGGCCGACGATGTCGCACCGTCAACATCATAATCACCGATGATGCCGACGGTTGCACCTGCTTCGACGGCCCCTGCCAGACGCGCCACAGCCTTGTCCAGATCGTGCAGATGCGAGGGATCGGGCAGCCAGTCCTTGAGTCTCGGCGCCATGAAAGCCTCGGCCTCGGCGGCCGCCACGCCACGGCATGCGAGCACACGGCCGACGATCTCCTCAAGGCCGAGCCGCTGACTGATGGCGAGCGCCAAGGCCGGATCGGCATCGCGCAACACCCAAGGCCGGCCGCTCAGGCCCTCACAAATTTGCACGATCGGACACTATCCCTGGGAGGCTCTGGCATGGCTGACAACTAACTGTAGACAGGATGACAAGATCGCCCCGAGGTTCAACCTATTTTTTCGATAGTTTGACGAAGGCGGAAGCTGTTACCGTCGGCGGCAGGATCCACATTGATCCAGGAAGAGGAACGATCACCGGAGAGGCCTGTCGCCATGTCGGTTCCGCGAGCCTGGAAAGCGGCAACATTGACGAAGGAGGATTGGCTCCTTCCTGTCCCGAAGGATGTCGAGGAGGAGTTGGTTGCCGCTGCCAGATCCCTCGAGCGCCAAGAGCGGCCGATCCTGGCGGCGCGGGCCGAAGACTTCGAGCTTGGCGCAACACGTCTGCTGATGCAGGAAGCCAACCAGCGTATCGAGGAAGCCTGCGGTTTCGTCGTCATTGATCGGGTGCCCGTCGACACTCTCTCATCAACCGCCAAATCCGGTCTCGCCTGGCTGCTCGGCTCCATGATCGGGCGGGTCGTGGCGCAAAAGTGGCACGGCACGTTCCTTTATGACGTGCGCGATACCGGCAAGGCGCTGCAGCATGGCGTGCGTCGCTCGATCACCAATCTCGAACAGGGTTTTCATACCGACGGGCCGTGGCTGCACTGGCCGCCTGAAACTATTGGCCTGTTCTGCCTGCAGCCGGCAAGCCAGGGCGGCGAAAGCCGTATCGTCAGCCTGCTCAACGCCTGCAACGAAATGGCCGCGGCGCCCGACCTGCTGCGGCGGCTGCAGCAACCGGTTTGCTGGGATCGCCAGGCCGAGCACGACCCGGACGATGCAGGCTACAGCCGCGAACCGATGATGTTCGAGGACGATCGCGGCAGGGCCATCCGCTGGTACCCCGACTATGTCCGGAAGGGCGCCCAAATGGCCGAGGAACCCCTTGATCGGGAGCTGATCGAGGCGATGGCGCGATTTCAATCGATCCTCGAGCAACCGCCCAATCACATCGAATTCAAGCTCGAGGCCGGCCAATTGCTCTATCTCGACAATCGCCGGGTCTCGCACAGCCGCAAGGCGTTTCAGGACGGTGCTGCCAACCGCCACTACATCCGCATCTGGAACCGCAACCAAGGCACCCACCACCTTGAAGGCAAGCTGCCCCTGAATCTCGATCCCTGAGCGCCGACACCGTCAGGGCGGCAGCGCGGACTTAAGCCGGGCGACACAGGCGTCGATCGGGAACCGCCCCATGTCGAGCACCAGGCGCTCGGAGGTCCAGGCCTCGTAGTGGCGGGCGACAACGTCATCCCAACTCGGCAGGTGCATGCCTTGGATGTCCGGCACGCGGGCCTCCACGCGCTGGCGATGCAGGGCTCGATCGGAGCAGATCACCTCGATATCGAGCGCTGCAACGCCGGCATCGGCCGCCGCCCGACGCCAGCCCTGGCGCGTCAGCTCGATCGGATTGACCGAATCTGCGATGACGATGCGGCCGAGCCGCAGATTGTCCAAAGCAACCGCATAGGCAGCGAGATAGCCCGCCTCCTCGACCGATGAAGGCGCCAGCGAGGATCGAAGGATCGCCTGCTCGATGCTGTCGATCCGCAGATGGATCGCCCCGAGCGCAAGGGCGGCGGCTCTGGCGAGCTTCGTCTTCCCGGTTCCGGGCAAGCCGCTCAGAACGATCAACAACGCGCTCATGCTACCGAAACCCAACCTGCATAGGGGCTAACCCTTGACCGATCCCGCGGTCAGACCGGCGATCAACAGCCGTTGCACCAATACCACGAAAACCAGGATCGGCAGGAGCTGGATGGATGCCGCCGCAAACAACACGCCCCATTCCACGCCCTCGGCCGTGCCCAGCATCTCGCCGATGACGACGGGTGCGGTCTTGGCGTTGCGGGTGGTGAAGATCAGCGCAAAAATGTACTCGTTCCAGGAGAAGACCAGGACGAAGATTGCGGCCGCCGCAATGCCCTGCGCCGCCACGGGCAGGACGACCAGGATCAGGCGCTGGCGCAACGACGCTCCGTCGATGATTGCGGCCTCTTCGAGCTCGAATGGGATCTGCTTGATGAAGGCCCGCATGATCCAGGTGCTGAGGCTCACGAAGAACGTTGCATAGAGCAGGATCAACAGAATGTGGGTGTCGCTCAGCCGCAGATAGTTGACCACCGGGAACAGCGGCAGGGTGATGATGATCGGCGGCAGCATGCGCACCACCACCATGAAGAAGGCCGAGGCGGTCAGTAGACGGCTGCTGTAACGGGCATAGACGTAACCCGCCATGGAGGAGACGATCACGGTCAGGAGCGTGGCACCGCAGGTGACGATGAAGCTGCTCGAGAGATTGCTGAAAAAGCCCGGCCAAACCGTCCATAGACGGACATAGTTGTCGAAGGTGGGCGTGAAGAAGAGGCTCGGCGGAAACTCGAAAATCGCCTTGGGCTGCTTGAACGATGAGAGGATGACGAGAAGGATCGGCACCGCCGACCAGACGCAGGCGAGTGCAATGAGGGCGTAGCGAAGCAGGCGCTGCGGCCACGGTGCTTCAGGCATTTTTGAACATCTGGCGGTGGATATGCCAGAGATAGGGGATGGCGATGGTCAGCGAGAGCAGCAGCATCATCCATCCCGTCGCGGAGGCGGCACCGAAATCGTGATAGCTGAAGGCTTGGCGGTAGAGATAGACCGCCAGGACTTCGGTCAGGCGGGCGGGACCGCCGCCGGTCAGCAGCCAGATCTCCGAAAACAGCCGCATGGCGGTGATGTAGCGGAACAAAAGGGCGATGAGCAGGGCCGGCATGACCAGCGGCAGGATGACAAACCGGAACTCGCTCCACACGGTCGCCCCGTCGACGCGTGCCGCCTCCCGAAGCTCTGTCGGGATCGTCGTGATGCTGGCATAAAGCACGAGAAACGTGAACGGCAGGTGCTGCCAGATCGCCAGCACCGATGCCACGCCGAGTGCTTGAAAGCGGCTCTGCCACCAGGCGAGCTGGCCCAGCCCGAGACCGTTCAGCGCATAATTGATCATCCCGACATCGGGCTCGAGCATATAGCGCCACATGACGACGGTCGTCACCTCGGTGATGGCGTAAGGTGCGATCAGCAAGGCGATCACGTATCTCTTGCCGGGCAGCGGCCCGCTCATCAGCATGGCGAGGCCGAAGCCCAGGATCAGCTCGCCATAGACGACCAGATTGACGACCAGGAAGGTATTCCAGAACGCCCGCCAAAACACCGGATCCGCCGTGATGGCGGCGTAATTCTCAAAGCCGACGAATACCGGGATCTGGCCATAGGTCGATTGGTGCAGGCTGAGCCAGACGACATAGAGCGACGGCACGAAGATGAAGGCCAGCAAGAGCACCTGAACGGGCGCGACCATGCCATAATGCGCCAGCCTGACCGCTCCCATTCAGCATCGATCCCCGTACCCGGCCCGTTCCACGCGACATGATCGAGGGCCGGTGCAGCGATGCCTCCAGCGCTGCACCGGCCCCCTGAACATTCCTGCTTTGGACCTCGATGGGCCTCAGGACCGGGGCATCAGCGGCTCGACCCGGGCCTTGGCTTCGGCCAGCGCCTCTGCCGGCTCCTTGAGCCCGATCATGGTCGCCTCCACCTCCTCCATCAGGATGTCCATGGCCTTGGCACCGTTCTCGAAGCCTGGAACGACGATGCGGGCATTGGCCAGGGCCTGCGCCTCTGCCTCGGCGTAGGGCACGACCGCGCGCACCCGCTCATCCTCATAGGCCGACAGCCGGACCGGACCGTTGCCGTTCAAAGCGGCGAGGATCGTATTTTCCTTGGACGACACGAAGTTGATGAAATCCCAGGCGAGTTCGGGATGCGGCGCATTGGCCGGGATGGTCATCGCCCAGACCGAGGTCTTGGCCGCATGGGGACCCTCGACCCCTTCGGCCATCGGGATCGGCGCAACCTTGAACTCGCCCGGATATTTGCTCTCCTCGGGATCGTTGAAGTTCTTGTAGCGGCCGAAGGGCTGATTGGTCATCGCCGCCCGGCCCTGCTGCATGATCGTGATGACGTCCTCGGTCGTGAAGGATGTCACGTTCGGCGGCAGAACGCCTTCCTGCGCCAGATCCCGCAGCACCGTGAGCGCCTGGACAGCCTCGGGCGAATCGATCACTACCTCGTAGTCGGACGTGACGAAATCGCCGCCGAAGGCCCTGATCCAGTCCATGATGCTCGAGGGGTCTTCCATCGAGAACGCCATGCCGTGCACCTTGGTGCCGTCATCGCGCGAGAAGGTAAGCTCGCGGGCGTAGTCGATCACCTCCTCGAAAGTCGAAGGCGGCTTGGTCAACCCGCGCTCCTCGAGAATGGCTTCGTTATACAAGAGCCCATGGGTGGCGTGGCGGAACGGGATGCCGATGAGCTTGCCGCCATGCGTATGGGCGGCCCGCATCCCGGGCGAAATCTCGTCGAACTCCTCGATCGGCTCGTCCGCCTGCAATTTTCCGAGATCGGTAAACAGCGTCGCGATCTGCGGTCCGCCGAAGCGACCCAGGATAAAGCTCACATCGATCCCGCCTTCGGACAGGGAAGCCTCGCGAAAGGCGCGCTCCTGGGCTTCGCTGACACCGAAGGTCAGGAACTCGACCTCGACCCCCGTCTTCGCTTCCCAATCGGCGACGATGTTGCCGCCTTCGCCTTCGGTCAGCACGCTCTGGTGCACCGCATGACTGGTGACGACAAGTTTGTCATCGGCTGCGGTTGCCGGCTGGACCGCGGCGATCGACAGCGCCACAACACCTGCCGTCAAGCCCGCATTGCTCAACATCCCCAGATTGCTCAACAAGCTCGGTTTGCCTGGCATGACTGCACTCCCTTGATTATTCGAGCGTCACCTTCGCACGGTCCAGGGATGCCCAAGCGGCGCCATTCTGTCAAATAATATTACAGACTTGTTAGATCGTGGAAGCCTATGCCACTCTCGTCAGACCCTGGTGTTCTCGAAAACGAAGCGCATCGCCGCGGCGATGTGATCGATCATCAGACCGCGTGCCAGCGCGGGGTCGCGATCGCGGATCGCGCCGAAGATCGCCTGATGCTCCCGATGGACGCGCCAGGCGTAATTGTCGGTTTCGGTCGCGCCCAGCACCTTCTTGAGCGGCACGTCGCCGACGAAATTAGGCAATGCCTCGAGTGTCGCGATGAAAAAACGATTGCCCGAGGCGACGGCGACGGCGCGATGGAACGCGAAATTCAAATCAGAGGCAAGCCGGCTCTCCCCCTGCTCCAAGGTCGTTTCGCAACGCTCGAGGGAGGTGGCGATGGCCGCCAGATCCGCATCCGTCCGGCGCTCGGCGGCGGTGTGCGCGATAGTCGCCTCGAGCCCGATCCGGTATTCGTAGAACTGCTGCAGATCGGCCACCGTCGCCAGCGGCGGAAACCTCGGCTCCGCGGCAATTGTCCGGCGCACGACGATCGTGCCCGAACCCTTCCGCGTCGCCACATAATCGGCATCGCGGAGCATATCCAGCGCCCGGCGAACGATCGGCCGCGAAACCCCGAACCTCGCCGCCAGTTCGAGCTCGGTCGGCAATTTGGTTCCGGTTCGATATTCCTGCCGTTCGATCAGGCGAATTAGCTGACGATAGACCTCGTCATAGAGGAATGACCGTATCGGCGGCGGATCATGTCTATCGGCGACGGTAACGCTCCCCGCGTCCCCGTCGTCCGGCCCGAGAGCGCCCTGCATGTCCGCTGGAACCGTATCGGTCTTCTCCGCAATCCCGCTCAGTCGATCTCCTCCGGAATGGCCTTGCCCCCCCGATATATGTCATATCCATTGACAAATTTGTTCATAAAGACACATCTTCCTCGAAAGCTTCGTAGCAGGAGAGAACGCACGATGTCGACCGCCGCCCGGATCATGGAAACGCCCCCGACCGCCAGGCATTCGACCGGCAACCTCGAAGTCCGGCCGATCTCCGATGCCGTCGGCGCCGATGTGATCGGTCTGGACCTTACCGATCTGCGGGCAGCACAGTTTCGCGTACTCAGGCAGGCGGTGCTCGATCATGGTGTCGTCCGCCTGCGCGGCTACACCATCGACGACGACAGGCAGGTCGCCATCGGCCGAATGTTCGGGGCACCGGTCGGGACCACGGTGGCGCGGGCCAAAAAATATGATTGGTCCGAAAAATACCCCGAAATGGTCGTCATCTCCAATATCAAGGAGAATGGCGAGACCCTGGGCGTGCTCGAGAACAGCGAACTCAACTGGCACACCGACCTTGCCTTCGACGAAGTGCCGCCTTCTCTGAGCCTGTTGCGTGCCCTCGAAGTCCCGGAACATGGCGGCGATACCGGCTTCGCCAATATGTACAAGGGTCTGGAAGCGCTGCCGGATTCGCTTCGCCGCCGCGTCGAAGGGCTCAAGCTCAAACACCAGAAAAGCCATGACGCCCAGGGCAATCCGCGCGTCGGCTTCGACCATCTCGATGCCGGCGACGTCACCGCATTGCCGGGGCCCGTTCATCCCATCCTCCGCACCCATCCGGACACCGGCCGCCAAGCGCTCTATCTCGGTCGCCGGTTCGGCGGCTACATCATGGGCCTGCCCGTCGCCGAAAGCGAAGCGTTGCTCGACGAACTCTGGCATTACGGCACCCTGCCCGAACATACCTGGCACCAGGATTGGCAGGTCGGTGACATGGTGATCTGGGACAATCGCTGTGTCATGCACCGCCGCGACAATTTCCCGGCCGAAGAACGCCGCCGCATGCACCGCATCGTCATTATGGGCAGCAAACCCTACTGACGACGTCGACGCGCCTACCACCACCTCCTATGATGCCGCGGCACCTTCTCCCTGCGATGCACCACCGGACGCTGCTGGGAAGGGGCAGGCGATAAATCGTTCGTGCATTCTGTGGTAGGAAGGGTTTGCGAAAGGGGCGGCGCGCCCCTCTCGCCCTCTCCGCGGGATGGTGGTTCGGGTGTGGGTGAGGCCGGCAGAGCCTGGGAATCGCTAACTACTATTTCGT
>JBGSYN010000073.1:0-15986 GCA_041750975.1 Geminicoccaceae bacterium | reverse complement strand
TTTGGTTCATGGTGAGTGCGGTCTTTCATTATCTTGGACCATCCTTCGCCGTGCTGCTGTTTCCGGCGGTGGGCGTGCTCGGCGTGGCCTGGTTGCGGATCGCCTCCGCCGCCTTGATTTTCGCCCCGCTGACCAGGCCCTGGCGCGTGTTCGCAGCGGCCGGCTGGCGCGAACGATGGCTGCTTTTGGCGCTGGGCGGCTGCCTGGCCGTCATGAACAGCGCCTTCTATCTGGCACTCGACCGTCTCCCGATCAGTCTGGTGGCAGCGATCGAATTCGTCGGCACGATCGGGGTCGCACTCTACGGCTTGCGAACCGGGCGCAACCTGCTGGCATTGGCCATTGCCGTCGCCGGAGTCTTCATCCTGATCGACGTGAAATGGGCGAGCGACCCCATCGGCCTGGCATGGGCCGGGTTGAACGGTGCGCTCTTTGTCGGCTACATCGTCCTCGGCCACAAGATAGCGGCGTCGGGTGCCGCAGGCGGAATCGAGCGGCTCGGTGCTGCGATGGCCGCCGCGTTCATCGTCGTCATGCCGATCGGCCTGGCCGACGCCATGGATGCGCTATCCCACCCCATCCTGCTTGCCGCCGGCGCGGGCGTCGGGGTTTGCTCGTCCGTAATCCCCTATGTCTGCGATCAACTCGCCATGGCTCGCCTGCCGCGCGCCAGCTTCGCCCTGCTCCTCGCGCTGTTGCCGGCGACAGCCACCCTCATCGGCGTGATCGTGCTCGCTCAGATCCCGACAGCGCAGGACTTGCTCGGAATTCTGCTGGTCATGACCGGGGTGGCCGTGCACAAGCCCCAGAGTTTATAGGCACGAGTTTGAGCGCACAAGGAGGTTGGGCATGCATGTTGCGATCATGGGCAGTGGCGGTCTGGGCGGCTATTTCGGCGCCCGGCTCCAGATTGCCGGCACTTCTGTGAGCTTCGTCGCGCGCGGCGCCCAGCTGGCGGCGATGCGTGCGAAGGGCTTGAAGATCTTCAGCGATCTTGGCGATTTCTATCTGCCGGAGGTGACGGCGACAGACGATCCCGCCGAAATCGGATCCGTGGACGTCGTTCTGGTCATGGTCAAGCTCTACGATGTCGAGGCCGCGGCCAGGGCGATCCAGCCGCTGATCGGCCAGGAGACGGTCGTGATCGGGTTTCAAAACGGCATGGAAAGTGCCGCCATGCTCACCCGTGTACTTGGCCCGGAACCGGTCATGGACGGTGTCGCCTATTGCCCTGCGGTCCTTGAGGCGCCGGGCGTGATCAGGCAGTCCGGGACGATGGCGCGCCTGGTGTTCGGCGAACTCGACGGGACCGCCAGTCCGCGCGCGCAAGCCCTGAGCGAGGCGCTCTCGGACGCGCACATCCAGCACGACCTCACGGCTCAGGTTGAACTCGAGGTCTGGAAGAAATTCGTGCCGCAATCGGCGTTTAGCGGCGTTTCCGCAGTGATCCGCCGCGATCTCGGGGAGATCCGCGCCGACCCCGAGACCCGGGCGCTGCTCGAGACGGCACTTGAGGAATCCGTGGCGGTGGCCAAGGCCAAGGGCATAGCACTCAGCGACGAGGATGTCGCCCAGTCCCACCGCTCCGTCTTCGAAAGCTGGACCCCCAAATCCCGCGCCTCGCTCCTCCAGGACCTCGAGATCGGCAAGCCCCTGGAACTCCCCTGGCTCTCGGGCGCCGTAGTCCGCCTCGGTAAGGAACTCGGCGTACCGACCCCCGTCCAAAGCTTCATCACAACCGCCCTCAAGCTGCATGTGAACGGGCATTGACGCCACGGCGTGCCTTTCAGGTGGAGAAGGCGCGTTTCTCGCTCCGGGCGTTGTGCAGCACGCGTAGAATCACCGTCGTCCCAGCTACCTTTTGATGGTAGACGCGATGTGGTTCGTATCGGCGAAGACGAACGCCGGGGGCGATATCATTGCATTGCTGGCTGATGTCTAGCGGTTCTGCAAGCTGCGCAAATAGCGCGTACAATCCTTCGATATGGCGTCGCTGTTGATCTTGGCCCCAACGCCGACGTGTGTGGTCTGCGATTTCCAGAAGATCGGCTTCCGCTAGTTCGGCGAGACGATATTTAGCCGCGGCGGGCATTGGCCTTGGCGATTATTTCGTTCGCCGTGGTGTCGACCAGCTGGCCGTGCCTGACCTGATCGACCGCGGCACGGACCAACGGGATGTGCCAATCGGGGACGTCGTCTTCCATTTGACGACTGACGAATTCATTGAGCGCGCGTTCCACAAAATCGTCGCGCGAGTGACCGGCGCTGGCTGCAAGCTCGTCAAGCCTGGCTAGCAAATCGTCACTTATCGTCACCGTCGGCATCGCATTCCTTCATTTCTGACTATCCAAGATTGGGATAAGCCAGCGATACCTCAAGCCGCGTGACGCTCGCCAAGGAAATGCCAGTGCCACGAATCCGGCTTCTTGTGCAGCCGGTCGATCAGATGCAGCGGCTCGTAACCCCGGAATAAATCCAGCAATTCGCGGGCGTCGCAATAGTAATGCGGGTGCACCTTGTCGCTGTCGCCCGGGTCGTCATTAGTGAAGGTATTGGGCGCTACTTGGACGCCGACACCGTAATTGCGATTGCGTTTGGACAGCATTGTGCCCTGATACCAGCCTCTGGGGGTCAGGACCCGGCTGATCTCCTCGATGCTGCGGCGGACCACGCTTTCATCGCCGTGATAGATGACGTTGAAAGCCAGGACGTAGTCGAACCAGCTCGCATCATAGGGCAAATCGGTCATCATGCCCTGCCGGGTGTCGATCGCCAAACCGCGCGATGCCGCGGCGTCGTTGGTGAAAGCCAGCCCTTCCGCACTGCCGTCGAAGGCGCAAACCTCAAAGCCCGCTTCAGCCAGAGCCAGCGCGTGCCGGCCTACGCCGCAGCCCAGATCCAGGACGCTTCTGACGCCATGCTCGCGGAGCAGCGGGATGGTCGCCGCTACATCCGGATCGACGTCGAGCCAGTCGGCGCGTCCGGCATCGGTCTGCCATCGCTCGCTCCAGGCCTCGTGCGCGGTCGCGGTGGTGAGGTCGATCTCGGTCATGTCGGGCGCCTTTCAGATGATGCGGCGGCGGGCGAAGCTGCTCAGCTGCTCGACAGCCAGAACCAGCACGAAGATGCACAAGATAATCGTCGCCGCTTGATTGTACTGGAACATATCGAAGGCGACCTTGAGCTCGATGCCGATGCCGCCGGCGCCTACCAGCCCCAGCACCACCGAGGAGCGGACCGCCAGTTCGAGCGCATAGAGCGAGGTGTTGATCATGGCTGGCAGCGCTGCCGGGATGACGGCCGAGAACACCACGCCGTTCGGCGTCGCACCAAGGGCCGTCAAGGCCTCTTGCGGGCCTGCTTCCACCTCTTCCATGGATTCCGCGAAAAATCGGGCGGAAAAGCCCATGGTGTCGACCACCAGCGCCAGGGTGCCGGCGAAGGGACCGAGCCCCACGGCGATCACGAAAACCAGCGCCCAGACCAGATCGGGCACGGTGCGGAAGAGCGAGATCAGCCCCCGCGTGGCGAGGCGCAGCAGCGGGTGCGGGCTATGCTTCTCGGTGGCCCAAATCGCCAGCGGCACGCTCAACAATGTGCCGAGCACCGTGCCGACCACGGCCATCTGCAGGGTTTCGTAGAGCCGCTTGACGATTGGCCACAAGCGATCGGTGTCGGGCGGGAACATGTCGCCGAGCAGGTTGCCCAGACGCGGCAAACCGCCGATCAGGCGCGACAAAGAGAGGTCGGCACCCTGCACGCTCGCGACCAGGAGGGCGATGGCACCGACGGCCAGCGCAAAGGCAAACGGACCCGGACGCTCGAACCTTGAAGGCGGACTAGGCGGCGGCATAGAGCCGGTGCAACTCCTTGTGGTTCGCCGCCTTCGCCGGCTGGTCGAGAACGATCCGGCCATTTTGGAGGGCGACGATCCGATCGGCGAAATCCGTGGCGTGCGCCAGACGGTGCGTCGTGAACAGCAAGGTCAGTCCCTGCCGGCGGACGAGATCGACGAAGAGCGCCATCACCTCCTCGCCGGCGGCAGGATCGAGGGACGCCACCGGCTCGTCGGCGATGACGATCTCCGGACGCTGCATCAAGGCCCGGGCAATGGCCACGCGTTGCGATTGCCCGCCCGAAAGCGTGTCCGCCCGCTGCGCTGCCAAATGGGCCAAGCCTACGGCCTCGAGCCTGGCCATCGCCTCCTCCCGCCAAGCCTTTTTGGCGAACGTCTGCAGCCAGGTCCGGGGGCCGCCGGCACGCGCCTGCACGCCATGCACGACGTTGGTCAGCGCCGACAGACGTGGCACCAGATTGTGGCGTTGAAAGACGAACCCGACCCGCGCCCGCAACCGGCGCAGCTCACGTTTGGGCAACCCGCCGACATCGCATCCCAACAGGGAAATGCTGCCGGCATCGAACGGCACCAGCCGCAGACAGCAGCGCAGGCAGGTGGATTTGCCGCTGCCATTGGCGCCGATCAATGCCACGGCCTCACCGCGCCTGATCTCGAAGCCGATCCCATCCAAGGCGGTGACAGCGCCGAAACGTTTGGTCAGGCCGCGAACCGCCAGATCCACCGCCAGATCCACCGGTTGGCCCGCCGCCATGCTCTCAGCTGCGGCAGGCCGCGTCAGAACGGTGCTCAATCGCCGACGAACTCCGCGAACTCCGGAAAGCCGATCGTCGCGTACATCGCCCGCACATAATCATAATCGCTGTCTTGAATCCCGGGCAGAAAGCGCATGCCTTCATATTTGAGATTTTCATCGCCGCCGGAGAGGATGGCTTCGATGAGCTCTTCCGAATGTTCCTCGAAGGCAGTGCGCATGGTCTTGACGGTCTCATCGGCGACGTTGGGGGCGGCGACGAGCACGTCGTTTGGCAGATCGCCGCTTCGCGCCATCGCCCGAAAAGCGCCGGGCGGCAGCTCCTCGGCCTCGCGGATCAACAGCCAGGAGCGATAATTGGTGGCAAGCGCCGCAACATCGCCGCGCTTCATCGCCTCGTGGCCGATATCGCGCGAGGTGTGCTGCACATCGTAATCGTCGCGATAGATCAGGCCGTAATCCGCCAGTAATTGCGCCGGGGACAGGTGGTTCGAGGTCGAGCCGATATCGCCGAACGCGATTGTCTCGCCACGCAGATCCTCGGGGCGCTGATAGGGGCTGTCGGCCATGACGACGATGGCAGAGAAATAATCGGGCCTCGAGAACGCGATGACCGGCTCGGCATTGGTCAATTTGCGCATGACGACATATTCGGCGGGGCCGGTCAGCACGAAATCGACCTGCTCGGCGCGCAAGGCTTCCGCCGCCACTGTGCGGCTGTTGACCGCGAAGAGCTCAAGGTCGAACCCGGTCAGTTCCTCGATCTTGCTCTCGAAGGGGCCGAACTCGCGTTGCAGGGCCTCCAAGCCCTCGATGTCGGTGACGGCAAAGCGCACCTCCTGGTCTTGGGCCATGGCGGGGAGGGCTAGCGGCAAGATGAAGGCTACCGCAAGGATGGCGCGGCGGCAAACGGTGATCGGCATGAGGTTTTCCATTCCGGCTTGTCATTTCTCCACCGGTTCTGGAATAGCAACCCTCTGTGATCGGCCGGTGACAACCGCCCTGCTTATTCAAAAACAGCAAGGGCCGCGAAAGGCCGAGTCAGCCAGACCTCCCCATGGTGTGGACAGCGCGGGCTGGATCGCTTATGGCCTCAATATCGTCAGGGAGTAGCGGCTGTAGCGCAGACGACCCTGATTTATCCGTCTGCGCTACGTTTTGGCACCCGAGATTTTATTAGACGGCCCTTCGGGTCGCAATCCGATCTTGCGGGGCACCGACCCAACCGCCACCGGCAGCGGCCAGACCGCCGAGGAGGAGTGCTACGAAGGCTGCCAGTGCCGCCGTGGACACGGTTCCTGCTGCAGCGCTTGCGGCTTCTGCCGCCTGCTGCTCAGCCTGTTCTCGCGTCTCTTCGTAGGTCGTCTCCAATTCTTGTAATGTGCCTTGTGCTTGTTGTTGAGTCATGCCGCCCTGGTCGACGAGGACGTCAATCACCGCCTGGCGATCACCGCCGCTTGTCACCAATTCTCGCATAGCCGCCATCAGGGTTTGGCGGTTGAGTTCGACATCGGCAGGCAAGGATTGCTGGACCTGCTCTTGAATTCGGTCCCAAGGCAGTTGATCGACCAGTCCCGAGATGGCCTGCCCGCTCTGGCCGCTTGCAGCGGCCTGGACGCCTTGCGCCGAAGTCGAGGCGATATTGCCGACCAGCGAAAAGGCGCCGCCGAGAACCGAGCTCACCGTTGTCGTCATCATCCACATCACGACCAGGGTCGTCAGCGCCCAGGCAACGACGCCGTGCAGCAATCCGTCGAGTTTCTTGGGATCGCCTGCAAGGCGGGCGGCAACCCAGCCGGCGGCAAAAAGCGCTATGAGAAACGTAAGGACACCCCAGATCGCCGAAACCATTCCGAAAGTCCCCGCTGACGGGGTGCCGCTTTCGCCCGGTGCGGGATCGATCGTTGCGGTACCGATACCGACGCCTAAGAGGCCGAGGAGAAAAAGCAGCACGACGCCGACAATGCCGCCTGCCAGTATCGCCGAGGGTGAAACGCGGCGGATCACGCGGTCCGTCTCCTCATGGTCGACCGGGTATGTTCGCGAAGTCGTTTCGGGAGTGTACACACGTCCCGCGTCAGCCTGATTGGCCATTGTTCCTGCTCCTTGAGAGGTGTTCGTTTGGGACGCGCCAAAAGGCGCTGTTTTCAACCTTAGAACGTACGCGTTGTATCCATCAGAACGTCACCGACGCACTGATGTTCCCGGTATCGGCAATGAATAACGGCGCGTTGCCCTGCGATGATTTCGTGGACCGAAATCGCCCTATCGACGTTGATTTTCGGTAATGCGCATGGTGATTTGCCACGGCCTGTTATTGATGCCTGAGACTTGCCACCAGCCTGTCCGGCCCGACCATCGCGACGTGGATAATGCGATACAGATCACCTCGTCCTGAATCGGACACGAACTCCGGCAAAAAGATCAATGAACGCCACCGCGGGTCAGCAAGCGGCCCGCGGTGGCGCGTCGGATGTTTATACGGTCGACTTACGCGGGCTACTGGGCGCCCGGTCGTCGTCAACCTCGACTTCGGTGTGGCGGACATTGTCCTTCACGGTCTCGGTCCGATGGTCGACATCCTTGCCGATGACGACCTCTTCCTTGACCCGGGCCGTTTTATCGACCACCGCTTCCTCATGATGCTCTTGGGCGCCGATCGTGCGCTCACGAAATAGATCGTCCTTGGACTCGCTCGCCGGGCGATCGACCGACTGCGTGTCGACACTCACTGTCTCATCGCGCAGCGTCACGTCTTCCTCGACCGGCGTTTCGACGGTGTGAGATTTTGCGCGAATTTGGCCTCCGCTGGTTTCCCGCTTGCCGACGCGCAGTTCCTCTTGAGCTATCGGAATCGCTCCACCATTACCATGGCTCGAGCCTCGGTCAGCCATGGCCCTTTGCTGGTCTGGCGAGTCCGGGCGTGCTTCAGTATCGACCGAGCCATCGTCATTGAGAATATCGACAACCCGATCGTGATTCGCCGGCTTGGTGTGGAGTGCAACGAGATAGCCGCCGCGGCTCAGGCCTTCGGCATAGGTTTGGCGATCCTCGTCGGGCATGAAGAAGCCTTTGAGTTTATCGAGGAATCCGGTCTCGTGCGCCGGTTCCGTTGAGGCGTCGCCGGTGCGCTCCTGGCCGGCCATCATCTGAACATCCTCGCGAGGAATACCCTCCGCGACAATCCTTTCCACAGCCTTATTGGCGTCGGTCTGGCTGTCGAAGAGTGCCGTAACATACTGCTTTCCTGCTGATGTACTAGTCTGATCCATGACGTTACTCCTTTGCATGGCTTGGTTGATCGTCGGGTCCCTGTCTTTCGACAACGACCCGTTGCTTGCGAAGATTGACGGGAAGCTCTACTTTTTCCGCAATCGTTTCTTTGAGAATGTGAACTTCTTCCTTGAGATGCAGTCGTTTTTCTACGACCGCGATCTCCTCCAAAACCGGAATGATCGTAATATCGCCTTCCGAACGGATCTCCGGCGGTTGCTCGCCCGCTTCCAGGTTCCGGCCAATCGGGACCCGATCCACCGTAACACGAGTGCTCTTCAAGTCGTGCCGGATGACTTCGTCGATGTGATCCGTTACGGTGTTGACGCTGACATGTCCCGTCGTCACGTCCCGGGTCGAGATTTGTGCCTCTTCTTCGACGATTGGCACGGTTTTGCCGTCGGTTTTTGACGACTTGGCACCAAGAGTTTTTTGCATCACATTGCCCCGGGAAATACCCGCTTGGGTTGCCGATTGGGCGTATCGAGTGAATGCCCACTGAATACATGTTCAGGTTTAACCCAACACATGCGCACACAACCGTTACAAGGATCTAACGTTCCAAAAAATCTTCGAAAGTGAAATAAGTTTAAACAAAGTTCCATCGATCAAAAATGATCTACAAGTAAAAACGGAAAATATTTGACCAATTAATTGTGTATTTGCGACCTTTATTCGATGTTTGGTGCCGAGAAAGGTTGGGCGAGCCGACTACCCGCATAATCCCGAAGGGTCGCGATGCGGTCGCTGGTCGACAGCTCGACTATCGGGAAACGCTACCGCGCGCCGCGCAGGGTCGGGTCGAGCCGGTCGCGCAGCCAGTCTCCGATCAGGCTAATCGAGAAGGCGAGCAGAAAAATCATCAGGCCTGGAATGATGGTGAGCCACCAGGAGGTCAACAGCCGGTCGCGGCCCTCGCTCATGATCTGGCCGAGGCTGGTCAGGGGCGGTTGGACGCCGAGGCCGAGAAAGCTCAGCGCCGTTTCCAGGAGGATGGTGAGCGGCAGGTTCACGGTGAACTGGACCAGCGACACGCTCAACACATTGGGCAGGATGTGGCGCAGATAGAGTCGGCCTGGCGTAGCACCAAGTGCCCGGATCGCGAGCGCATAGCCCTGTTCCTTGGCGGAGAGCGTGGCGCCGCGGACGAGGCGCGCATAGATCTCCCAGCCCGTGAGGCCGATCAAGAGCAGGAGCAGCCAGAAGCTGTTGTCGAAGACGGCCAGCACGAAGAGCGCAACGACGATGATCGGCAGCGAGGCCTGGACGTCCACGGCCGCCATGATCGCGGCCTCGGTAAAGCCGCGCCGGGCTGCAGCGAGCAGGCCCAGAAGCGAGCCGATCACCGCACCGATGACGGTGCCGATAATGGCGACCACGAGCGAGATCCGCGCCCCCACGACGAGCCGGGCCAGCAGATCGCGGCCCTTCTCGTCGGTGCCCAGAAGATAGGCCGGGTCGCCGCCGAGCCAGGATGGCGCCTCGAACCGCTTCAGGAGCGAGGCCGAGCGGAAATCGTGCGGCGTGAGGAGTTCGCCAAAGAGGGCGAAAAGCACGAAGAGGATGGTGAAACCGAGCGCCAGGCGAACGGTCCAGGGCATGGCCGGACGCAACTCAGCGCGCCCGGATGCGGGGATCGATAGCGAGGTAGAGGAGATCGACCAAGAGATTAGTCAGCGTCATGGTGAGAGCCACCGCCAGCACCAGGAATTGGACGACGGCGATATCGCGGGTCGCCACCGAACGCACCAGGAGTTGGCCGACGCCCGGCCAGGCGAAAACCTGCTCGGTCACGACCGACCCCGCGATCAGTGCGCCGAGGCTGAGACCGATCAGCGTCACCAAAGGGATCGCTGCATTGGGTCCGGCGTGGCGCAGCAATCGGCGGCCGCGCGGCACGCCTCGGGCCTCGGCCGCGATCATGAAGGGTTTGTTCAGGGTCTCGAGCATGGAGGACCGGGCGAACCTTGCAAAAGCGCCCATCGAGGCGAGCCCCAGGGTCAAAGCAGGGGCGAGGACGGTGCCCAAGCTCGCGGGCCCCGCAGCACCGCCGAAGAAGATCCCGAAGACCAGGGCACCGATCAGAATGACGACGAGCCCGAAGAAGAAATTCGGCATGGCGAAGGCGAAGACCGAGAACGCCATGACACCCCGATCGATCGGACTGTCGCGGTTGAGTGCGGCTACCACGCCGATGGGAATGCCGACGACAAGGGCGATCGCCAGGGCCGCACCGCCCAGCACCAGCGTATTGGGCAGGCGCTCCAGGAAGAGGCCGAGCGCCGGTCTCCCGGTATGAATCGAATAGCCGAAGTCGCCCGACGCCAGACTGGCGACGTAGTTGGCGTATTGCACCGGCAGCGGCCGGTCGAGGCCCATCTTGGCACGGTATTGATCGATCACCTCCTGGCCGACATCGGGCGGGGCGAGGGCTGCCGCCGGATCGCCCGAAAGCCGCAAGAACATGAAGACCAGTGTCACGGCGAGCAGCATCGTGATCAGCGCCCTGAGGCTCCTGAGGACGACGAAGCGGATCATGCAGCGTCCCGGATGCCGAGCCCGCCCGGAGCTGCGGCCACGAGTTGCTGCGTATAGGCTTGTTGCGGATTGCCGAGCACGTCCGCGGGCGGTCCATGCTCGACCACCTCACCGCCGCGCATCACCATGATCTCGTCGCAAATGGCGGCGGCAAGCCTCAGATCGTGCGTGATGAACAGCATGGCGAAGCCGATGCGCCGCTGCAGCTCGGTGAAAAGCTCGATCAGCTGCGCCTGGATCGAGACGTCGAGCGAGGAAACCGGCTCGTCCGCGATCAGGACCTCGGGCTCCAGCACAAGCGCCCGGGCGATACAGATCCGCTGACGCTGGCCGCCCGAGAATTCATGCGGAAAGCGCTCTGCTGCCTGTTCCGAGAGCCCGACCATAGCTAGAAATTCCCGCGCCCGGCTCAACGCAGCAGAGCGGGACGCGCCATGAATGATCAGGCCCTCGGCGACGGCGTCGCCGACCCGCTGCCGCGGATCGAGTGCTGAGAAGGGATCCTGCAGCACGACCTGGATCCGCTGCCTCAATGCGCGCAGCTCGCGCTCCGATCGGTGCGTCATGTCCTGGCCCTCGAACAGCACCCGGCCGCCGTCGATCGGCTCGAGCCGCAACAGGCAGCGCGCCAGGGTCGATTTGCCGGAGCCCGATTCCCCGACCACGCCGAGCGTCTGCCGGCGGCGCAAGCGTAGCGACACGTTCTTGACGGCATGGACCTCGCGGCTGGCGAATAGACCGCTACGCTCGCGGTATATCCTCGTGACCCCGTCCGCTTCCAGGATCGGTTGGCTCGTCTGGCGCGGACGACGATCGCCTGTGGCCCGCGCCGCAGCCAGCAATTGCCGCGTATAGGGGTGTTGCGGCCGGTTCAGCACCTCGTCCCGGGTACCGGTCTCGACGATGCGGCCCACGCGCATCACGGCGACTCGGTCGGCGATCTCGGCAACCACCCCCATATCGTGGGTGATAAAGAGTGCTGCGGCACCGCGTGCCGCCTGCAACTCGGCAAAAAGCTTCAGGATCTCCGCCTGGGTCGTCACATCGAGCGCCGTCGTCGGCTCGTCCGCGATCAACAGCACCGGGTCGAGTGCGAGGGCGATGGCAATGACGATCCGCTGGCATTGGCCGCCCGAAAGCTGGTGCGGATAGGCCTTGAAGACGCGTTCGGGATCGGGCAGCCGGACCGCCCCGATCAGCGCCAGTGCCCGCTGCCGCCGCGCACTCCGACCGCCGAAGCCGTGGATCTCCAGGACCTCCTCGATCTGCCGGCCGACCCTTTGGACCGGATCGAGGCTGGCCGCCGCATCCTGGAACACCATGGCGATGCGCGGGCCGCGCAGCCGCTCGAACGCGCGGTGACGCTGCGGCGGCAGGGTCGTGCCCTCAAGGCGCAAGGTCCCGCCGACAACCCGCAGTGAAGGCGGCAGCATGCCGATAACGGCCTGCGCCGTGACCGACTTGCCGGACCCCGATTCGCCGACGAGACAAAGCATCTCGCCGGCGTGGATCGAGAGACTGACCGCCTCGACGGCGTAGCGCCGATCGCCGCCCTCGGGCAGCGCTACGGTCAGACCATCGATCTTAAGGACCGATGGTGCCGTGCTCACCCGCCGGTCGAGAAGTGCAGCGCGTCGAACACCGTCCGTTGCACCGACCCGGTCTCGAGCGTGATGTCGTCGCGCATGGCGTAGGTTTGGACATTGCGCCAGAAGTAGAAACCCGGCGTCACGTTTTCCCACTCCTCGACCAATTCGAGATAGGCTGCCTTGCGGGCCTCGAAATCGGCCGCCTTCTCGAATTTCTGGCCGAGCTCGAAGAAGCGGTCCGTCCCCTCCCAGGTCTTGTGCGCCGCCGCCACCCGGCTCGAATCCGGGCCCCAATCGAGCCAGAGCGGGCGGTAGGGATCGCCCGAGAACTCGCTCGACATAGACATATTGAGCATGTGGAACGGGCGCTCATAGGCGAGCGAAAAATTGTCGACGATCTTGAGGCTGACATTGACCCCGAGCTCGCGCCATTGCTCGACCATGAACTCGGCCGCGGTCTCGTAATTCGGATAGAAGCCGCGCACGATGTGCCAGACCAGCTCCTCGCCGTCATACGAACTTTCTTCCAGGAGTTCCTTCGCCCGCTCGGGTTCGTAGCCGTATTGCGCCTCGCGCGCGGCATCATAATAGGGCCCGTATTCCGGGAAATTGAAGGGTGCGGGCGTGAAGGTCGCTTCACCCCAAAGGGCCGCCGTGATGGCCGGCCGGTCGATCGCCAGCACCATGGCCTTGCGCAGATTCTCGTCCGTCAACGGGTTATCCGGCAGATCCTCGGTCGCCATCATGTTGAAGGCGACCATCGGGTAGTTCTCGACCGAAACCGACATCACCTTGATGCCGGGGGTGTTTTCGACGAGCTCGATCTGATCGATCGGCACGTCGACGATGAGGTCGTATTCGCCCGCCACCAGGCCCGCGAACCGGGTCGAATATTCGGGCACGACCTTCCAGGTGATTTGCGCGACGGGCGGCGTGCCGGCCCAGTAATCGCCGAAGGCCACGGCCACCAGCCGGTCCGAGGGATCGAATTCGGTGAGCCTGTAGGGACCGGTGCCGATCGGTTTCTGGCCGAAGGCGTCGGCGCCGACCTCCTCGTAATAGTGCTTGGGCAGGACGAAACCGAGCGGCGTCACGAGGCGATTGGGAAAGGCCGGATCGGGCTCGGCCGTCTCGATCTCGACCTCGTAGGGTCCGGTTGCCTCGACCCGGACGATGCCGCGGGCGTAGCGAGTGCCGCGCGGGGCCTCGGGTTCGGGACCCCAGAGGCGCTCGGCGGACATCGAGAAGGCGACGTCTTCCGCCGTCATTTCCTCGCCGTCATGAAACTTGACGCCTTCGCGGAGCGTGATCGTCCAGACCGTCCGCGAGGTCTGCTCCCAGCTCGTCGCCAGCCAGGGTTCGAGTTCGGTGCCGTTCGGGTCCTCCCAGAGATTGCGCCGGGCGAGCGTGTCGAAAAGGTTCCAGTGGACCCTGCCGCCGGTCGTCGAAATGCCGATCACCGGGTCCATGGTCGGCCAGAGATTGTCGACTGCAAACGTGATCTCGGGGCGCTCCTGGGCGGTCGATGGCGCGGCTAGGCCGAGGGCCATGGCGGCCGCCAGGGCAAGCCCAAAAACCTGTCGTCGGTGCAACATCATGCCGGTTCTCCTGCTAGGACTTTCTTGTCCGCTCGGACGTGTTTGAAGGTGAACTCCCGCTCATTGGCAAGCGAGGGGATCTGAGCCCGGGTCCGGGCCACCAAATCGAGCTCGAGCGTCAAGGTGACGGCTCCGGCCGCCTCGCCGAGATCCGCCAGCACTTGGCCCCAAGGATCGACGACGAGCGAATGACCCCAGGTCTCACGGCCATCGTCATGCGCGCCGGCCTGGGCCGCGGCGACGACATAGCAGCCGTTCTCGATGGCGCGGGCGCGCAACAGCGGCTCCCAATGCGCCGCACCGGTGGGCCGGGTGAAGGCCGAGGGAATGAAGAGGATGGTCGCCCCGGCCTTGGCATAGTCGCGGTAGATCTTGGGAAAGCGCAGATCGTAGCAGACCGACATGCCCCACGGTCCCCAGGGCGTGTCGGCCAGCACCCCCTCGGTGCCGGGCGCATAGCGGCGCGATTCGAGGCGCGGCTGGCCATCCTCGAGATAGACGTCGAACAGATGGATCTTGTCATAAACGGCAACGATGCGCCCGGTGTGGTCGATCAGATGCGAGCGGTTGAGAAAGCGCCCGTCATCGGCGCGCACCGGGGTGGACCCTGTATGAATCCACAAAGCATGCTTCGCCGCAGCTTCACGGCAGGCGGCAAGAAACGGATCGTCCGCGTCTTCCCGAATGATCCGGCGCGCCGCCTCACGGTCGCGGTTCATCAGCCCCGAGGCCTCGGGTATCGCCATCAGCTCGCAGCCCTCGCCAGCGGCCTCGGCGACCCGGCTGCGCATCGTCGCGATGTTACCCTCATGCGCATTGGTCGAGGTCATCTGCACAAGCCGCAGGCGGAGCGTCGATTGCATGAGCGTTTCCATTGGTCGAACGACGCCTTCAGGCTGGTCCTATGAGCGAGAATTGCAAGTGAAAAGAGGCAAGTTCCATGCCATGGCCAGCCCGTAATCTCGCCTTTGGCGGGTTGGGGCCAACTTAAAGAACAAAGATGCGAAAGGGCCTTCGCAGGGCCCCTTCGCGCATCCCCGGCGCGCGCGTGAACGGGACTTTCCTCAAGCTTTGTGGTGAGATAGTTAACGCAACATGGTGCGTACGTTGATTACTGGCATGTCAGGAACGGGCAAATCCACGGCTATCGCTGCCTTGACCGCTAGCGATCACAAGGCGATAGATCTGGATATTGATGGGTGGTCGGAGTGGGTTCCCGCCGAAGGGGACCCAACTGGAGGCAACCCGGGCTACGACTGGCTGTGGAATGAGTGCAATCTCACCACGTTGCTAGCCAATTGCCCGGACGAGCCGCTATTCGTCAGTGGGTGCGCCCCCAACATGGGTAAGTTCACGCCTCGCTTTGACCACATCGTTCTGCTGAGTGCGCCGATTGACGTCATTTTGAACCGAGTAGCTTCGAGAACCAACAATGACTATGGCAAGTGTGGGAATGAGGCAGCACAGATCGTGGCAAACCTAAAGGAGTTCGAGCCGCGGCTGCGGGCAATCGCGACCTGCGAGATAGATACAAGCCTTCCTCTTGAGGAAGTGCTGCTGAGAATTCTGAACCTCGGATAGCTGTCGACATTACCACGGCTCTTTTTCCTTGCATCTAGGCATTTATTCCGGTAACAAGCCTGCATGCATTTTGGTCCGCCCCAAGACAGTCCGCTTTTTCGGCGTGGGTTTCGCCGGCCGGGGAAGTTGCGCGTGGCGATGCGGCGGGCGCAGGGGGTCAAGCCTGCGGATATCGCCCGCGAATGCCGGCTTGCAGAAGAGAAGATCGAGGCCTGGCTCGGCGAGGCCGAGATTGAGGAGCTGGTCGCCTGCTGCCGGGAGATGATGGATCTTTCGGAGGAGGAGCGGCTCAAGCAGCTGGAGCGGGCGGCCCTCGAGCTTTTGGAGATTGCGATCGAGGAGCGCGATGTTCGCGTCGCACTCTTCCTCGCCGATCAGTTCGGCCGGGGCAAGAACCCGGCCCGGGTCCTGGCCGAAGCCGTCAACCGCAAGGTCACGCAGTCGACGCAGCCGCTCGATCAGCCCTTATCAGAGCCCAAGCCGGCACCGGCCGATCCGGCAGCCGCCAGACAGGCCGCGTCGTTCGCCAGTTTCATGCGGCCTTGCGGCCCGGCGATCAGCCAGGCCCGCCGTCAGCTCAGCGACGAGCTGGTCCGGGCGTTTCCTTCCAAGCTCGAGCCCGCAACCCCTGAGGCCGTCGCGCCCAAGTCGCCTGCCACCGGCAAGCCGACCCCGCTTCCGGCAATCTTTCAGAAGCTACGGCAGCAAGCGCCACTCACGCCCGCCCTGTTTTCATGTTCCGCAACTTCCACCTTAGCGCTCCTCACCGCCAAGCCGCGCGACGGCCCCAAAGTCTA
>JBGSYN010000072.1:0-36512 GCA_041750975.1 Geminicoccaceae bacterium | reverse complement strand
GGCCGAGGTTGCAGAACTGACAAAAACCTGATTTCTGGCGCTCGCGCGGCATTTTCCCCTATAACCGGACGTTCGAAGCCGTTCGGTCCCGCCCGAGGTCGTGCCGCCATTTCCAACAGCGCCACGCCTAGCCCTGTTTTTGACGAGTTCGATCAATGAACCAAGCGCCCCTTCCTCGATCCCGCTATCAGCGCGTGCTGTTGAAAATGTCGGGCGAGGCGCTAATGGGCGATCGCGACCACGGCCACGACCTTCGCGTGCTTTATCGGTTGGCAGAGGAGACGCGGTCGGTTCGGGAACGGGGGATCGAGCTTTGCATGGTGATCGGCGGCGGTAACATGATCCGCGGCAGCCAGCTTGCCGCCGCAGGGGTCGAGCGGGCCAGTGCCGATTATATGGGTATGTTGGGCACCGTGATTAACGCGCTTGCGGTCCAGAGCGTCATCGAGCAGGCCGGCATCCCGACCCGCGTGATGTCGGCGATCCCCATGTCGGCGGTGTGCGAGCCCTATATCCGCAGGCGCGCGATCCGGCATCTGGAGAAGGGGCGCGTCGTCATCTTCGCCGCCGGCACCGGCAATCCATTCTTCACGACCGATACGGCAGCCGCACTTCGCGCAACCGAGATGAATTGCGACGCCATTTTGAAGGGCACACAGGTCGACGGTGTCTATACTGCCGATCCGAAGGAGGATCCGACGGCGCGTCGCTTCGACAAACTCACCTATCTCGACGTTTTGGCGCAAGATCTTCGCGTTATGGACGCTTCCGCGATTTCCCTTGCAAGGGAAAGCAATATCCCGATCATCGTATTTTCCGTGCACCAGGAAGGTGCCTTGGCGCGAGCCATCGATGGCAATGGACCGCATACATTGATTGCCGAGGAGATCGCTCAATGAGTGCCGATGAGCCCGATATCGACGATTTGGGGCGACGCATGGACGGCGCCATCGAGGTGTTGCGCAAGGATCTTGTCGGTCTGCGGACCGGGCGGGCCTCGGCCAACCTCCTGGAGCCGATCGTAGTCGAGGCCTATGGAGCGGAGATGCCGATCAATCAGGTCGGCACCGTCAATGTCCCCGAGCCTCGGATGTTGTCGGTCCAGGTCTGGGACAAAAGCATGGTCAAGGCGGTCGAAAAGGCTATCCGTACATCGCAGCTCGGCCTCAATCCGGCCGTTGACGGTACGCTGATCCGGATTCCGTTGCCCGAGCTCACCGAGGAACGGCGCAACGAACTCGTCAAGGTGGCCCATAAATATGCCGAGCAGGCCCGGATAGCGGTTCGCAACGTCAGGCGCGACGGTATGGATCAACTCAAGAAAATGGAAAAGGACAGCGAAATTTCCGAAGACGAGCATAAATTATGGTCGGATGAAATCCAAGCCATGACCGATCGCCATGTCGAGATCATCAACGACATGTTGGCGTCGAAGGAAAAGGACATAGTGACCGTCTGACGAGGCGATAGCCGTGTCCACCCTAGCGTTGCGCCAGGATGGCCTGGTTCCGGCTCCGCCGACGCATATCGCCATCATTATGGATGGCAACAGGCGTTGGGCGCGAGCGCAGCACAAGCCGCCGATCTACGGTCACCAGCAGGGTGCCGAGGCGGTCAGGCGGGCGGTCGAGGCGTGCAGTAAGGCCGGTGTCCGTTATCTGACGCTGTTCGCCTTTTCGAGCGAGAACTGGCGGCGTCCGCCGGATGAAGTCAGCGGTCTGATGAACCTCCTGCGGTTCTATCTGCGGAAGGAGGTCGAGGAGTTGCACAAGAACGGCGTTCGGGTTCGATCGATCGGCGAGGTCGACGAACTGGACCCGGACATTCGCAATCTGTTGCAGCGCGGGGAGGAACAGACCCGCCATAACGTCAGGATGACCGTGACGTTTGCGTTGAACTATGGCGCCCGGCAGGAAATCGTGCGCGCAGCGCAGGCTCTGGCTCTCGATGCCTGCCGCGGCGAAATCGAGCCTGCGGCCATCAACGAGGCGAGCTTTGCCTCGCGTCTCTTTACCCGCGAGCTACCCGACCCAGATCTACTCATCCGCACCAGCGGCGAACAGCGAATCAGTAATTTTCTCTTATGGCAACTTGCTTACACCGAATTCGTTTTCGTCCAAGTCCCTTGGCCCGAATTTCAAGAAGAGCATCTCTTTGAGGCAATCGACGAATTCACGCGTCGTGAGCGGCGCTACGGTGCATCGGCCGGATAGGCACTTTCTTCTGGGTCTCGGCCAACGCTTTATCTCCGCGTTGCTGTTGGCGACGATCACTGTTGTCTATTTGGTGGCCGGCGGTTGGTACTTCTCGGCGCTGGTGATCGTGATCAGCGTGCTTCTGGCCCATGAATGGGTCGGGCTGATGCGGCCGGCGACTCCCCGCCACCGTTATTTGATGCTCGCCATGCTCGGCGGTTTCATCATTGCCCTGGTCCTGGGCGCCACGTTGTCCTCGGTTCATCTGACGCTGATCGGCTGCCTCGTCGCCGTGATCGGCATCATGACCCTCATCGTGTTTCGCCATCGCCGCTATCTGGCAGGCGCTCTCGGCGGGATGGTTTATATCGGCCTGCCGGCGCTCAGCCTGATGTGGCTGCGCAACGAGCAAGGGGCCGAGGCCATGCTCGTGCTGTGGCTTTTCCTGATCGTCTGGTCGACCGACACCGGCGCCTTTTTGGTCGGCTCGGCCTTCGGCGGTCACAAGCTGGCGCCACGGATCAGCCCCGGAAAAACCTGGTCGGGAGCGATCGGCGGTGCTGCCGCCGCGGCGATCATCGGCGGCACGCTGAGTTTCTTTTTCGGCGGCGAAGTCATGACCGGTGCTGCGATCGCGACGCTTCTCTCGATTCTGGCCCAGCTTGGCGATCTGTTCGAATCGATGCTCAAGCGGCGGGCCGCGGTCAAGCACAGCGGCGATCTCATCCCCGGCCATGGCGGCATGCTCGACCGGCTCGACGGCCTCTTGTTCGCGGCCCCGGCGCTAGCCCTGGTGATGATACTTCTCGAGCCGCGGCTGGTAGGCTGACGGATGCGGGAAGCGCCCTCAACCGAGCGGCCGCGCTCGGTCACCATACTCGGTGCGACCGGCTCGATCGGCCGGCAGACACTGAACCTGGTCGCCGAGGATCCGGCTCAATACCGGATCGAAGCGCTCACCGCGTTCAAGCGCGTCGACGAGCTTGCTTCATTGGCGCTCGAGCATCGTCCCAAAATCGCCGTCATCGGCGACGATGCTCTCCTCCCGGATTTGCGGGAGCGCCTTGCCGGCTCCGGCATCGCCGCCGCCGCCGGCAGGAATGCAATCATCGAAGCCGCGGCGCGGCCGGCGGAATGGGTGATGGCCGGGATCGTCGGCGCTGCAGGCCTGGAGCCGACCATGGCCGCCGTGCAGCGTGGCGCCATGGTGGCGTTCGCCAACAAGGAATGCCTGGTCTGCGCCGGCGATCTGCTGCTTGCAGCCGTTGCCGAGTCCAGAGCCATTCTGCTGCCCGTCGATTCGGAACACAACGCGATTTTCCAGGCGACCCGGGGCGCCAGGGCCGCCGATATCGAATCGGTGGTCCTTACCGCGTCGGGCGGACCTTTCCGGCTGCAAACGCTCGACGACATGGCCCGCGTCACGCCGCAACAGGCAATGGCGCATCCGGTCTGGTCGATGGGCCCGAAGATCTCGATCGACAGCGCCACCTTGATGAACAAGGGCCTGGAGATCATCGAGGCGCACTACCTGTTCGGCATGCAGGAATCCGCGATCGAGGTCCTGGTGCACCCGCAGTCGATCATTCATAGCTTGGTGCGCTTTCGTGACGGCTCGATGCTGGCGCAGCTCGGCGAGCCCGATATGCGGATTCCCATTGCCTATGCGCTGGGGTGGCCCCGGCGAATCCGGACCAGCGCGCATCGGCTCGATCTGGTCGAGGTGGGGCGGCTGGAGTTCGAGGCGCCGGACCTTACCAGATTTCCGTCCTTGTCGATTTGCCGGCGCGCCTTGCGGATCAAGGACGGCGCACCTACTATTCTCAATGCTGCCAATGAAGTCGCGGTCGCGGCATTTCTCGATGGGCGGATCGGATTTCTGGAGATCTGCCTGACCGTCGAGAACACGATGGACGCAATTTCGAACCGTACGCTCGATTCGCTCGATGACGTGCTAGCGATGAATGAAGAAGCCCGCTGCCGCGCCGATGAAGAAGTCCAGCGCCTCGAACGCCGTGTCTGACATTTCGGAGACAAGGAACACTCCATGAGTCTTGAGACAATTCTGTTCTATGGGCCGCCCTTTATCATCATCCTGTCGATCGTCGTCTTCGTGCACGAATTCGGACATTACTGGGTGGCACGGCGTAACGGCGTCCGGGTCGAGGTATTCTCGATCGGCTTCGGCCGCGAGTTGTTCGGCCGCAACGACCGGCACGGAACACGCTGGAAATTCAGTCTCATCCCGCTCGGCGGCTACGTCAAAATGCTGGGCGATGCCGATGCCTCGAGCTCGCAGGTCGATCGGGAGCACGCGGCGGATCCCGACTCCTTTCCCGCCAAATCGGTGTGGCAACGCATGGCCATCGTGTTTGCCGGACCGGCGGCAAACTTCATTTTCTCGATTCTGGTTCTGGCCATGCTTTACGGCATCAATGGCCGTCCGGTAGCGGCCCCCACGGTCGGCAATGTCTACGAGGACGGTGCGGCAGCCGCCGCCGGGATCGAGACGGGCGATCGAATTCTGGCGATCGACGGTCAGGCGATGGAGACCTTCGCGGATCTCCAGGGCGTTGTGCAGAACGCCGCCAGCGTGCCGCTTAATCTGACGATCCAGCGTGGGGATCAACGCTTCGACGTCACCGTCACCCCGAGATTGCGCGATATCGAAGGCGTGCAGGTCGGGCTGATCGGGGTCGAGCCGGGAGCCCCCGATTTCCGCCGTCTCAATCCCGCAGCGGCCGTCATCAGCGCCGGTGAGGACACCTACCGCATGGTGGCGCTGACGATCGGGGCGATCGGGGAGATGGTCGCCGGAACCCGTGGCACGGACGAACTCGGGGGCCCCTTGCGAATCGCTCAGATGGCAGGCGATGTCGCCCAACAGGGTTTCCAGGAGGCGGTCTGGTTCACGGCAATCCTGTCGATCAATCTGGGCCTGATCAATCTCTTCCCGATTCCGATGCTCGATGGCGGCCATTTGGTGATGTACGGGATCGAGGCGGCGCGCGGCCGTCCGCTGACCGAGCGGGCTCAAGAAATTGCGTTTCGCTTCGGGCTAGCCATGGTACTAACGCTTATGGTATTCGCCACTTGGAATGATCTGGTACATCTCAATGTGATACAGTTCTTTTCTGGACTGATATCTTAATAACATTCGGGCCGGATCGCGGGGACCAAACTTGAGGAAGAGAGCGGCCGAGGTCAACCGATCGCAAGAGCGGTGAGCGGCTGCCAATCAAGGATCGAGGATGCGGGCTTTCCTGCTGCCGCTCTGGCTAGTGGTTGCGTTGTTTTTGGCGACTTCGTTCGGTGCGACACCGTGGGCGCAAACTGGCCAGGAAGGCTTTACCGGCCAGCAAATCATCGAGCGAATCGAAATTCGCGGCAATCAACGGATCGAGCCCAGTACGATCGAAAGCTATCTTCGGGTCCGGCCGGGCGATCCGTTCAATGCCGACGAACTCGATGAATCGCTGAAAAGCCTCTATGCCACGGGTCTGTTCGACGATGTCGCGATCACGCCGCAGGGCAATATCCTGGTTATCGACGTGGTCGAAAACCCGATCATCAACCGGATTGCGTTCGAAGGTAATTTGCGGCTCGACGACGAGACGCTCGAGGCGGAGGTGCAGCTCCGCCCCCGCGTCGTCTACACCCGGGCGCGCGTGCAGAGTGCGGTAACCCGGATCCTCGAACTCTATCGCCGCAACGGGCGGTTCGCGGCCACGGTCGAGCCCAAGGTCATTCAGCTCGACCAGAACCGGGTCGATCTCGTCTTCGAGATCAATGAGGGTCCGCTGACCGGCGTCGGCGGCATAACCTTCATCGGCAATGAGGAATTCTCGGACAGCACGCTCAGGAGCGTGATCGCCACCAAGGAATCGGCCTTCTGGCGTCTCTTTTCCAGCAGCGACACTTACGATCCGGACCGCCTGGCGTTCGACCAGGAGCTTCTGCGGCGCTACTACCGGGCGCGGGGCTTCGCCGATTTCGCGGTGATCTCGGCGATCGCCGAACTGACGCCGGACGGCAGCCAGTTCTTCATCACCTTCACCCTCGAGGAAGGCGACCGCTACGATTTCGGCACGATCGACATCGATGCGCAATTGCCGGATCTCGGCATCGAGGATCTCGAGCCCCTGGTGACGATCGAGAGCGGCGACACCTATAATGCCGACGAGATCGAGAGTACGATCCAGGCACTGACCGACGAAGTCGGCCAGCTCGGTTACGCCTTCGGCCGGGTCGAGGCCAACGAACGCCGCAATCGTGAGGCTCTGACCGTCGACATCACCTTCGAAATCGACGAGGGGCCGAGGGTCTATGTCGAGCAGATCGATATCCGGGGCAATGTCCGAACACTCGACCGGGTGATCCGGCGGGAGTTCCGCATTGCCGAAGGCGACGCCTTCAATGCAGCCCTGATCCGACGATCCCGGCAACGCCTGCAGAATCTCGACTATTTCGAGACGGTGAACATCCAGACGGTTCCGGGCAGCGCTCCCGATCGTATCATCGTCGATGTCGAGGTCGCCGAAAAATCCACCGGCGAACTCTCGTTCGGCGCCGGCTTCTCGACGACCGACGGTCCCCTTGGCGATATTCGTCTGTCGGAACGCAATCTGCTTGGCCGCGGCCAGATCTTCGTTGCCAATTTGACGGTTTCCGGACGGCGCCAGGAAGTCGAGGTGAGCTTCACAGAGCCCTATTTCCTCGGCTACGACTTTGCCGCCGGCGTCGATATCTTCAGCAGCCGCACCGATTTCCAGAGCGAAAGCAACTTCGACGAGGAATCGACCGGCTTTCGCCTCAGAGGCAGCTACCCTCTGACCGAGCGCCTGCGTCATTCGGTGCGTTACACCTTGCGCGACGATTCGATCGACAATGTCGACAATGACGCGTCGGTCTTCATCCAGGACGAGGAGGGTAGCCGCATCACATCATCGGTCGGCCAGACCTTCACCTACGATCGGAGGGATACGAGGTTTCTGCCTTCCGAAGGCTATTATCTCCAAGTCGATCAGGACGTCGCAGGGCTTGGCGGCGACAACCGCTTCGTGCGCCACGAAGGCCAGGCCAACTGGTACTATTCCTTCTTTCCCGATGTCGTGCTCAATCTCGGTGCGAGCGGCGGCTATATCTTCGGCTTTGCCGGCGAGGACGTGCAACTTTCCAATCGTTTCTTCATCGGCGGCCAGACCTTTCGGGGCTTCCAGTTCGGCGGCATCGGTCCCAGGGACAACGAGACCGACGACGCTCTCGGCGGAAATCTCTATTATGTAGGCACGGCGGAAGTCCGCTTCCCGCTCGGTCTGCCCGAGGAACTCAGAATCTTCGGCCGCACCTTCACGCAGGCCGGGACACTGAGGAAGATCGATGTCAGCGGACCGACGCTCGAGGATAGCGGCGAACTCAGGGCATCCGCGGGTGTCGGCCTTTCATGGCTGTCGCCCTTAGGCCCGCTGTCGGTCGACTACGCCCAGGCCTTTCTCAAGGAAAGCGACGATCAGACGGAAACCTTCCTGGTTTCGTTCGGCACGCGCTTTTAGGAACCAGGCTCGTGGGTCGCACCTGGCGCCGCCTGTTCCTGTTCATCGGCACGCCGCTTGTCGTTCTGACCATCCTCGCGCTGGCCTGGGCCCTGACCACGCGCCAGCCGGAGACCATCGACGAGTTTGTCGGCGGGAGCCAGCTGCCGCGCTCGGTTGTCGCAGTGGTCGACTATCAGCGGGTACTGCACAACGCTCAGTCGACCCGTGTCATCCGCGAACGGATCGACGAGATGCGACAGCAGGTTCGCGACGAAATCGCCGCCGAGGAAAATCGCCTGCATGAGCGTGACGTTGCGCTGGGCGAGCAGCGGGGCAAAATTTCGAACGAAGAATTCGCCGCCGCACGCCGACAATTCGAGGCCGAAGTGGCGAGGGTCCAGCGAATAGCCCAGGACCGGGCACAGGCGCTGGACACGATTTCGTCGGAGGCTTTGGGCGAGGTCCGGGGTGCCATTATCGCGGTGCTCGAGGACATTGCCGACGAGCGCGAGTTCAATCTTGTCTTGCCTAGTGACACGGTTCTGCTTTTCTCACCTCAAATCGATCTGACCGAAGAGGTGCTGCGGCGCCTCGATGAGCGATTGCCAAAAGTCGAGATCGAGACAGCTTTGCCTTGAATCGGGGCAGTCAGGGTGTACCGGATACGCTTGGCGAGCCGATGGCAAGAGGCGCCAGAGAGGGATTGAACGGCATGAATGCTCAGCAGGCGGCTGCCAGCCTTCCGGTCGTCCACCAACCTGAGGTGGGCGAGCCGCTAGGCAATTTTGACTTCGACGACATCCTCAAAATGATTCCGCATCGCTATCCGATGCTGATGCTCGATCGTCTGACTAACGTCGTCGCTTTCAAAAGCGCAATCGGCATCAAGAACGTCACCTTCAACGAGCCGTTCTTCCAGGGACATTTCCCGACCGACCCGATCATGCCCGGCGTGCTTGTGGTCGAGGCGCTGGCCCAAGCCGCCGGCGCCCTTGTCGTCGCGAGCCTCGGTCATGAAGCCAGAGGCAGCATCGTCTATTTCATGTCGGTCGATCGCGCCAAGTTTCGCAAGCCGGTTCGTCCCGGCAACCAGATCGTGCTGGAAGTCGCCCTCATCCAGAGCAAGCTCAACGTGTTCAAGTTCGAGGGGCGGGCGGTCGTCGATGGCCGCCTGGCCACGGAAGCGACCTTCAGTGCGATGATGGGCGGCCCGTCCGCCCGCAAGACCAAGCCCGGAATGATCTCGACAGTTCCGGTCGAATAGGAGGATCTCCCGCCGCAGCCTGAACGGATTCGGCGGGAGACAAATTGTTCCTCCTGTAGCTCAGCGCTCGGCCATACCGACGAAACGACGTTCCGTCGGTCCGGTATAAAGCTGGCGAGGACGGCCGATCTTCTGCTCGGGATCGACGATCATCTCGTTCCACTGCGCGATCCAGCCGACCGTGCGGGCCAGCGCGAAGATTGCCGTGAACATGTTGGTCGGGATATTCATCGCCTCGAGGATGATGCCCGAATAGAAATCGACATTCGGGAACAGCTTGCGATCGTGGAAATACTCATCCTCGAGCGCCAGCCGTTCCAGTTCCTTGGCGATTTCGAGCTTCGGGTTGTCGGCCTGCCCGAGGTCCTCCAGCACTTCGTCGGCGCTCTCCTTCAGCACGCTCGCCCTCGGATCGTGGTTCTTGTAGACGCGGTGGCCGAAGCCCATGAGCCGGAACGGATCCTCGTGATCCTTGGCGCGCTCGATGAATTCCGGGATGCGGTCGGGCGTCCCGATTTCCTCCAGCATGTTGACCACGGCCTCATTGGCGCCGCCATGAGCGGGGCCCCACAGCGAGGCAATGCCGGCGGCGATGGCCGCATAGGGCGAGGCGCCGGTCGAGCCCACCAGCCGCACGGTCGAGGTCGAGGCATTCTGCTCGTGATCGGCGTGGAGGATGAAGATCCGGTCCAACGCCTTCGCCAGCGCCGGTTTGATAACGTAGGGCTCGCACGGCACGGCAAACTTCATATTCAAGAAGTTCTCGGCATAGGTCAGGTCGTTGCGGGGGTAGATGAAGGGTTGACCGACCGAAAATTTGAACGCCATGGCCGCGATGGTCGGGATCTTGGCGATGATCCGGAAGGTCGCGACCCGGCGCGCATTGGGATCCGTGACATCGAGATCCTCATAGTAGAACGCCGAGAGCGCACCGACGACCGCGATCATCAGGGCCATCGGATGGGCATCACGCCTGAATCCACGGAACAGGAAGTTGATCTGCTCGTGAACCATGGTGTGATAGGTCACATCATGAACGAACTTGTCGAGTTCCTGCTGTTTCGGCAGCTCGCCATAGAGGATCAGGTAGGCGACCTCGAGAAAGGTGCAGTTCGCGGCCAGTTCCTCGATCCGGTAGCCGCGGTGGAGAAGGATGCCTTCCTCGCCATCGATATAGGTGATGGCTGAGCGGCAGCTGGCGGTCGACGTGTACCCTGGATCGTAGGTGAAGTGATTTGTCGCGCCATAGAGCTTGCGAATATCGAGGACTTCCGGACCGAGCGTGCCGGCGATGATCGGCAGATCCAGCTTGTTGCCCTGGGCATCCTCCAGCTTGGCCACCGACTGATTGGCCGTATCGTTCATTTAGTGCCTCCTAAGAAGGGGGAAAGGTGCTGCCTCGGAAACGGGCGCGACCGCGCCTGACTTCAAACTAGCCGGCATCGCCGCCGCCTTCAATCGCCCGCCTTTCAATTCCCGGTAATGACCATCGGGTTGAGACCAAGAGCGGTATCCTGAAGTCTCGCAATGACGTTGTCCCGGCCCAGTATTGCCATGATCTCGAAGATACCCGGCGAGACGGCGAGACCTGTGAGTGCCGCGCGGAGCGGCTGGGCGATCTTGCCGAAACCCACACCCAGGCGCTCCGCCTCGGCGCGGCAATGGGCTTCGAGCGTGTCTTCGCGCCAGGGCTCGACGCGTTCAAGAGGCTCGATCAGTTCCTCGAGCATCGAGCGCGTCTCGTCACCCAGAAGCTTCGCAGCCTTGGCCTCTAGCGGTATTGGCCGCGAACGTACATAGAACAAACTCGACTCGACGAGCTCGATCAGGGTTTTTGCGCGCTGTTTCAGGCCCGCCATGCCGCGTGTCAATCGCTCGCGACCTGCCTCGTCCATCATGATATCCCGCGCTTCGATCATGGGCCGGATCAACGCCACCAAGCGCGCATCGTCGGCCTCGCGGAGATAATGTCCGTTCAGTGCGGTCAGCTTCTGCAGGTCGAAGCGCGCCGCCGAGCGGCCGACGCCATCGAGATCGAACCAGGCAATTGCCTGATCCCGCGTGATGATCTCTTCATCGCCATGCGCCCAGCCGAGACGGAGCAGGTAGTTCGAGACCGCCTCCGGCAGAAAGCCCATGTCACGGTAGGCATCGACGCCGAGCGCGCCATGGCGTTTGGAGAGTTTGGCACTGTCGGGGCCATGGATCAGCGGGATATGGGCGAATCGGGGCGGTCGATGACCCAGCGCAAGGAAAAGCTGGTTCTGGCGAAAGGCGTTGGTGAGGTGGTCATCGCCGCGAATGACGTGGGTGATACCCATTTCGACGTCGTCGACGACCACCGAGAGCATGTAGGTGGGCGTGCCATCGGCCCGCAGGAGCACCATATCGTCAAGCTCCTTGTTGGCGACCCTGACGGCACCCTGCACGGCGTCGTCGATCACGGTCTCGCCATCGAGCGGCATCTTGAGGCGCACCACCGGATCGACGCCGGCAGGCGCTTCGCTCGGATCGCGATCGCGCCAGCGGCCATCGTAGCGCGTCGGCCGTTTCTCAGCCTTGGCCTGGGCCCGCATCTGGTCGAGTTCCTCGGGCGTGCAATAGCAATGATAGGCCTTGCCCTCCTCAAGCAGGCGTGAGGCTGCTGCCTTGTGGGCGTCGATCCGCTGCGACTGGAACACGGGCGGCTCGTCGCTCTCTAGGCCGAGCCAGTCGAGACCATCGAAGATCGCCTCGATCGCCGCTTCGGTGGAGCGCTGGCGATCGGTATCCTCGATCCGGATCAAGAACCGGCCGTCATGATGCCTCGCGAACAGCCAATTAAAGAGGGCGGTTCGGGCCCCGCCGATATGCAGGAACCCTGTGGGTGAGGGGGCGAAGCGAACGGTAAAACCCATAGTTGATTTTCTCGGTGCTTTTTGGTCTGACAATGAACATCTTTCACTAGCACGGTGCAGCCCCGGGTGCAGCAGCCCAACGTGCAGCGATCCGCAAGTGCCCGATCCGACTACGCAACGCTGATCCTGGCTGCCGGTATTCTATTGCGGCGTCGGCTCGCCGGCATACGACTTGCCGAGCGGGCTTTGGCCGAGCGCGATCGCTGGTTGTTGTTCGTGCCGGTCGCCATGGCGCTCGGCATTCTCCTCTACTTCCAATGGCATTCGGAGCCGCCCCGGTGGCTCTGCGCCGCCGCGGCAGCCGTGGGCCTAGGGGCAATCGTTGCCATGGGCCGCTCCGGCGAACGCTGGCATGACCGCCATCTCCCCCACGCCTTGCTTTGTGGCCTGGCCATCGCGGTGATCGGCTTCGGCATCGCCGGCTTGCGCGCCGACTACATGGCAGCTCCCGTGATCGAGCGTCAGGGGAGCTTTGCGTTCAGCGGCCGGATCATCGCCATGGAGCCGCGCAATGAAGGCTACCGGCTGCTGTTGTCCGATCTTGCACTCGAAGAGGTCGAGGAGGCGCAGACGCCGGCTCGGATCAGGGTCACGACGCGCTCGCGCGAGCCGGAACTCGGCGTCGGCGACCGCATCAGTGCACGCGGCATGTTGCAGCCGCCGCAGGGACCCTTGCTGCCGGGCGGGTTCGACTATGCCCGCCGGGCCTTTTTCGAGCAGCTCGGCGGGCTCGGCTTCACGTTTGGGACGATCGAGGTGCTGGAGCGCGCGCAAGGCAGCTCCTTCGGCGACACCGTGGCGACACTCCGCCACCAGATCGCCTCATCGGCGATCGCTTCCCTCGCCGCACCCGAAGGTGCCGTTGCCGGGGCACTCCTCACCGGCCTGCGGAGCGATATCCCGCAACAGGTCTGGTTCGACATGCAGGCCTCGGGACTGGCGCATCTTCTGGCCATTTCGGGGCTGCATATCGGCTTGATCGCAGGCACGATCTATCTCATTGCCCGCCACGGCCTGGCGCTGATCGAGCCATTGGCGATCCGCTTTCCCGTCAAGAAGCTCGCGGCACTGATCGCTCTCTTCGGCGCCTTCGGCTATCTGCTGCTGGCAGGCGCCACGGTGCCGACGCAGCGCGCCTTCATGATGGCGGCCATCGCGCTGCTAGCGGTCATGCTCGATCGCAATCCGATCTCGATGCGCCTAGTCGCCATCGCAGCGTTGGGCGTTCTCCTGCACAGCCCGGAGAGCGTTCTCGGCGCGTCGTTCCAGATGTCGTTTGCGGCGGTGATCGGCCTGATTGCCTTCTACGAGCGGCGCCCGGCGTTTTTGATGGCGCGCACCAGCGACGACGAACTCAGCCTTGCCCGCCAGTTGCTGCTCTATTTTCTCGGCATCTGCGCGACGACGCTGATCGCCTCGCTGGCAACGACGGGTTTCGCAGCAGTGCATTTCCAGCGGATCGCCACCTATGGCGTCCTGGCCAATCTCCTGGCCGTACCGATCACCGCATTCTGGATCATGCCGGCCGGATTGTTCGCCGTCCTGACCATGCCGATCGGCCTTGAGGGTCTGGCCTTTGCCGTCATGGGCAAAGGCATCGCCGCGGTGTTGGCGATCGCAGCCTGGGTAGCAGCTCTGCCGGGGGCCAGCGTGTCGACCCCGCCGCTGCCGGCGCCGGTCTTGCCGCTGATCGCCTTTGGCGGGCTCTGGCTCTGCCTTTGGCGTAAATCCTGGCGTTATTGGGGGCTCGGACCTGTTGCCCTCGGCGTCATCCTGTCCCTGACGGCGAAAAGCCCGGATCTCCTTATCGCCCGGGGCGGGCTCGGTCTCGCCGCCCGCGACGGCGCCGGCATCATGCATGTCGAGGCGCGGCGCAAGGACGGCTACCGCGATGAAATCTGGCAGCGGGCAATGATGGCATCCGAGATCCAGGAACTGCCGCTGAGTGATCGGATCGACGGCGATCTCGGCCGCTGCGATCCGTCGGGCTGCAGGCTTTGGATCGATAATCGCGTCGTCGCCTTGGCGCGGTCGCCGACAGCGGTCGCCGAGGATTGCAGGCGGGCCGATCTCGTGATCGTCCTGACCGGGTCGGACGAATGCGCCGACGGCACGCTCGCGATCGGACCGCGGACGCTCTGGTGGGCCGAGGGAATGTCGATCGACCTTAGCGGTTCCGAACCCGAAATCCGCATGGTCCGCCCCGAACGGGGCGAGCGTCTGTGGACTGAAAAATGAGCTTATAGGTGTATAACTTGATTGCTATTCAACTTTTAGTTAAGAAGATGACGAATGCATAGTGCCTTGAAGGACTGACGGCAGAGGGCAGCACTGATGGTGTCTCAGCCGCGGGACGGCCAGGAATACACGCTCGTCGATATCTTCCACGTCATCTGGCGTCGCAAACTGCTGATCGCCACGCTGACGGTTGCCATCACGACCGTGACAATGGCGCTCGTCACCAGCGTCCAGCCGGTTTTCACGGCAAAGACCCTGGTGTTGATCGAGCCGCAGCGGGCCCTGACCGATCTCGAATTCGGCAAGCCCGCCGATAGCGTCGACAAGTCGACGGTGGCGAGCCAGGTCGAGATCCTGCGGTCCCGGTCGCTGGCAAGCGAGGTCGTAGACCAGCTCAAGCTCGAGCCCGCCATGCTCCAGACGGCCGGCATCGAGGATAAATTACAGTCCTGGGCGGCTCAGGCCATCACCTTCCTGGTTGGCGAAGCCCCTGCATTCGAGGCGGCGCTCCGTAACCATAAACAGGCGGTGGACATCTTTCTGGATCAGCTCGAGGTGGTGCGCGAGGGCGACAGCAACGTCCTTTCGATCTCGCTGACCCTGGGCGACCCGACGGACGCGGCGCGCATCGCCAACAGCGTCGGCGAGCACTATCTGGCGGGTCAGCTTGCGACCAAGCTCGAAGCCGCGAAACGCGCCTCGGACTGGCTCGACAGCAAGCTTGCGGTGCTGCGCGCCGAACTCGAAGCGGCCGAAGCCAGGCTTGCGGCGTTTGCCGACACCCAAGACGGCGAGCGGACGATATCCGGTGGGGTCGGCGATTATGAGCTGGCCAATCTGCGCCAGGAGATGGTCGAGGCGGGACTCGACCGCCAGGCGCTCGTCAGCCGATATGGCAGGCTCGAGCGGCTGTTTCGGAGCGGCGCCTTCGAACGCGGTGCCGACGATCTCGCCAACTCGGTATTGCTGCAGAACCTCCACGCCCTCAAGGCCGAACTATTGCGGCGGGAGGCCGAGCTGACATCGCGTTACGGTGAGCGGCATCCGCGCATTCTCGCCATGGCCAACGAAAAAACCGAGCTTTCCGCCCGTATCAAGGACGAGCAGGAAGCGCTGCTCGAGGATTTCAAGGCGAGGGTGACCATCGCCCAGGCTAAGGAGAGCCAGCTCCAGGCGGAACTGGATCAGTTGAAGGCGGCGACGGCGGCGCAGTCGCGGCAGCAGGTCCGCCGTGCCGAGCTGGTTCGGGATGTCGACCTCAAGCGTGAGCTTTATCAAAGCTATTTTTCGCAATTCGAGGCGATGACCGACAGCGAATCCGTGCAGAGCGCCGATGCCCGGATCATTTCGGAGGCGATCCCGCCCGACCAGCCAAGTGCCCCCAAGGTAAAATTCGCCTTCGCCGTCTCAAGCACGCTCGCGACGCTTCTGGCCCTCGTTATCGTCTGCCTGCTGGAGCTGGTGGATCGCGGCTTTCGCACCGGCCGCGAGATCGAGCTCAGGCTCGGCCTCGGCGTGATGATGCTGGTCCCCGAGTTGCAACGGGGCCGCAAGCGGACGACGGCACCGCACGACATGGTGCTGCAACATCCGCGTTCGCGCTATGCCGAAGTCCTGCGGCATGGCCTCGCCGCGCTCCTCGCAGGACAGGGCGACGAGGGGGCGCGCGTGCTGCTCCTGACCTCGACCGCACCCGGCGAGGGCAAATCGAATCTGGCGCTCAGTCTTGGCCGCCTCGCCGCGCGTGAGGGGCGGAGGGTTCTGGTCATCGACGGCGATCTGCGCCAGCCGGTTCTGGGCGACCGGCTCGAGCTCGGGCCTGCCATCGGCCTCAGCGAAGTGCTCCTGGGGCGGGCCGCGATCAATGAGGCGATCGGCCAGGACCCGAACTCGCCGATGAAGATCCTAGCCGGCGGTCTGGCGCCCGAACAGGCCTATGGGCTTGGCGCCGGCCGCAAATTCGGCGAGCTTGTGGCCTGGGCGCGCGAGCGCTTCGACGTCGTGCTGCTCGACAGCCCTCCCCTGTCGGCGGTGGCCGATGCCAAGCTCTATGCGGCGCAGGCCGACATCCTGCTCTACGTCATTCAATGGCATCGGACGAAGCAGTCCCTGGTCGAGCGCACCCTGATCGATCTTCGCAGGCTCGATCCGCCGCCCTCGGCCGCAATCTTGAGCCGCGTCGACCTTCGCGCCCACGCCCGCCTGGCGCGACACGAAACCGGTTTCGGCTATCCCGAACTCAAGGCATACTATTCGGATTAGCAACAATTCGTATCATCCGAAGCCTTGACCACCGCAACACGTTTCGCCCCGAGCCCGACCGGCTTTTTGCACCTTGGCAATGCTCGCCAGGCCGTCGTCAATTGGTTGATGGCGCGCCATGAAGGCGGCCGCTTCATCCTGCGCATCGACGACACGGACCGAGCCCGGAGCGACGTTCTCTATGTGGATGGGATTCGGGAAGATCTAGCGTGGCTCGGTCTCGATTGGGACGCCCTGGAACATCAGTCCGCGCGCATCCCGCACTACGAGGCGGCGTTCGAGACGCTGGCCGCCCGTGGCCGCGTTTATCCATGCTACGAGACGCCTGAGGAGCTGGAGGCGCGGCGTGAGGCCCGTCTCAAGCGTGGGCTGCCTCCGGTCTATGATGGCGCTGCCAAGAAGCTCAGGGCCGAGGAGCGAGACGCTTTCGAGGCGGAAGGCCGCGTTCCGCATTGGCGTTTTGCGCTCGAAGCGGCTGAGATCAGCTTCGACGACAAGATTGCCGGCCCCAGACGGTTCCTGGTCAGGAATCTGGGAGATCCGGTGGTCCGGCGGGCCGACGGCAGCTTCACCTATCTTTTCGCGTCCGCGGTCGACGATATCGAGCTTGGCATCTCGGACGTGATCCGGGGGCAGGATCATCTCTCTAACACCCCTTTGCAGATCGAGCTGACGCAGGCGCTCGATCGTCCGGTACCGGTTTTCGCCCACCTGCCACTCATCCTCGATGCAGGCGGCGAGAAATTCTCGAAGCGGCTCGGCAGCCTGAGCCTTCGCTCCATGCGCCAGGAAGGAATCGATCCGCATGCGGTTATCCTGGTGTTGGCGGCACTCGGCACGGCCACGGCAGCCGAAGCGGGAACGCCTGTCGATGATCTCGTCAGGGGCTTCGATCTCGGCGCCTATGGCAACGCTGCGGCACGCCTGGATGTCCAGGATATCCGGCGCTTGACGGTCCAGCGGCTGCAACAGCTCGATGCCGAGAGGATCGGCATGATGCTGGGCCACGAGGTCGAACCGGCGCTCTGGCGGGCCGTCAGCGCCAATATCGAGCGTCTGGAGGATGTCGAGGATTGGCGCCGGACCCTGATGGAGCCGATCGACCCGATGCTTGAGGATGGCGATTATTCAGAACGCGCCGCAGCGCTGCTGCCCGAGGATCTACAGGATTACGACGGCTGGATCGCCGCTCTCAAGCGCGACACCGGCCGCAAGGGCAAAGCGCTGTTTCATCCTCTGCGTCTGGCGCTGACCGGCCGCGATCATGGACCCGAGCTTCGGGTTCTGCTACCGCTGATCGGTCGCGATCGCGCCATCCGCAGGCTTCGCGGCGAGCGCGCCTGAACCCACCGCACTGACGAGGCCCGAGCATTGTCGCTCCTGCTGCACAACACGCTGACGCGTCGCAAAGAGGTATTCGAACCGCTCGATCCCTCCCATGTGCGGATGTATGTCTGCGGCCCGACGGTCTACCAGCGCATTCATGTCGGCAATGCGCGGCCGGTCGTGATCTTCGACGTGCTCTATCGGCTGCTCAAACGGCGCTATCCCAACGTCGGCTACGTCCGCAACATAACCGACATCGACGATCGGATCATCAAACAGGCCGAGGCCGACAAGGAACCGATCGACGCTCTGACCGCCCGCACGCTTGAGGCGTTCCTTGGCGATTGCGAAGCGCTCAGATGCCTGGTGCCGGATCATCAACCGCGAGCAACGCAGCATGTCGCCGAGATGATCCGACTGATCCTGGCATTGATCGAGCGCGGCTTTGCCTATGAAGCCGAGGGTCATGTGCTCTTCAACGTGCCGGCCATGACCGACTACGGCCAACTATCGGGCCGCGACCGCGACGAACAGATCGCCGGCGCCCGCGTCGACGTCGCTCCCTACAAGCGCGATCCCGCCGATTTCGTGCTATGGAAGCCTTCGAGCGAGAGTCAGCCCGGCTGGAACAGCCCCTGGGGCCGCGGCCGGCCCGGCTGGCATATCGAATGCTCGGCGATGAGCGAGATCTTTCTCGGCGTGCCGTTCGACATCCATGGCGGCGGGCTCGATCTGATTTTCCCGCATCATGAAAACGAAATCGCCCAGACCCGTTGCGCCCATGGCTCCGAATTCATGGCGCGCTACTGGCTGCACAACGGCTTCGTCGATATGAGCGGCGAGAAGATGTCGAAATCGCTCGGCAACGTCGTCACCGTCGAAGAGGCGCTCGAGATCGTGCCCGGCGAGGCGATCCGACTTTGGCTCCTGGGGGCCCACTACCGCCAGCCGCTCGACTGCAACGAGGCGGTCCTGCTCGAAGCCAAGAGGAGCTTGGACAGGTTTTATGCGGCACTTGAGAAGGCGGGTCCGGTCGATGATGGCGAGCCTGCGGTGGAGCTTGTTGCAGCACTCGAGGATGACCTGAATACGCCCAAGGCCATCGCTGTGTTGCATGAAGGGTTGGGTCCGCTCAACAAGGCCGAGGACGACACTGCGCGGCTCGCGGCTGCCGCCTCGCTCAAGGCTTCGGGCGCTCTTTTGGGCCTGTTGCAGCAGGCGCCGAGCGAATGGCTGCGGGCCGGCGATCTTGACGCCTCGGCGATCGAGGCCAGGATCGAGGCGCGGCGGGAAGCTCGGCAGTTAAAGGATTTCGCCGAAGCCGACCGCATCCGGGAAGAGCTGGCCGCGGCGGGCATCGTCCTTGAGGACGGGCCGGGCGGCACCACATGGCGCAAGACATGAAAAGCACAGTCTGACGATGCGCGAACGACTCTATCTCTACGACACGACCTTGCGCGATGGTGCCCAGACCCAGGGCGTGACCTTCTCGATCCACGACAAGCAGCGGATCGCCAAGGAGCTGGACGAGCTTGGCATCGACTATATCGAGGGCGGCTGGCCGGGCGCCAATCCGACCGATGACGGCTTTTTTGCCAATCCGCCCGAACTCGCCAAAGCCAGGTTCTGCGCCTTCGGCATGACCCGCCGTTCTGGCCGCAGTGCCGCCAACGATCCGGGCCTGGCACCATTGCTCAACAGCAAGGTCGATTGCATCACGCTCGTCGGCAAGAGTTCGAGACGTCATGCCGAGGGCGTATTGGGCGTGCCGGCTGAGGAAAACCTCGTCATGATCGAGGAGAGCATTGCCGAAAGCCGGCGGCGGGCCGGCGAGGCGATGTTCGATGCGGAGCATTTCTTCGACGGCTTCAAGGAAGACCCGGATTATGCTTTATCCTGCCTCAACGCCGCACTCCAGGGTGGTGCCGACTGGGTGGTTCTTTGCGACACCAATGGCGGCACGCTACCGCACGAGATCGGCCGGATCGTCGACCGGGTTCTGGCCGATGTGCCGGCGGAAAAGCTCGGCATCCATACCCACAACGACACCGAGAACGCCGTCGCCAACACCTTGGTCGCGGTGCGCGCCGGTGCGCGGCAAGTGCAGGGTACACTGAACGGTCTGGGCGAGCGTTGCGGCAATGCCAATCTGGTGAGCCTGATCCCGACCCTGGCCCTGAAGCTCGGCTACGATGTCGGGCTCGACGCCGCATCGATCGCCCAGTTGACCCACGTGTCGCGCACCTTCGACGAGATCTTGAACCGGGTGCCCAATCGTCATGCGGCCTATGTCGGCGCCAGCGCGTTCGCCCACAAAGGCGGGCTGCACGCCTCGGCCGTGGTCAAGGACCCTGGCTATTACGAGCACATCGATCCGGCCGTGGTTGGAAACGAGCGGGATATTCTGATCTCCGATCAGGCGGGGCGCTCGAACCTGTTGCGCCGCTTTGCCGAGATGGGCCTCGACGTCGAGCCGACCGATGCCGAGACCCGGGAGCTGCTGGCTACCATCAAGGACCGGGAGGCCAACGGCTATTCCTATGACGGTGCGAGTGCCAGCTTCGAATTGCTGGTGCGCCGCACGCTCAAGCAGGTTGGGATCTATTTCGATCTGATGAGCTTTCGCGTCATCGACGAACGACGTTTCAACGCGCGGGGCGAGTTGGTGACGCTTTCCGAAGCGACGATCAAGCTTGCGGTCGGCCGCAACCAGTTCTTCACCGTGGCCGACGGCAATGGCCCGGTCAATGCCCTCGACATTGCGCTGCGTCAGGCGCTGATCGAGAATTATCCGGCGCTGCAGCACATGCATCTGGTCGACTACAAGGTCCGTATCCTGACACCCGAAGCCGGCACTGCCGCGGTCACGCGGGTGATCATCGAGACCGCGGACGACGAGGGCCATGTCTGGCAGACCATCGGTGTCTCCGGCAACATCATCGATGCCTCGTTCAACGCCATCAATGACAGCATCACCTACAAGCTTTTCATCAGCGGCATGGAAGCACCGCAACCGGCTCGATGAAGCTCACCAAGCAGGGTAGAGGCGGCATCGATGCGCTCGGGCCGGCTCCGGTGGTCGTCCTGTGCCGGCCGCAGCTGGGTGAGAATGTCGGCACGGCGGCGCGCGCCATGCTCAATTTCGGCCTGGGCGAGCTGCGGCTGGTCGAACCCAGGTTCGGCTGGCCCAACGCCAAGGCCGTGGCCGCATGCTCGGGGGCTCACGAGGTCCTCAACCGCATGGCCATCTTCGACAGCGTCGAGGCGGCTATCGCCGATCTGCATCATGTCTATGCGACGACGGCGCGGTTCAGGGAAATGCGCAAGCCGCTGCTGACGGCGGAGGCGGCCGGGGTCGAGGCTCGAAGCATGATTGCGGCGGAGCGGCGGGTCGGTATTCTCTTCGGCCGCGAACGCACCGGTCTCGACAATGACGAGCTGGCCCTCGCCGACGCCCTCGTGCGGGTGCCGATCAATCCCGAATTCGCCTCGCTCAATCTGGCCCAGGCAGTACTTCTGGTCGGCTATGAATGGTTCAAGTCGGGCGACAGCACGCCGCAGCACCAGGATCTCGCCGAAGCGGAAACCCCCGCGACCAAGGGCGATCTCGACGGGATGCTGCACCATCTTGTGACGGAATTGGAGGCGGTCGCTTTCTTCCGCAGCCGCGACAGCCGTGATAGCATAGTGAGGACAGTCAAGATGATGTTCGAGCGCCGGGCGATGACCCAGCCCGAGGTTCACTTGATGCGGGGAATCGTCAAGGAATTGCGCCGCGGGCCGGATAAAACGGGACGAGGTGCGAACGAAACGGAGGTTGCCGATGGCTGATCATCATCATCACCAACATTTGCCGTCGGATCCAGCTCTACGCGTGAAAGCGCTTGAGACCGTGCTGACGGAAAAAGGCCTGATCGACCCTGCTGCAATCGATGCCGCGATCGACGCCTATGAGCACAAGGTCGGACCGCATCGTGGCGCCCGCGTCGTCGCCCGCGCCTGGAGCGATCAGGATTTCAAGCGACGTTTGCTCGAGGATGCGACCAGGGCCTGTGACGAGATGGGGTCCGTGGGGGCGCAGGGCTCACACATCGTTGCCGTCGAAAATGGCCCCAAAATCCATAACCTCGTCGTCTGCACCCTCTGCTCCTGCTATCCCTGGCCGCTTCTGGGCCTCCCGCCAGCCTGGTACAAATCGTTCGCCTACCGCTCGAGGGCTGTGATCGAACCGCGATCGGTCCTCGCCGAATTCGGGCTCGAGTTGGATGACGATGTTGAAATCCAGGTCTGGGACAGCACCGCCGAGATCCGTTACCTCGTCATCCCGCAACGCCCTGAAGGCACGGACGGTCTCGAGCCGGACGCCTTGGCGGCGCTGGTGACCCGAGATTCGATGATCGGCACCGGACGCGCCCTGCAGCCTGAGGCCAAGCCATGAACGGTATTCACGACATGGGCGGCATGCATGGCTTCGGACCGATCGAGCTCGAGGCCAACGAGCCGGTGTTTCACGAGACCTGGGAAGGCAGGGTTTATGGGATCTCGCGGGCCATGACTCGGCCCGATGGTTTTAATGGCGATCTCGGCCGCTACACCCGCGAGATCATGCCGCCTGACCTCTATCTGCGATCGAGCTATTACGAACGCTGGCTCTGGGGCTTCGAGTGGGCGCTGCTCCATTTCGGCTCGATGACGTTGGACGAGCTCAAGGCCGGAGAGGGATCCAAAGCAGCTTCGCCCCGCAATGACGCACTAACGGCGGATCAGGTTTCGGCCACAATCAGTCACAAGATGCCGAGTGATCGGGCCATCGACACCAAGGCCGGTTATGCGGTCGGCGACAGGGTTCGCGCCAAAAACCTCAACCCCTCCCATCACACGCGGCTGCCCCGCTATGCGCGCGGCAAAACCGGCACGGTGCGGCTGCATCACGGCGCCCATGTGTTGCCCGACAGCCATGCTCAGGGCCAAGGAGAGAATCCCGAACACCTCTACACTGTGGCGTTCACGGCGAAGGAACTCTGGGGAGAGGATGCCTCGCCGCGCGATCTGGTCATGCTGGATTTGTGGGAAAGCTATCTTGAGCCGGTCTGAGGGAGAAACAGTTCGATTCGGCGAGCCTTGGCATGCAACGGCACTTGCCATGGCGACTGTGCTGCAACAGCAGGGTTTGATGACGTCTGGTGAATGGTCATCTGCCTTGGGGGCGGCCATCGAACGAGCCCGCTTAGCCGGCGATCCGGTTGACGGAAGCACCTATTACGAACATGTCTTGACGGCGCTCGAAACGGTGCTGAACGGCAAAGGAGTTGCGGACCTTGCGGAACTCCGTGCGCGCCGCGACGCGTGGGCCAGAGCCTACTCCGCGACGCCGCACGGGCAACCTGTCGAGATCGACAGGTTTAGATGAAGACGAGAGCTCCGAAGAGAATCACGGCAACGGCCCATCCGGCAAGCAGAGAGACAACGCCGACATTTCCTCGGTCCTCGGTCAGGTGGTGATCTTCAAAAAACACATCATGGTCGGTCATCAGCCATACTCCGCAAAACCATGCTCTCCTTACGCCATGTCCCCAGTCCCAATCTGTGATTGGCATCACATGACCGAAACTTCGCTTTGACAAAATTTGCGTGGCGTTTATAACCGCGGGCTCGACGTGGCGCCCTCGTGCCGCGCCCAATTTCTATTGCTAATCCAAATACCGGCCTGTTGATCGAGGACCTATGACCAAGCGCGTTGCTTCGAAGAACAAAATCTGCCGTCGTCTCGGCGTCAATCTTTGGGGGCGGACCAAGAGCCCGCTGGCCCGCCGTGACTACAGGCCCGGCGAGCATGGTCAAAAGCGCCGCAAGCTTTCGGACTACGCCAATCAGCTGGCCGCCAAGCAGCGGCTGAAGCGATATTACGCCAACATGACGGAAAAGCAGTTTCGAAATGCTTATGAGGAAGCTTCACGCCGCAAGGGCGATACCGGCGAGAACCTCGTCGGGATTCTCGAGCAGCGTCTCGATGTAGCGCTGTTCCGCATGAATTTCGTGCCGTCGATGTTTGCTGCCCGTCAGTTCATCAATCATGGGCACGTCAAGGTGAATGATCGCCGGGTCAATATTCCGAGCTACGTGCTGCAGGAAGGCGATGCGCTGGAACTCAGCGACAAAGGCCGCAACATGCTGCTCGTGCTCGAAGCGTTGCAGGCGCAGGAGCGGGATGTCCCGGAATATCTGAGCGTCGACTATAGCGGGCTGAAAGGCAAATTCGTGCGCGTGCCGCTTCTCACCGACGTTCCCTATCCGGTGCAGATGGAGCCCAACCTCGTCATCGAATATTATTCGCGCTGATCTGGGGCCGCGGCACCGGCTTCGGTCCGGGATTGGACCGGGGCTGCGCTGCTTCGGCCATTGACGCGAAAAGACAGCTCATATTGCCGCCGCTATAGTCGTCGATCAGCGGCCGCGAACCGGCTTGGTTCAGTATTAGCTTACTGAGGCGCTGGCTGTTCGGATGGTTCGGGAAGCGGCTGATATAGGGCTCGATCCAGGCCATATAGTGGCGTCCGTGGCCGCGAGGCTCCAGAAAGCCGAGATCCTGGACGCCGGGATCGGTATCGGGCGCGGGGCTGAAATTATCGAGGGCATAAGGTCTGACGATCCCAGGATCCTCGATGCCTTCCAGGAGAAATTGCACGGCCAGATGGATGGTGCCCGCGCCTGCCTCAAGCCCATAAAGGTCGATGTTCTTGACGGCAGCGATTTCCGCCATGGTCACCAGTGACGCCAGGGCGTGGCGTTGATACCATAAGGCCCGGGCGCCGCGATCCGTTTCGAGCGGCAGGCTGCCATCGTCGCGCATCGTCGCGAGTGCCTGCCGATAGGCCTCGACACCGAGCTGCAACCCACCCAGTTTCCCATACAGTGCTGCCCACGCCATGATGACGGAAGCGTTGAGATAGCTGTGATTGTTGTTGGCAACCCGACTTTGTTGATCGAGTTCCTTGCGCCGGAGAGCGCTCCGTTCGACCAGACCGTCGATCCAGGCGGCGATCCGGTCGCTTCGATCGCGGGACATTTCAGGAGCGTCGTGGACGAGCCAATAGGCGACGATGACCGGCAGGAGACTACGCTCGACCGCGTAATAGGCATTGTCCGAGGGAGGCTGGAGCTTGGTGAAGGCGCGGCCGTCGGCCCAGCGGTCCAGCAGTTCGATCAAATGCTGCCGGGCAGCCGGATCGTCGAGCCCGAAGGCTGCGGCTGCGGCTTGCATGACCGTCAGTGCGAACGGTTCGGCCCGCTCGTCGATGCCGTAGTCCGGCGTGTCCTTGATGGTCGTGATCGCTTTGTAGTTTGGCCAGGGTTCTTCCCCGGACCCGCAACGCAGCCGGCGTTCCTCCGGCGGCATGGTATCGAGCTCGAGTCGCCGTTGCTCGGAGTCGAAGAGTATGTCGGCCGTTGGTTCCGCACCATGCCCGGCGGCCATGGAGCCGAGGGCCAGACCGGTGATCGCCATGATCAAAATTGACAGACGTGCAGTCCTCCTCGGTCTGGCGGGAGGTCCGTTCATCCAGCAGGCCCAGGGACTGGCCTTAGAAGCCATCAGTCTCGGACCGCAAAATCTCAGCTATGTCATGAGCCATCTTGACAACACTGTGGCGCTCTTGAATTTCGATGTCGAGGCGCCGGGCGATGGCGAGATCCATTCTCGCGGGACCATAGAGACGGCGGGCCTTGTCGATCTCCTACAGGGCAAGCGGCAATCCACCCTCAACGTCGTATCACGTCTCGGCGAAGAGGGTTGGCCTAGGCCCGCAAGTTTTCGTGCCGTTTATGAAAAGCCCGACCGAAAGCGCGAGATCGCGATAACTTACGACGGTGCAGGCGAAATCGTCGAACTGCAATTATTCAATGACGGCTCGCCGCGCACGAGCGACGTGCCCGAAGCACTGTGGGCCGACACTGTCGATCCCCTGACGGGAATTCTGCAAATGCAGCACTGGTTGACCGTGATGCGCGGCAAAGCCGGAGGACAGGAGCTTGTCGTCCCCGTTTTCGACGGCCGGTCGCGATGGGACTACAAAATCCGGACCAAGCCCGATGGTGTCGATCTTATCATCGACGGCATTGTCGGCTTCGATCAGGGCGACCTGATCGTCACGCTGCCCGACGACGAGGAGCCGCGGCGCTTGAAAATCCGGCTAGGCAAGGACCGGCTTGCGACACCCAGCGCCGTCGAGGGTGCGCAAACCGTCCTCGAGCGCAAAGCTTAGGCGGCGGCCGGTTCGGTCGGCACGCCCTTTTCCTGGAGGAACTCGGCAAGCTCGCCGGTTTCGTACATTTCGCGCACGATATCGCAGCCGCCGACAAATTCGCCCTTCACGTAAAGCTGCGGGATCGTCGGCCACTCGCTAAACATCTTGATGCCATCGCGAATCTCCTGATCCTCGAGGACATTGTACGACTGGAAGTTGACACCGAGACGCGAAAGGATCTGCACGGTGACGGATGAGAAGCCGCACTGCGGGAAGACGGGCGTCCCCTTCATGTAGAGAACGACGTCGTCATTCTCGACCTGCTGCTTGATGCGGTCTTCAGTGGCGTCGGTCATGGTCATCTCCGATGGGCAACAAGCTCATTAGGTAGGGGCTGAAGTCTGTAACGCCAAGGCATGGAGTTCGCCGCCCATGCGGTCGCCCAACGCCTTGTACACCATCTGGTGCTGCTGAACGCGGGATTTACCACGGAACCGCGCGGAAACAATCACGGCCCGATAATGATTGCCGTCGCCCGCCAGGTCCTCGATCCGGACTTCTGCGTCGGGCAGGGCCTCCCGCACCAGAGTTTCGATATCGTCGGCTGCCATCGCCATGGTCTGATCCTTGCAAAAACTCGCAGCGAAACATGATCAAGCCATGTATCGCTGCATCCAGCCTCGATTCGCTTCGGCCAAGGTGGCCAACGGTATGGGATCGAAGCCATCGACGGTCAATGCCTCGCCGCCGGTTATTCCGATCAACCTTGCAATCACCCCCTCGGATCGGATCCGGCTCATCACCGCATCCTGATGTTCGGCGTCGATGGCAAGAACATAGCGCGACTGCTCCTCGCCGAACAGCCACGCCATCGCGCTGTGCAGACCTTTGGGCAAGGTGATCCGTGCGCCCGAGCCCGAGGCTAGGCACATTTCGGCGACGGCGACCATCAGGCCGCCATCGCTCAGATCGTGACAGGCGTCGATCAGCCTACCCTGAATGAGGTTGCGCACACAGTCGCCGTTGCGGCGTTCGACGACGAGATCGACCGGCGGCGGCGCACCCTCTTCCTTGCCGAGGATCTCGCGCAGATAGAGCGAGGCACCGATCCAACTATCGCTCTCGCCGATGAGGATCAGTTGGCGACCGGACCCCGGCCAGGCGAGCCCTCCAGCTTGGTCGAGATCATCGATCAGGCCGACACCGCCGATTGTCGGTGTCGGTTGGATCGCGCGTCCATCGGTCTCGTTGTAGAGCGAGACATTGCCGGAGACGACCGGGAAGTCGAGTGCCCTGCAGGCCTTGGCCATGCCCTCGATACAGCCGACCAGTTGCCCCATGATCAAGGGGCGCTCCGGATTGCCGAAATTGAGGCAATTGGTGATGGCGAGTGGACGCGCGCCCACTGCCGTCAGATTGCGCCAGGCTTCCGCGACTGCCTGCATGCCGCCGGCTTGGGGATCGGCCTCGCAGTAGCGCGGCGTGCAATCCGAGGTGAGGGCCAACCCTTTGTTGGTGCCATGCACGCGAATAATGGCGGCATCGCCGCCCGGGCCTCCAACCGTGTCGGCCATGACCATCGAATCATATTGCTCCCAGACCCAGCTTTTGCTGGCGAGATCCGGGCAGGCCATGAGACGGAGCAGCGCCTCCGGAGGGCTCAAGCCGCTATCGCCATCATGGGCGACGACCGGAATGGGCTTTGGCGTCGATCTGAACGGTCGTTCATAGACGGGCGACGCCCCGCTGACCGGCGGGATCGGGACATCGGCCGCGATTTTGGCGTTCTGGCGAAGCACCATGCGTCCGGTGTCGGTCAGTCTGCCGATGGTGGCGCAATCCAGGCCCCATTTGGTGAAGATCGAGCGCGCTTCGGCTTCGCGGCCTTCCTCCAGCACCATGAGCATCCGCTCCTGGCTCTCGGAGAGCATGATCTCGTAGGCGGTCATGCCGGTCTCGCGAAGTGGTACCCGATCCAGGTTCATCTCGATGCCGAGCCCGCCCTTGGCCGCCATCTCGAAGGACGAGGAGGTCAATCCGGCCGCCCCCATATCCTGGACGGCGACGATACAATCGCCAGCCATCAGTTCGAGACAGGCTTCGATCAACAGCTTTTCGGTGAAGGGGTCGCCGACCTGCACGGTGGGCCGCCTGGTCTCGGCATCCTCGCTGAATTCCGCGGATGCCATGGTGGCACCATGAATGCCGTCGCGGCCGGTCTTGGCACCGACATAGACGACCGGATTGCCGACGCCCGTGGCCTTCGCGTAAAAGATGCGGTCGGCGTCGACCAGGCCGACGCACATCGCGTTGACGAGAACATTGCCGTTGAAGCGGTGGTGGAACGTGGTCTCGCCGCCGACCGTCGGCACGCCCACACAGTTGCCGTAGCCGCCGATCCCCGCCACCACGCTGGCGACGAGGTGCCTCGTCTTCGGATGCTGCTGCTCACCGAAGCGCAAGCTGTTGAGCAGCGCGATCGGCCGCGCCCCCATGGTGAAGACATCGCGCATGATGCCGCCAACACCCGTTGCAGCCCCCTGGTAGGGCTCGATGAAGCTCGGATGGTTGTGGCTCTCCATCTTGAAGACCACCGCCTGGCCATCGCCGATATCGACGATTCCGGCATTCTCGCCCGGCCCGCAGATCACCCAGGGCGCTTCGGTCGGCAGCTTGGCCAGATGTTTCTTCGACGATTTGTAGGAGCAGTGCTCACTCCACATCACCGAGAAGATGCCGAGTTCGACAAGATTGGGGTGCCGGCCGAGGATCTCGACGATCAGGGCATAATCGTCAGGCTTCAGGCCGTGTTCGGCAACCGTTTCGGAGGCGATGGGCTCGCTCATGCCGCCATCAGCGATTCGAACACGAGCCGGCCGTCATCGCCGCCGAGGAGCGGTTCGATCGCGCGCTCGGGATGGGGCATCAGGCCCAGCACGTTTCGGCCCTTGTTGAGGATCCCGGCAATGTCGGCAGTCGAGCCGTTGGGATTGTCGCCGTAGCGAAAGGCGATCCGATCCTCATCCTCGAGGGCCTGGAGCGTCTCATGATCGCAGAAGTAATTGCCGTCATGATGGGCGACGGGCAACCGGATGGAGGCATGATCGGTAAAGCGGCGGGTAAAGGCGCTGAACGTGGTCCCAACCTCGAGCTCGACCTGCCTGCAGACAAAGCGCAGCGACGCGTTACGGATCAGAGCACCGGGCAGCAGGCCCGCTTCGGTCAGGACCTGAAAGCCGTTGCAGATGCCCAGCACCAGGACCCCGGCTTGGGCGCGGGCGATCACTTCCGCCATGATCGGGGCGCGCGCCGCGATGGCACCGCACCGCAAATAGTCGCCATAGGCGAAACCGCCCGGCACGCCGATCAGATCGACCTCGGGCATGTCCGTATCGCCGTGCCAGACGCGGAGCGTCGGCTTGCCGAAGACCGTTTCCATGGCGACGGCGAGGTCGCGGTCGCAGTTCGAGCCCGGAAAGGTGATGACGGCAGCCCGGAGGCTCATGGCGCCGGGCGCTCGACAAGCTCCGCCGCCCCCGGCCAGAACGCCTCATCCTCGACCTCCTCGATCGAGAACGGGCAGTCCTCTGGGAAAGTCGTGACCGGCAGTCCAGTCTCGTCGGCGGCATCGAGCCGGGACTTGGGATAGGCACGTGCGAAATGATTCTGGCGGACTACTTTTAGGCCTGGACTTTGGTCCAGCAATTGCCTGATTTCGTCGCGTTGATCGCGCATCGAGCGTCGCCAGCCGGATGTACGCATGCCGGGCTGAAATCGCCATTTGAGGAGATGCAGAATGAGAATCTTATATCGGGAATAAAGCTCTCTTTGTTGGGACTTCCCCAAATCCTCGATCTCCTCGGCGAGATTAGCCCAGTCGAGCTCGGGCGGGGCATTGAGGCGCATGGCCTCTGCCCGCCGCAGCAGTTCCGCCTGTTCCTGCGTCCAGCTGAAGAAATCCTGGTCGTAGAGCTTGTCGTTCAAGGGCGTCGTCAGTCCTCCACAAGCGTGATGCTGTAGGTCTCGATCACCGGATTGGCGAGCAGCCTTTCGCACATCGATTCGACGCTGGTTCTGGCACTGGCGCGATCCCAGGCCGGCACATCGAGCTCGATGACTTTGAACCGCCTCAGGCGGTCGACACCATCGAAACCAAGGCCCTTGAGCGAATTCTGGATGACGACGGCCTCTGGATCGAGCACGCCCGGCTTCAGGCCGATTTCGACCCTGGCCTTCATTTGACGATCTCCGGGCCTCGCAGATCGCGGACATTGGCTTCGGGCAAAATGCCCAGCCTTCGCGCTATTTCCTGATAGCCCTCCTGCACATTGCCAAGATCCTGGCGGAAGCGATCCTTGTCGAGCCGCTCATTGGTCTCGACGTCCCATAAGCGGCAATTGTCGGGACTGATCTCATCGGCGAGGACGATCTGCATGTCGTCCTCTTCCCAGAGCCGCCCGAATTCGAGCTTGAAGTCGACAAGTTTGAGCCGGACGCCGAGAAACAGGCCGGTCAGGAAGTCGTTGATGCGCAGCGCCATCTGCATCATCTCGTCGAGATCCTGATAGCCGGCCCAGCCGAATGCGGTGATGTGCTCTTCGCTCACCATCGGATCGCCGAGTTCGTCCGACTTGAAATAATACTCGATGATCGAGCGTGGCAGCTGGGCGCCGTCCTCGATGCCGAGCCGCTTGGAGATCGAGCCGGCGGCGATATTGCGGACGACCACTTCAAGCGGAATGATCTCGACTTCGCGGATCAATTGCTCGCGCATATTCAAGCGGCGAATGAAGTGCGTCGGGATGCCGACCTCGGCGAGCCGCAGCATCAGATATTCGGATATCCGATTATTGAGCACGCCCTTGCCCGTGATGACGGCATGCTTCTGATTGTTGAAGGCCGTGGCGTCATCCTTGAAATACTGGATGAGCGTGCCCGGTTCGGGACCTTCGAAGAGGACTTTGGCCTTGCCCTCGTAGACTTGGCGCCGTCGGGCCATGAATGTCGGATATCCTCATCAGTAATCGCAAAGGCAGCCGACGGCACCGCGAACAATACCGGCGGACCTTCCCTATAGTGCAGGCATGGCGCGAAAACAATCGAAGGTCGATGGCCGGCGAGGTGTCATGGAGCCGGGTCCAGCCGATCGAGTTCGCCCACGCCGATGCGGCGAAACGCATTGGTGATGGGGTAGCGGCGATCGCGGCCGAAAGCCTTGCGGGTGGTCTTGACCCCCGGCGGTGCCTGACGACGCTTGTATTCGGCAAGATCCAAGAGGTTCGAGACCCGCCGCACGGTATGGATTTCGAAGCCCTGCTCGACCAGGTCGCGGGGGGCGAGATCTTCTTCGATGAGGCCGCGCAACACGGCGTCGAGAATGTCGTAAGGCGGGAGCGAATCCTCATCCTTCTGATCCTCCCGCAACTCGGCGGAGGGCGGTTTGGTGATGATCCGTTGCGGTACGACGGGCCCGTCGGGGCCGAGACCATCCTTCGGACAATTACGATTGCGCCATTCGGCAAGCTCGAACACCGTGGTCTTGTAAACGTCCTTCAAGACCGAATAGCCGCCGCACATATCGCCATAGAGAGTGGCATAACCGACCGACATCTCCGATTTGTTGCCGGTGGTGAGAACCATCGAACCCAGCTTGTTTGAGATTGCCATCAAGGTCAGACCGCGGATGCGGGACTGGATGTTCTCCTCGGTAGTATCCGCCGGTCGGTCCTGGAACAAAGGCTCCAGCATTGCGGCAAAGGCGTCGACCGCGGCCTCGATCGGCACCGTATCGAGTCGGGTGCCTAGAAGTTCGGCGCAGGCTGCCGCATCCTCGAGACTGTCGTTCGACGTATAGCGGGACGGCATCATGACAGTGTGGACCCGATCGGCACCGAGGGCGTCGACCGCAACCGCCGCCGAGAGCGCTGAGTCGATCCCGCCCGAAAGGCCCAGCACGACGCCGGGAAAACGGTTCTTGTTCACATAATCCCGAAGGCCCAGCACCATCGCCCGATAGACCGCCTCGAGATCGTCGGGTGGTGGGTTCGTGACGGCGCGTTCCGCCAGCCGCCAGCGGCCCTCGACGGCCTGCCATCGGGTCAGGACCAGGTCCTCCTCGAACCATTTTGCCTGTGCCTTGAGACGCCGGTCATGATCGAGCACGAAAGAGCCGCCGTCGAACACCAGTTCATCCTGGCCGCCTACCTGATTGACGTAGATCAGCGGCAGATCGGCTTCGGCGGCGCGGGCGACGGCGATAGTGAGCCTGGTATCGTCCTTGTCGCTTTCATAGGGCGAGCCGTTGATCACGATCAGGATCTCAGCACCGGATTCCTCGAGCCCTTCGGTCACATCGGCGGTCCACATGTCCTCGCAGACCATGACCCCCAGCCGGATCGCGCCACCGCTCGGCAAAGGCAGGCTGATCGGTCCGGGAACGGGGCCGCGATCGAAGACCCGGACCTCGTCGAACACGCCATAATTGGGCAGTTCATGCTTGGCCCGCTCGCCGATGATCCGGCCTTCGCCGATCAGCAGGGCGGCGTTGTAGAGTTTATCGCCCTCGCGGATCGGCGCACCGACGACGATCGCGGGCGTGCCTATCGCGGCGCTGTCCGCTACCAGTGCTTCGATCGCACGGCGGGCATGGGCGGCGAGGGCGCGTTTCAGGACCAGATCTTCGGGCGGATAGCCGACCAATACCAATTCGGTGAAAACGACGAGGTCGGCACCCTGCAGCCCGGCCTCGTCGCGGGCGCGTCGCACCGCCGCAAGATTGGCTTCGATGTCGCCGACGACGGGGTTGATCTGGGCGAGGGCGATCGTGATCTCGGATGTCACGCGGCGAACCTTTCAAGCCTGACCTTGACGAAGCTCAGGTCCCACAATCTAAGTGTTTTGAAAAGCTGGACAATGCACGGGGATTGCGCTTGGATCGACTGCAGAGCATGGAGGTTTTCGTCAAAGTCGCCCAACTCGGCAGCTTTTCGGCGGCAGCAAGCCAGCTCGGCATGGCTAAATCGACGGTGAGCAAGAATGTCGTGGCCCTCGAAGAGCGGCTCGGCGTCAGGCTGATCAATCGCACGACGCGCCGCCTGTCGTTGACCGAAGTCGGGCAAGCCTATCGGGATTGCTGCCTCAAGATCGTCCAGGAAATCGAGGAGGCCGAACTCTCGGCGGTCGGTCTCAATGCCGAGCCCAGGGGCATCCTCAAGGTCTCGGCCCCGATGACCTTCGGCGCCCGGTATCTGAGCCCGCTGGTGCCGAAATTCATCGCCCGCTGGCCCAAGATCGCAGTCGACCTCAGCCTCAGCGATCGTGTCGTCGATATCCTCGACGAAGGTTTCGACATGGCGCTCAGGATCGCCGATCTCGAGGACAGCAGCCTGATTGCAAGGCGGCTCGCGGCATCCCGGCTGATCACGGTCGCCAGCCCCGACTATCTGCGACAGCGCGGCTCGCCCGATCAACCCGAGCAGCTTGTCGGACATAATTGCCTGACCTACGCCTACGGCCGGACCCCCGGACTCTGGCGGTATGAGCGCGGAGGCGAGCCGGTCATCATCCGCGTCGAGGGCAATTTTCACGTCAATAATGGCGATGCGCTGGCCGCGGCGGCAATCGAAGGGCTGGGCATTGCCATGCTGCCGAGCTTCATCATTGTCGACGAGGTCCGGTCCGGCCGGCTCAAGCCACTGCTCGATGATTTCGATGCCGGCACGACGCCGATCAGTGTCGTCTATCCGCATAATCGTCACGTCTCCGCCAAGCTTCGAAGTTTCGTCGATTTCCTGGCCGAATCCTTCGGCCGCCATGTGCCCTGGGCCGATCTCGACAAGAGGAGCATCGAGGCTGAGGTCTAGTTCGGCGTACCGCTCCAAAGCTGCCATCCTGCCCCGACTGCCGAGCCTGGGCGGCGGGTTGTGGATGCTGGGCGGCGGTGTCGCTTTTGCCCTGGTCATCAATCTCGTGCGTCTCGCGAGCGAGACCCAGCACACCTTCGAGATCGCCTTCTTCCGAAGTCTCTTCGGCTTCGCGGCAATGCTGCCCTGGCTCTGGCGAGCCGGCTGGGGCGGGCTGCAAACGGAACGGCTGCCCCTGCATGTCGGCCGGGCCGGTCTGACTTTTGTCTCGATGTGCCTGTGGTTTTGGACCCTGGCCATTCTGCCGCTGGCCGAAGCCACGGCGATCAGCTTTACCGCACCGATCTTCGCCATGGTGCTCGCTGCCCTCTTTCTCGGCGAACAGCTCTACAGGTCGCGCTGGATCGCGACCGCACTGGCCGTGCTCGGCGGTCTGATCATCGTTCAGCCCGGCATGCACGCCTTCGAACCGATGGCCGTGATCGCCGTCTTGACGGCATTGATGTGGGGCAGCGGTACGGTTCTCGTCAAAGCGCTGTCGCGGACCGAAACCTCGGCTGCCATTGTCTGCTATCAGTCGCTGATAACGTTGCCGGTCTCGCTCTTGCCGGCACTTTTCGTGTGGCGCACGCCGACCTTGTTCGAACTTGCCGTCATGGCCGGCGTCGGCCTTTCGGCAAGCCTCGGCCATTATTGCGTCAGTCGGGCGATGAAACTTGCGGATGCCGGGTTTTTGGTGATCTTCGACTATATGCGGTTGCCGATCGTTGCCTTTTTCGCATTCGTCCTGTTCGATGAAGTCCCAAGCTTGGCGGTACTTGCCGGTGCGGTGATGATCGCCGGCGGCGCCATTTATGGCAGCCGTCATCAGACGGCCCTGCAAGCCGCCCCTATTCGCAGTACGGTTCGAGAATGATCCGATTTTGAATCTTACCGCTAACATCAAGGGGGCGCTGTGGATCCTGCTTTCCTGCATGTTGTTCTCAAGCATGGGTGCTGTCGCCAAGACTTTAGGACAGGAGCTTTCGAGCTTCGAGGTAGCGTTCGCGCGGGCGCTTTTCGGCTTTCTCTGGCTATTACCGATCGCGTTGCGCGAAGGGCCGCAGATCTGGCGCACCGCCCATCCCGGCATGCACCTCGCGCGAATCGTGATCGGCTCGACTGCGATGCTATGCGGCTTTTACGCCCTGACCCACATCCCCCTGGCCGAGGCGACGGCGATCAGCTTTACTAAGCCGCTCTTCATGGTCGTCTTCGCGGCCTTGATCTTGCGTGAGACCGTGCGGGCAAGGCGCTGGACCGCGACGGCGATCGGTCTCATCGGCGTCCTCGTCATGTTGCGGCCGGGCGTCGGCGTGCTGCAACCGGCAGCACTGATCGGTGTCGTCAGCGCCATTGCCGCAGCCTCGGTCTCGATTCTGATCAAGCAGATCGTGTTGACCGAAAAGAACACGACAACGCTCCTCTATATGGGTCTCGGCAGCACGCTGATTGCGGCTGTGCCGGCGGCCTTCACCTGGATCACGCCGAGTTTGTTCCAGATCGGTCTGATGGCGGCCATGGGTGCGCTCGGAGTCACCGGTCAATGGGCGATGATGATGGGTTTTCGGCTTGGCGAGGCCAGTGCGCTTGCCCCCTTCGACTATGCCCGGCTGCCGGTCGCGGCGTTCTACGGCTACGTTTTCTTCGCCGAAGTGCCTAGCATCTATACCCTCATCGGCACCCTCATCATTGTCGCCAGCACACTCTATATCGCCCGCCGTGAATCCATGCTGCGGCAGCGCCAGACCTGAGAAGATCGAGAGCCGCGCGCATGTGCATCGTGACCTCATGTCATCTCGCGCCCGATTCTTCGGCGAATATATTGGTCTTATGATTAACCGAGCGCCCGGTACGGCCGTCGCGACGATTTCGAGGGAGATGCCATGCGCAGCAGCTGGATCATCATTGCCGGCGTGGCCATCGCGCTGATCGCCGGCGTTGCCGCCTTTTGGGCGGTCTCGGGCATGATCGAGACCGGCAGCACCAGCGAGGTCGAGGGTCGGCCCCTGATCGGCGGTGAGTTCGAGTTGGTCGATCAGACCGGTGCGGTGGCGACCAATGAAAGCTTCCAAGGCAGGTATCGCCTGATCTATTTCGGCTACACCTATTGCCCCGATGTCTGTCCGCTCAGCCTCACCGAGATGACGGCAGCCTACGAAGCCCTGCCGGAAGACGTGCGGAACGAAGTCGTGCCGATCTTCATCACGCTGGACGCCAGGCGCGATACCGTGGAGGTGATGAGCGACTATGTCGGGCTGTTCGGCACCGATCTCGTCGGCCTCACCGGAACCGAGGCCCAGATCGGCAATGTCGCCGACACCTACCGTGTCTATTACCAATTGCATCAGCCGGACGAGCAGGGCGACTATCTTGTCGATCACTCGTCCTTCACCTATCTGATGGATCGGGACGGCGCCTACCTCACCCATTTCGGCCACGGCACGCCGCCCGAGGAGATGGCGCAGGGCATCGCCGACGCGGTCCGCGGCAGCTAGAGCTAGAGGCCTCGGATTTCTCGACCCCACGGCTTGCAAGCCAGCCGGAGCTTCGCTACATACCGGCCTCTCCCGCGCGCCCGTAGCTCAACTGGATAGAGCGTCTGACTACGGATCAGGAGGTTAGGAGTTCGAATCTTCTCGGGCGCGCCAA
>JBGSYN010000071.1:0-60450 GCA_041750975.1 Geminicoccaceae bacterium | reverse complement strand
GGCACTTTCTGAAAGGCGTGTGGAAAAGAAACGGAACGAGATCGCCAACTTTGAAATCATGGAGACGTACAGGGAAACAGCAGAGAGGGCTTCTGAGCTAAGGGTGATGCTTCAGGATATCTCGATGCGGTTGGTGTCTCTGAAAGAGACGCTCAGGTTTTTACAGAAGGCGCTCGAAGATGAATGTCCGGGCTATTCCGTCGATGTAGCTGGCATGTATAGAGCGAGTGGGCTGGAACTTCCTTCGGTTGCGCTTCGACGTTTTGAAGATGTGGCTGAGTTTCAGCGGTCGGTTATCACGAATCGCCGCATTCACCTCCAGTCGGAGATCGATCAAACGACGCGCGAGATTGCGCGGGCTGAGGGCCTACTCAAGGACGCCAGCGATGAGCGTAAACAACTGCTTGTATCGCTTGAAGGGAAGGGGGCCTTCGATGACCTAGTTGAATTACAGCGTGAAGCAGCTCGACTAGAGGCCGAATATGCTTCTCTGAGGGAGAGGTTCGCGGCAGCGGAGACACTGGAAAGCAAAAAAGCGGATCTAAAGGTTGGACGAATTGAACTGCAGCGGCGTCTCCAGGCTGACCATGTGACCCATAGCGAGCTCTTGAAGGAGATCATCGTCAGGATCGCTGAGTTAATCAGTGAACTTTACTTAAAGCGGGATGGCTACTTCGAAGTCAGCGCTACAGACAATGGACCAGAATTCTCTATTCGGATTGAAGGCGACCGCGGGACAGGTATCAGAAGCATGGAAGTGTTTTGCATGGACATCGCGCTTTTCGAGTCCGTTCATACCCGATACTCGGGAACCGGCTTCCTCGTCCACGACAGTCATCTGTTCGATGGAGTGGATGCTCGGCAAATCCTTTCGGCTCTCTTGATTGGGCAGCATGTTGTCGGCAATAATCAGCAATATATTGTTACTATGAATTCCGACGTTTTCGAAAGTCTGCCTTTCTCCGGGGATTTCGACCGCGACCAGATCGTTCTACCGACAAGGCTTTCCGACGAGACAGAAGAAAGCGGGTTGTTCGGCTTCCAGTTCGGCTAAGCGCCGGCCGCTAAACCTGCTAGGTTGATTATTCGGCGGAGCCCCTTTCGGGCCCGGATCGAACTTCAAGTCGTGCCTTAGGGCCAGCTCGAAAAGCAACTTTCATTATTTGGCACACCATCACTGGAATAAAAATAGCGCTATTTAGTTGTATGTGCCCAACATTACCTGAGACATTCCGCGCTCTTTTATAACGCCTTCGGTCCGATCGTTGGTGACCGTATGGCGGCGGGGACGAAGAATGCGCTTTACGGACGTTGCCCGTTCAGTCGATGGTATCCTGGATGTTTATTACATTTTAAGATGGGTGTGCGCTTGGGGTAGCAAGGTAGTTGGACGGGTGGCGGGTTCGTCGAGCCTTGCTCATGATTTTGCCATCAATCCAAGTCTGAGTCTGAATTCCCCATGATCAGCCCACGCAACGAGTCCCGCGAGATTGACCGTGTGGACAACGCTATCAACAGCCACTCACGGCCGAGTGCGCTCAGGATCACCGATCTTCGCCTAGCTTTGGTAGCGTCGACTTACGACTATCCGATCCTGCGGATCGACACCAATCAGGGGGTCCATGGGCTGGGCGAGGTGCGGGATGCGGGGCATGTCGAGAATGCGGTCTGGCGCGATCGGCCGATAGTGCCTGTTCAGAGCCGCATGTCAGTTCGTGCCTAGAAAACGGCGTCGAACTTGCGACACGCCGATACCGGATGGAACTCAGCTTATCCAGCCGGTCTCTCCGACAGGCTGTGGGACGTCGTGCCAATCGCCATGGCATTGCCGGTCTCGCTTTGCATCGTTGATTGCGGCCGCGCCTATCAGTCACGGCCCGCGAGCGAGGCTTTCGACGATGGGAGTTAACCGCTTGGCGTACCCGTCCGCAGGCAGATGAGAAGGTCGTCCAGGGAGCCTCGGACGTGGGCGGCGGCGAGTTCGGAGGCGGTGACCGGATCGCGTGCCCGAAAGGCGTCGATCAGGGCGTAATGCTCGTCCTTGACCCGGGCCCGATAATCCGCCGTGAAGCCGTAGCGGTCGCGCAATAATTGGAAGAAGGCCTGATAGGGGGCCATGACGCGCAAGGCATCGGGGTTGCGCCGATGTGCATTGATGAATTTGTGGAACTGGAGATTGACCGCGTACATCGTATGGTCGTCGGCGTCGTCGAGGGCGATGTCGTGGTCCCGCTGCAGCGCTTCCACATGGCGCAAATCGGCCATCGTCGCATCCTCGGCAAAGCGCCGCGCCAGCATCGCCTCCATCGCTTCCGCCAGATCGGATAGCTGCTGCAGCCTGTTGCGGTCGATGCCGCGGACCCGGGCGCCGCGGTTCGGCAGGATTTCGACCAGACCTTCGCCCTCGAGCCGTTGCAGCGCCTCGCGAATCGGCTGGGCGCTGACCCCGCAGCGATCGGCCAGTGCTTCGGTGCGCAACCAGGCGCCGGGGGCGACGACGCCTTCGACGATGTCCTTTCGCAACTGCGTCAAGACCCGCTGATAGCTGGTTTCCCGATGCGGTGAGCCGTCCTCGGCTTCCGCCAGAAGCGGCTCGGATAAGGGCGGGATCTGCGTCATCGGGCATTCGCTCGTCAGGTTGCGAAAAAGGATTAGATATAATATTGACGAATTCTATAGAAATCGAAAGGATGTCGTCCGAGGGACCGAAACGGGTCGATCGCGGACCCGCCTGAAAAAGAGGAGGCACGAATGAAACGCATGATGGCGCGGCTTCGGACAGCCGGAGCGATTGGCTTGATGGCGGGGTCGCTGGCGGCATTGCCGGCCTTTGCCGAACCGACGACCTTGTCGTTCGCGACCTGGCAGCTCGATGAGCCTGGCAACAGCGATTGGTGGCATGCCGTCATCGCCGCTTTCGAGGAGGCGCATCCCGACATCACGATCGATGCGGAACAGATCCCCAACAAGGATTTCGCCACCCAGATGACCGTGCGGTTCGCCTCCAACCGGCCGCCGGACGTGGTCCAACTGTCCGCTACCAATTTCCCGTCCTTTGCCGCCGAGGGCTGGCTCGAGCCGCTCGACGATCGCATCGCGGGGACGATCTACGAGACGGAATGGTCGGCACTGCAGGAAGCCAATGTCTGGGACGGCCACACCCTGGCGATCTCGATGTCGGGCAGCACCTACATGCTCTTCTACAACGAGCGCGTGCTCGAGGAGGCGGGGGTCCCGGTTCCGACCTCCTTCGACGAATTCGTCGCCAGCGTGCCGAAGGTCACCGACCGCGACAACGGCGTGTTCGGCCTTGTCGCCGTCACTGCCGACTATCCGACGATCTCAGACGATTTCCTTCGCTTCCTCAAATGGCAGGACCAGAAGCTGGTCGAAGACGGCCAGTACAATCTGACCTCGCCTGGGGTCGTTGCGGCGTTGGAGACATATCGGCAGACGGTCGGCCAGAACGCGCCTTTGGGGAATGTCTCCGCAATCGCCCGGCAATTGTTCATCGACGGCAAGGCGGGATTCCTGGTGGACGGCCCCTGGGTCCTCTCATGGCTACAAAAAGCCAGTCCCGAGATGCAGCCGCTTCTGCATCTGGTCGCGGCACCGTTCAACCCGCCGGTATTGCCGGGAGGGCTGAACCTGCAAATCTCCGCCGGCATCGACGACGACCGCAAGGATCTGGCATGGTCGTTCATCGAGTTCGCGACGCAACCGGAATGGCAGCGCCAGTTCCTGCTGATGACCGGCCAACCGCCTGCATGGCAAGGCGACGTGCTGAGTGCGGAGGATCGCGCCGCAAATCCGGTGCTCGAGACTATTCTCGAAGCCACCAAAGGTGCTGTGCCGCTGCACCCCACGGAGCAGGCAATCCGCGCCAATTCCGCTGAATTCCTCGACATCATCCGCAACGCCACGCTGCGGCTCCTCACCAGCTCCGATCCGACGGCCGAAATCATGGAAGAGACGCAACAGGAGCTCGAACGCGCCGTTCCGCTCTCCTGATTTGTCGCGCTAATCAGCGGTCACCGATGTCACTGTCGCTTTCACGTTTATCGGCAGCACGTCCCGGTCGCGCACGGACGCCCTGGCGCTCGGCGCAGCCGGGGCAGATGCTGGCCTACTGGCTGCTGTTGCCGGCGTCGATCTCGGTGCTGGCACTGATCGTCTACCCGCTGGCGCGCGTCGTGGAATTGTCGTTCCGCGAAGGCAAGACGATGAATTTCGCGCGGATCGGGACCCTGCCGCTGGGGCTGGACAATTATCAGAGAATTTTCACCGATCCGTCGTTCTGGCAGAGTGCCTGGATTTCCTTCGTCTACGTCTTGGGAAGCGTCGGCATTGCCTTCCTGGTCGGGCTGGTCACGGCCTTGCTGCTCGATCTGGATCTTCCCGGGCGCCGGTTCCTGCGCACGGCGGTCCTCCTTCCCTGGGCCATACCGGGCGTCATCACCAGCATCATCTTTTTATGGATGCTCGACGGTTCCTTCGGGGTCGTCAATGCGGTGCTCAGGGATTTGGGCCTGCTCAGCGAAGATCTGCCATGGTTCGTCGACCAGCGGACAGCCCTCTATTCGGTGATGGCGCCGACGGTGTGGAAGGCCTATCCGCTCATCACCCTGACATTGCTGGCGGCGATGCAGTCGATCCCGTCGGAACTCTACGAGGCGGCGGAACTCGACGGCGCCGGTGCAGTAGGTAAATTCACCTATGTGACATGGCCGGGCGTGCGGTCCGCGGCCTTGCTCGGCATCATGATCAGCGCGCTTTGGATCTTTCGCGACGTCGATATCATCTACGCGACGACCGGCGGCGGGCCGGCCAAGGCGACCGAGACCCTGGCGATCTATGTCTATCACGAGGCGTTCGATTATTTTCGGATGGGCAGTGCCGCTGCCGTCGGCACCTTGATGATCCTGGCGGCCTGCGCGGTTGCGGTTACGGCGGTGGTGCTCGCTCGCCGGTCAAGGTTCTAGCCGATGACGACCAAGCGAGCCATCAGTCTCGCCGCGTTGATCCTCTTTGCGGCGATCACCCTCTTCCCGATCTACTGGATGGTCATGACGGCCGTCATGCCTCCGGCCCGCATTCTCTCTCGAGATCCGGCGCTGCTGCCTGAGTTCGGTGCCTTGACACTGGACGGGTTCTTCAGTGCCATCGAACGCAGGCCGCTGTTCACCTGGCTGATCAACAGTCTGGTGGTTGCGCTCGCGGCGACGGCAGCGAGCCTGTTCGTTTCGGCACTCGCCGGCTACAGCCTGTCCCGCTGGCAAAACTCGCCGCAGCATATTCTCGGTGCGAGCCTGCTGCTCTCGAAATTGATCCCCTCGGGGCTGATCATTATCCCGCTCTTCATCATGTTCAATTTCACCGGCCTGATCGATAGTTATGGCGGACTTGTCCTGGCCCATATGACCGCCGGCGTGCCGCTGGCGACCTGGCTGCTCAAAGGCTTCTTCGACAGGATCCCTAGAGAACTCGAGCAAGCGGCGACTATCGACGGATGCTCCCAGCTGCAGGCGATGCGGCTGATCGTGCTGCCGCTCGCCCGGCCGGGGCTCGCCGCCTGCGCCGTCTATCTGATGATCATCTCCTGGGGCGAGTTCATCTTCGCCCGCACACTCATGACCGATCGGGATCATCTGGTTCTGACGGTAGGCCTGCAATCCTTCGTCGGCGAGCAGATGGTCGATTGGGCTGGGCTGATGGCGGCCGGCACGATCTCGCTGCTGCCCGTGATCATTCTGTTCGTCATTCTGGAGCCCTTCCTGGTGAGCGGCATGACCAAGGGCGGGCTCGCCAATTAATTCCGAATAGTATTGTCAACTTCGCGAAAGCCTCAAGGATGGATCGAGAGAGTTTCAAAGGCGTCTTCGTTATTGTCGTGACCCCGTTCACCGAGACGCTGGACTTGGACGAAGACGGCCTGCGCCGGGTCTTGAATTTCTGCCTCGAAAGCGGCGTGCAGGGTGTGGTCGCCTCTGCCATGGCCAGCGAAGGTCCCTATTTGACGGAATCCGAGCGGCGTCGCGTCGCCGAGATCACGGTCGAAGAAGCCCAGGGGAAGGCGGTCACCGTCGTTGCGGTTTCTTCCAGCAATATCGCGCCTTCGGTGGCATTTGCGAGGCATGCAGCAGGAATCGGCGCCGACGCCATCATGGCGATGCCGCCGAACGTGCACAAACCGACGGCCGCCGAAACCAAGTCCTTCTATGCAGCACTGGCCGATGCCTCCGGATTGCCCATCGTCATCCAGAATGCGATTGGCCCCGGGGCGACGCCCCTGAGCCCCGCGCAGATGGTCGACATCGCGCGCGACGTTCCGAGCGCCGGCTTCATCAAGGAGGAAACCGAGTTTCCCGGCGCCATGACGACCGAGATCCTGGCCATTGGCGAGGGTGTGATCCACGGGGTGATGGGTGGCAAGGCAGGGGTACCGTGGCTCGAGGAGAGCAGGCGCGGCTCCTGCGGCACCATGCCGGCGTGCGAATTCGCGGATGTCCACGAGAGCGTCTGGCAGGCACTGACGACGGGCGACACCAAGGAGGCCCGCCGGATCTTTCGTCAATTGCTGCCGTTGTTGAACTTCGAAAGCACCTATGGCGTCCCGATGGCCAAGGAAGTGCTGCGCCGGCGTGGCGTCATCGACTGCGCGGCGTGGCGCCAGACCGGCCGGCCGCCGCTCGACCGTCATGCCATGGCGGAACTGGACGTGCTGCTCGAAGAGATCGCACCGTTCATGCTGCAGGATTTCCGCCCCGTCTCCTGAGCCGTGTCCACCAGATTGCTAATTATCCTACCTGGAGTCTAATTTCCCAATGACCAGCATATCCAATGGCGCCGTCGAAATCGGCCGCGTCGAAAATGCCGTCAACAGTCACTCGCGGCCGAGTGCGCTCAGGATCACGGATCTGCGGCTGGCGGTGGTGGCCTCGAACTACGACTATCCGATCCTGCGGATCGACACCAATCAGGGCGTCTACGGGCTCGGCGAGGTGCGGGATGCGGGGCATGTCGAGAACGCGCTGCAGTACAAGAGCATTCTGCTCGGACAGAACCCCTGCAATATCGACATGATCTTCAAGGTGATGAAGCGTTTCGCCCATTGGGGGCGTGAAAGCGGGGGTGCTTCGGGCCTCGAGATCGCCTTGTGGGATCTCGTCGGCAAGATCTACGGCGTGCCCTGCTATCAGTTCCTCGGCGGTAAATACCGGGACAAGATCCGTCTTTATGGCGACACGCCGACGCCTGCCGACGTCACGCCCGAAGGATTCGTCCGGGCGGTGAAAAGCCGGCTCGATCTCGGCCTGACCTTCATCAAGTTCGATCTGCGCCCCGCCATGTGGGAAGCCGCCGAGGGCGGGCTGCACGGCCGGACCACGGAAGGCGAGTACGAACTCTATCGCCGTTGGCGCGCGCCGGGGACCGGGCCGGGTGCAAGGCTCAGCGTGGCCGGCATCGAGGCGGCGGTCGAAACCGTTGCCGCCATCCGCGAGGCGGTCGGCGACGGCATCTCCTTGTGCACCGACCATTACGGCGAGGGCTTCATGACCGCGGACGAGGTGATCCGTCTCGGCCGGGCGATCGAGGATTTCGGGCTCGCCTGGATGGAAGACCCGATGCCGCGGCTCGATATTCCGGGGCACAAGAAGGTCGCCGATGCGCTGCTCACACCGATTGCGGCGGGCGAGGATCTGTTCGGCTGGGAAGGGTTCAACGAGGCGATCGAGACACAGGCCTTCGACATTCTCCATCCGGATCTCTTGAGTTCGGGCGGCATGTTGGAAACCAAGCGGATCGCCGATCACGGCGAGCGCTTCGGCCTGCCGACCGCCCTCCATTTCGCGGGCTCGCCGATCGGCTTCATGGCCAACATGCATCTGGCGGCCTCGCTCTCGAGCTTCGTTGCAGCCGAACATCACGGCCTCGACCTGCCGTTCTGGCGCACCCTCGTCACCGGCCTCGACGAGGATTATCTGCAAAACGGCTACGTCACGGTGCCGGAGCGCCCCGGGCTCGGCATCGATCTCAACATGGAAGCGGTCGAGGCCAATCTCCGCACCCCCGGCACGGCCTTTCTGCCGACCGATTCCTGGAACACACCAAAACTCGGCTTCTGGCGCCCGGACGACCGCTGGCCGGATTGAACGCCGCCGGCCACATCATGCCGGTGACTTGACAACCGTCTGCGGCGTTGCCTCTTAGTCGATACGGCCGTTGAACCGGCCCACGGCTTCGATGGCACCGACTGTATGGCGGCGACGGCTTCTATCATCCACGCGGACCTCGACGCTTTCTATGCGTCGGTCGAGCAGTTGCTGGACCCGTCATTGCGCGGCAGGCCGGTTGCCGTGGGTGGGGGCGTGGTGCTGGCCGCCTCCTACGAGGCCAAGGCGTTCGGCATTCGGGGCGGCATGCCGGGACGGCGGGCGCGAGAGCTCTGCCCGCAATTGCAGTTCGTCAGCGGCCATTTCGACCAGTACCAAAGGCTGGGCGACGCCGCGATCGGCGTGCTGGGGGATTTCACACCCCTGGTCGAACGCATCTCGATCGACGAGGCTTTTGCGGATGTCGGGGGCTCGGTCCGTCTCTTCGGCCCGCCCGAAGCAATAGCGCATGAGATCCGAAGGCGCGTGCGGGCGGAGCTGGGCCTTGCAATCTCGCTGGGTGTCGCGGCAACCAAGCATCTCGCCAAGATCGCCTCGCAAGTGGCCAAGCCCGACGGGCTGGTCGTCGTCCCTGCCGGAACCGAGGATGAATTCCTGCGCGATCTGCCGGTCGAGCTGATGTGGGGCGTGGGGCCGGTCGCGAAGGCACGGCTCGCCCTGATGGGCGTGTCCACCATCGGCCAGCTGGCCCAGACCCCGGGACAGTCACTCGAGCGGCTGCTGGGCCAGGCAGTGGGCGACAAACTGGCAGCACTGGCGCAGAATAGCGATCCACGCAAGGTCGTGCCGAACCATCGAGCGCGGTCGGTGGGGGCACAGTCGGCGCTCGGCAGAAAGCCTGCCGTCGAGGATGTGTTCCGACCCGTGCTGCTCCATCTCGCGGATCGGATCGCCTCTCGCCTGCGGGCCAAGTCCCGGGCCGGGCGCACGGTGACCGTGCGGGTCCGGTTCGCCGACCTTCGCGCCGTCACACGCTCGGTCACCTTGCCCGCGGCGGTGTCGGCGACCGGGATCCTGGCCGAGATCGCCGAAGACCTGGTGCGTGCCGCGCTCAAGGATCACCCGGAGGAAGCCGACATCTCGTTGCTCGCCATCTCGGTGTCGCATCTCGAGATCAACGGGTCGCTGCAGCTGGAATTTCCGCTCCGCCTGGACGATGAAAAGCGCCGGCCCGGCAGCGAACAAGGGGCGAGGCGCTGGGTCGTCGATCGTGCGATCGATACGATCCGCGATCGTTTCGGGCGGGATGCGATCGGTTACGGCTCAGTCGTCCTCGGAGAGCGCCACGTGGTCGACGACGCTTTTCGCGAGTTGGCCGAGAAGAAGCTCTGATCGTCCCGTCAGTCGTTGAGGCTGCTCTAACTAGAATAAGCCCTTTGACAGAACGGGCTGCATCGGCAAACTCGCGCCAACAGCAAACTGAGGGACGGACACAATGATATCGATCACTCGGCCCGGCATGCGGTCGCTGGCGTATGGCGCTGCGGCGGCGGCATTCGTGCTTTCGCTCAACATGAAGTTGCCGACGGCAGCCAACGCCCAGGAAATCTTGAACGTCGGCGCTTTCGGCGCCGATGCCAATCAGCTCAATCCGTTTCTCTCGGGCGGCGGCCAGGATCAGGCTCTCTTCGGCTATATCTTCAACGGTCTGACGCGATTTCCGCCGGGCAGCATGGATCCCGACGACATCGAGCTCGATCTGGCCCAGAGCTACGAGGCTTCGGAGGACGGGCTCACCTGGACCTTCGTGCTGCGTGACGGTGTGCAGTTTCATCATGGCTATGGCGAGCTTGCCGCGGCCGATGTCGTCTATTCCCTGAATCGCGCCCGCAATCCCGAAACCTCGGGATTCGCCGCCAATCTCGACGCCATCGAGACTGTCGAAGCGCTCGACGACAAGACCGTGCGGATCACGCTCGCGGCGCCGGTGCCGACCTTGCTCGGCAAGCTCGCGGACCCCTCGGGCGGGCTGATCGTCAGCCAGAAGGCGGCGGAAGAGCTTGGCGACGACATCAAGGCCTTCATGGTCGGCACGGGCCCCTTCCAGTTCGACAGCTACACCCCCAAGCAGCAGACCGAACTCTCCGCGCACAGCGATTACTTCCGCGGTGCGCCGAAAATCGAGCGGATCGTCTATCGCTATATTCCCGATGAGACCGCGCGCGAGCTTGCGTTCGCCTCGGGCGAGATCGATCTGTTCTATGGCCGGCGCGAGCAGGACTGGGTCGACCGGATGCGCGAGCAATATCCGGATGAGATCGAGATCCTGATCTTCGCGCCCAGCCAGTCCCGCGTGCTGCATATGAACATGGCCAAGCCGCCCTTGGACGACGTTCGGGTCCGCCAGGCGATCCAGCACGCGATCAACCGCGACGAGTTCCAGCAGCTGGTGGGCGAGGATATTACCCAGCAGCTGATCTCGCCGGTGCCGAGCGGCTTTCTGGGCCAGACCACCGATGTGCCGACCTATGACTACGATCCCGAGAAATCTCGGGAGCTGCTGGCGGAAGCCGGCTATCCGGACGGTCTCACGATCGAGGTTCTGACCTCGAAGATCGCCAGCCTGCGCACGCCCTACGAGCTGGTCATGGAGCAACTGCGTCAGGTCGGTATCGATGCCGATACCGAGTTCGTCGACCATGCCGCCTGGCACGCCCAGATTCGCCAGGACGAAAGCGGCCTGATCATTTATGGCGGCGCACCATTCCCCGACGCCGATTCCTTCCTGACCCCGTTTTTCCTCGGCAGCTCGGCCATCGGCGAGCCCGGTGCCCAAACCAATTTCTCGCATTGCACCGTGGCGGACGAGGAAATCAACGCGGCACGATCCGAGCTCGATCCGGACAAGCGCAACGAGCTTTGGGCGACGGCACAGCAGAAGATCATGGAGGAAGCCTGCGCCGTGCCGATCTTCGAGCTGCTGCAGGTCTGGGGCAAGCGCGCCAATCTCGATCTCGGCTATGAGCTCGAGGGCTCGCTCAATCTCGGTCCGCCCATCACCGAGAACACCGAGTTCAAGAACTGAGCATCGTCAGGCGAGGCGGTAGCTTCGCTTCATGATTTGGTACATCGCGCGGCGTCTGCTGCTCGCCATCCCGACGATCTGGGCCGTCATGACGGTGATCTTCATCGTCATGCGGACCCTGCCGGGCGATCCTGCCTACGCCATTTTGGGCGATTCGGCGACCGCCGAGGCGGTGGCCGCACTGCGTGAGCAGCTCGGTCTCAATCGCCCGGTCATGGAGCAATACTGGAGTTTCCTCGCAGGTGTGGTCCAGGGCGATCTCGGCACGTCGTTGGTCTTCAAAGCCCCCGTCCTCGGCGAAATGTGGCGCGTGCTGCCGTTCACCCTGGAGCTGACCCTTTCGGCCATCGTCATCGGTGCGGTCGTCGGCATTCCGTTAGGCGTCGTTTCGGCACTGCACCGCAACAAGCTCATCGATTACGTCACGCGGACCCTGTCGCTGCTCGGCCTGTCATTTCCGGTCTTCTTCGCGGCGATCGTCCTGATCCTGATCTTCTCGATCGAGCTTCGCTGGTTCCCGGTGATCAGTTCGGGCAACGCGCCCGGCATTTCCGGCCGGCTCCAGCATCTGGCACTCCCAGCAATCGCTGCGTCATTGGGTTTGATCGCCGTGACCACCCGCGCCACCCGCTCGGCCATGCTGGAAGTGCTGGGCGAGGACTACATCCGCACCGCCAAGGCCAAGGGGGCGCCACGCCGGCTGATCGTCTATCGCCACGCGCTCAAGAACGCACTCATTCCCGTCGTCACCGTGATCGGCCTCTATTTCGGCCTCGTCATCGGCAATTCGGTGCTGATCGAGATCGTCTTCAACCGGCCGGGGCTCGGCAAGCTGATCGTCGGCTCGCTCGATACCCGCGACTATCCGATGGTTCAGGGGCTGCTCATCGTCTACGCCTCGTTGATCATCGTCACCAACCTCGTCACCGATCTGACCTACGGCTTCCTCGATCCCCGGGTGAAGCGGCCATGAATGCGGAAGCAAGCTCGGTGCGCCCGGCACTGATCCGCTCGTTCAATCAGAACAAGCTCTCCTGGGTCGGTCTGGGCCTCTTCATCGTGATCGTAATGATGGCGGTCTTCGCACCGTTGATCGCACCCTTCGATCCGATCGATCAAAGCATCGTCAACCGGCTCAAACCGCCCTCCGCCGAATATCTCCTGGGGACGGACGCCTTCGGCCGCGATGTCTTTTCGCGCATTCTCTACGGTGGGCGAATCTCGCTGCTGATCGGCGTCGTCTCGGTCCTGATCGGCATGGTGCTGGGCGGCAGCATCGGCATCGTCGCCGGTTACTACGGCGGCCGCATCGATCTCGTCCTGATGCGGGCGATGGATGTGATGCTGTCCTTTCCCACACTCATCATGGGGCTTTTGGTGGTCGCCATGCTCGGCCCGAGCCTCCAGAACGTCATCATCGCCATCGCCGCGACCCTGGTGCCGAAATTCGCCCGGATCGCCCGCGCCCCCACGATCGCCGTCAAGGAACGGGCTTTCGTCGAAGCGTGCAGGGCGCTCGGCTTCAGCGATCTGCGCATCATGACCCTCCACATCCTCCCCAATATTCTGGCCGAGATCCTGGTCCTGGCCTCGCTCTGGACCGCCAACGCCATTCAGATCGAGGCCGGGTTCAGCTTTATCGGCCTCGGCGTGCGCCCGCCCACACCGACCTGGGGCGGCATGATCAGGGAAGGCTTCGAGCAGATCTTTCAGGCACCGTGGCTCGCGATCGTGCCGGGTCTCGCCATTCTCTTGACCGTCTTTGCGCTCAATCTTCTGGGCGACGGCATTCGTGATGCGATCGATCCGAAGCTCAAGGATGTCGGCTGATGGCATCCGAGCCGTTGCTTGCCGTCGAGGAACTCACCACGGCCTTCAGGCTGCGCCATGGCGATTTCGCGGCCATTCGGGGGATCAGCTTCGAACTCGCCGCCAACGAGACCCTGGCCCTGGTCGGCGAATCTGGTTGCGGCAAGAGCCTGACGGCCCTCTCGATCATGCGGCTCCTGCCGGAACCCCAGGGCCGGATCACCGGCGGCCGGGTGATGTTCGAGGGCCGCAATCTTGCCGGTCTCGCTGACCGCGACATGGAAAAGCTGCGCGGCAATCGCCTCGCGATGATTTTCCAGGAGCCGATGACCTCGCTCAACCCGGTCCTGCCGATCGGCCTGCAGATCGCTGAGCCCCTGATGTTTCACCAGAACCTCAAGGAGCGTGAGGCGCGCTTGCGGGCGGTTGAGCTATTGCGCCTGGTCGGCATTCCGGCGGCGACGGACCGGGTGCAAGATTATCCGCATCAGTTTTCGGGCGGGATGCGCCAGCGGGTGATGATCGCCATGGCGCTCGCCTGCCGTCCGGCGCTCCTGCTCGCCGACGAGCCGACGACCGCGTTGGACGTGACAATCCAGGCGCAGGTCCTGGCACTCTTGGCCGATCTCAAGGCCGAATATGGCATGGCGATGATTTTCATCAGCCATAATCTCGGCGTGGTGGCCACCATCGCCGACCGTATCGCCGTGATGTATGCGGGCGAAATCGTCGAACTTGCGTCCGCCGACGATCTCTTCGCTCGGCCGACCCATCCTTATACCGAAGCGCTGTTGCGATCGATCCCGAGGCCGGATCGGGATGTGCCGGTCATTCCGCCGATCGCAGGGGCCGTGCCGAGCATCGACGCCATGCCGCAAGGCTGCCGCTTTGCGGCACGCTGTCCGCTCAAGGAGGCGCGGTGCGAGGCTCATCTGCCGCCCTTGGTGGCGCTGTCGGACAATGCCGCGCACTTCGCCCGCTGCTGGGTCCGTACCGACGCTGGAAATGAGGCTTCGGCATGACAGGCGAGCCGATCCTCGAGGTTCATGACCTCAAAAAGCATTTCACGACCAGGCGCGGCTTTCCGCGGTCGCGCACGATTACGGTGCGGGCGGTCGATGGCGTCAGTTTCGATGTGGCCCAAGGCGAGGCGTTCGGGCTGGTCGGCGAGTCCGGCTGCGGCAAGTCGACGGTCGGCCGCGCCGTATTGCGGCTGATCGAGCCGGATGCGGGGATAGTTCGCTTTGCCGGGGGCGAGGTGACAGGCGCCTCGTCTGCCGAGTTGCAACGGCTTCGCCGGGCCCTGCAGATAATCTTTCAAGATCCCTATTCCTCGCTCGATCCGAAGCAGAAGATCGGGGCGATGTTGGCGGAACCCTTGCGCGTTCATGGCCTGGGCGACGCCACGGCACGGCGGGCGCGGATCAAGGATCTCTTGGGTGAAGTCGGCCTGCCGGCTTCGGCGGTTGACCGCTATCCGCATGAATTCTCGGGAGGTCAGCGCCAGCGCCTCGCCATCGCCAGGGCACTCACTGTCGAGCCCCGTTTCATCGTGGCCGATGAACCGGTCTCCGCCCTCGATGTCTCGATCCAGGCGCAGATCCTGGAACTCCTGACCAGGCTCATGGCCGAGCGCGATCTGAGCTGCCTCTTCATCAGCCACGATCTCGGCGTGGTGCGCCATTTCTGTAAGCGGCTTGCCGTCATGTATCTGGGCCGGATCGTCGAGACCGGGCCGATCCCGGAAATCTTCGAGACCCCGCTTCATCCCTATACTCAAGCGCTCAAGGCGGCCTCGCCGGTGCCCGACCCCAAGGCCAAGGTCACCCTGGCCAAACTCGAAGGCGAGGTCGCCTCGGCCGCCGACCCGCCGTCGGGCTGCCATTTCCACCCGCGCTGTCCGCATGTCATGCCGGTCTGCCGCGACATCTATCCAGGCTGGACGCGGGTCGGTCCCGACCGGACCGTGGCCTGCCATCTCTATCATGACAGCGATACCCCCGAAGGAGCCCGTCAATGACCAAGACCATCACCTATTTCCACTCGCTTTCCTCGCCCTGGGCCTATCTCGGCGGGCCGCGGTTTCATGAGATCGTCGCCAGGCACGGAGCCGAGGTCATTCTCCGCCCGACCACGATCCTTCAGGAAAACGGCGGCATTCCGCTGCGCTCCAGACCCGATCCGCGCCAAACCTATCATGCCGTCGAACTCGATCGCTGGCGCAAGCGGCTCAACATGCCCCTGGTCCTGAAGCCGAAACACTATCCAACGGACCCGAAGTTCTCCGCCCGCATGGTCATCGCCGCCGACAGATCCGGCCTCGACGCGCTGAAACTCAGCCACGCCCTTCTCCATGCGCTTTGGAGCGAGGAAAAAGACGTCAAGGAGGCGTCGGTCAGGATGGCGGTTGCCGACAGCCTCGGCATGGACGGCGCGAAACTGCAAAAAATGTCCGAAACACCCGAGATCATCGAAGCCTGGGAGGCAAGCCACAATGAAGCCATCGCCGCCGGCGCCTTCGGCACGCCGACCTACCTCTATCGCGGCGTTCTCTACTGGGGCCAGGACCGGCTCGACTTTCTCGACGAAGCTTTGAGCGAGGGCTAAGCCAATGGCGGATCGTCCAAATATCATCGTCGTCATGCCGGACCAGCAGCGGTCGGATTCTCTTGGCTGCTACGGCAACAAATTCACGGTTACTCCCAATCTCGACCGGCTTGCCGAACGGGGGGTGGTGTTCGAGCGAGCCTTTACGCCTTTTCCGATCTGCACGCCGGCCCGCTGCACGATGTGGACGGGGATGTATCCCCATGCGCATGGCATCACCTGGAACTATTACGACATCGACAATCTGCTCGAGGAGAAGGCGAAGCAGAAGATCACGGTGTTCGACCTCATGCGCCAAGAGGGTTATCTGAACGCCTATTTCGGCAAATGGCATCTGGGCGAAAAGCCCCATCCTGCGTTCGAGGTCTGGGACGCCTTCAATTCCAGAGGCGGCCATTGGGTCGAGGGCTATCAATCGTTCCAGGACGGGGTCTGGAAACCCGAGGCGCAAACCGATGCCTGCATCAGGTTTCTCGAAAGCGATCAGGCGCAGGGCGACCGGCCATTCCTGATGGTGCAGGGCTTCTATCCGCCGCATCAGCCCTACACCGCACCGCAGCAATTCTACGAACCCTATCGCGGCAAGGGTGTCCCGTGCGCCGGCTACTACGCCTCAGTGACGGGCCTCGATTTCCACACCGGCCGCATCCTGGAGACACTGGAACGGACCGGTCTGAGGGACAACACCGTCTTCATCTACCTCAGCGATCACGGCGATACCTTCAATTACCGCGAAGGCAGTAAGAACAAATTCGTCTGCTACGACGATGCGATCAGGGTCCCGTTCATCGTCTCCTGGCCGGACGGTGCCCCCGCCGGTACGCGGGTCAGGGCACCGATCGGCCTGCAGGATCTGGCACCGACGATCCTCGATCTCGCTGCAGCCACGATCCCGGATTGGATGCATGGCAAGAGCATCCTGTCGTTATTGCAGGGCGATCAATCTTCTGCACGCGACGCCTTTTACGTGCAGAACGCGCGCTTCAAGGACCAGGTCGAGCAGCGGGCGATCCGCACCGAGACATGGAAGCTGGTGCTAAGCCGGGACGACGAAAACTCGCTGTTCGATCTGGAGAACGATCCGGAAGAGGAGCTCAACGTCTACGATACGCCGCGGGAGGATATTCACATCCAGTTCCGGCATTTTCCCGACTACAGCGCAACCATCGTCGAGCTCGCCCGGCGCCTCGCGGCCGAGGCCGCGGCAATCGGCGATAATCTTGGCAGCGAACTCGCAGACCGTGTAATCTCGGCCAAAGGTTCTCATCGATGAACCGGAGGCTGGGTTATGACATCGATCTTCCATACGCTTCTGGCGGGCATTGCCGGTCTGTCCGTTGCGGGGCCGGCATTGACGATGCCGCTCGAATCCCTCTATCCGCCGGAGGAGCATTGCATCTTCGTGCCGCCACCCGCCTGGGATCTCATTGTGGTTTTGGACAAGCAGCAGGCCTGCATGCTGGAAGCCGATCGCAATCTGGCCCTGGTCGCTGCGGAGGATCTGGTATCGCGCCGGGAATGGATGATCCAGACACTGACGCCCGATCAGGGCTTCACCTCGTCGTTCCTGGAGGAGGGCGGGCCGCTGCTGCAGCTTCAGGTACGCCGCAATTTCGAGAATTTTCTCGCATTCTGGCGGACCATGCGGCGCGACGAGACCGCACCGGGCATGCTTGAACTCGTGCGCAAATTCCGTAACGCCTGCGAGCGTGGCGCGCTCCTTGCGGTGTGGCGGGATGAGAAAGGGCAGGCCAATGCCGGTGTCATCTCGCTGATCACCGGAAATGTCCTGGCCGATGGCCCGATCGATACCGGCGGGGCCAGTCTTGGCAGCTGCTGAGCGACGCCGCTGATTGCGGAGGGGATGCTGCCGCCGGATCTCGCGGTCTGGCAGGTCATCGCCCTTGTCTTCACCAGCGTCGGCACGTCGTTTCTGACGGCGGCCGCCGGCATCGGCGGGGGTGTCGTCCTGATCGCCGTCCTCGCCGCCATTCTGCCGCCGACCGTGCTGATCCCCGTCCATGGCGTGGTCCAGATCGGCTCGAATGGCGGCCGGGCGGTGATGATGGCGCGCTACGTGGTGCCCCGGCTGCTCTTGCCGTTCATCATCGGCAGCGTCATCGGTGCTGCCATTGGCGGCCTGATCGTGGTCGAACTGCCGCCGGCGCTGCTTCAATTGGGTCTGGGCGGCTTCATTCTCTTCTCGATTTGGGGCAAGGTGCCTCGAATCGAGGGCGACTACGCGCTGACCTTGGGCGGCGTGGTCTCGACCTTCCTCACGATGTTTTTCGGCGCCACAGGTCCGTTCGTCGCCGGCATGCTGAAGACGCTGAAACTCGAACGAATGGCGCATTCGGCGACCATGGCGTTCTTCATGACCGCGCAGCATTCCCTGAAGGTCCTCGCCTTCGGGTTTCTCGGCTTTGCCTTCGGTCCCTATCTGGGTCTGATCGCGATGATGATCGCCGCCGGCCTGATCGGCACATGGCTCGGCAAGCGGTTCTTGTTGAGCATCGACGATCGGCGCTTCCATCTGGCGCTCAACGCCGTGCTGGGGCTGCTGGCCCTGCAACTTCTATGGCGCGGGGTTACGACACTCTTCGCCTAAGTCTGCTGTGCCCGGCGCAGCCAGAGCGGGAGGAGCAGGCTCAGGACGACGAACCGCAGCAGGCCATGGGCGGTAACGAAGGTCGGATCGAGGTCGAGCGAGAGGGCCAGCACCGCCATGACATCGAGACCGCCCGGCGCATAGGCGAGGAGCAAGAGGGCAAACGGCAGATCGAGCAGGGATGCACCGACGATTGCAGCGAGAACCGCGATGGTCACCCCAAAGATCATCGCCACACTGCTCGGCCCGAGGGTGCGCAGGATTTCGCGCAGGCTGAGGCCGCCGAGACGCACACCGATAAAGGCGCCGACGCCGATGAAGCAGGGCACCAGGATGAATCCGGGCAGCGTTGCGGTCGTGAGTCCCGCACCATGCAAAGACACGCTGCCGATCATCGTGCCGACCAGAGTTCCGGCCGTAAGGCCGAAGCGCTCGACAAGCAGACCGAGGGCGCCGGAGATCAGGACGACGATGATGGTCTCAAATACGCCCGCGGTCAGGCCGCCAAGGCCGTCCCCTGCAACCGCCGACGCCGGCTCGAAATAGGTGATGAGCGAAGGCAGGATCGTCGCCAGCACCACCATGCGCGTTACCTGCATGACGGCAACCCGCGGCACATCCGCCTGCAGCTGAATGGCCATCAGGAGGATATAGGAAAATGCACCCGGGACGGCGCTGAGGCTGGCCGTTATGGGATCCCAGCCATGGACACGGCGCAGATAGAACCTCAAGGCGAGGATCGTCGTGGCGACGCTGGCCGCCAGAATAAGTAGGCTCAAGGGCCAGAGTGCGAGGCTGCCGAAGGTTTCCGGGCTGACCTTGGTGCCCATCGTGAAGCCCAGGGCGACGAAGCAGGCGCTTCGCAAGGGTGTCGGGATGGTGGCCTGGCCCCTGACCATGGCAAAGGCCGCGGCACCGATCATCGCGCCTGAGATCCAAGGGGCGGGGATCCCCAGATGGGCAAAGGTCCAGCCGCCAATGGCCGCTGCTACCAGCGTTTGAAGCAGCAAGGTCAGCTGTGAACCCGACGTCGAACGGATTTATCGAATGAAGGGGTTGCTGGTGCGCTCCGCACCGATGGTCGAGCCCGGTCCATGACCGCAGATAAAGGCGAGATCGTCCCCCAACGGCAGGACCTTGGTTCGGATCGCGTCGATCAACGCATCATGGTCGCCATAGGGAAAGTCGGTGCGGCCGATCGAGCCGCGGAACAGCACATCGCCCATGACAGCGAAGCGGGCGGTTTCGTGGACGAAAATCAGATGCCCCGGCGTGTGGCCGGGGCAATGCAAGATCTTGAACGATTGCCCACCGATCTCGATAGTTTCGCCCTCGCTGAGCCAGCGATCCGGGGTCACGGATTTCGCACCGTCCAGACCGAACATGCGGCCCTGCGCCGCGAGCCCGTCGAGCAAGGGCTGATCGCGCGGATCGGGCCCGATCACCGGTATTGTCACCTTAAGATCGGCCTCGAGCGCGGCTTTGAGGTCGGCCGCACCGCCCGCGTGATCGATATGGCCATGCGTCAGAACGATCTGCTCGACCTTCACGCCAAGCTTGGCGATAGCGTCCATGATTGCCGGGACATCGCCACCAGGATCGAACACCGCCGCACGTTTGCTCGCTTCTTCCCAAAGGATCGCGCAATTTTGCTGGAACGCGGTGACCGGAACGATGGCGGCTTTGATCGTGGTCATCAGGCGACGGCCGTTTCGCTGTAGTTCTGGCCGCTTTGGCGTTGGAACCAGTCATCGATCGCCTCGGCGCTCGCCTTGGACAGATGCAGGCCGAGCTTGCTCCGGCGCCACAAGACGTCGTCGGCCGAAACAGCCCATTCATGGTCCTTCAAATAGCGCAGTTCGGCCTCCGCCATGTTGCCGATCTCCTCGCCGAGGTCATTGAGGCTTTGAGCATTGCCGATGACCCGGTCGAGCCGAGTCCCGTAGGCGCGTGCCCAGCGTAAGAGAAGGTCATCCGGCATCCAGGGATAGCGTTGTTGCTGGTTTCCGAAGAATGTCTGGAAATCGGCATGGGGAATGTCGCCCCCCGGCAGACTGGCGTCGGCGGTCCAGCTGGTCTGCGGGAAGCCCATCACCGGCTGCAGGCGTGCGAGCGCGTGTTCGGCGAGCTTACGGTAGGTCGTGATTTTGCCGCCGAAGATCGAAAGCAGGGGCGGTCGGTCGTCTCCGGAATCGAGATCGAACACGTAATCGCGCGTCACCGCCGAGACATTGGCGCTGGTGTCGTCGAACAACGGCCGCACACCCGAATAGGTCCAGACGATGTCTGTCTTGCTGAGCTGTTGCTTGAAGTAGCGATTGACCACGCGGAGAAGATAGTGGGTCTCGTCATCGGTAATCGCGACTTTGCCCGGGTCGTCCTGATAGGGCATATCGGTCGTTCCGATCAGGCTGTAATCATCCTCATAGGGGATGACGAAGACGATCCGCTTATCGTCGTTTTGCAGGATATAGGGATGGTCACCTTCATAGAGGCGCGGCACGACGATGTGGGAGCCCTTGACCAGCCGGACCTGATTGGCGGTGTTGGAGCGCACCACGGTCTGCAGCACCTGGGAGACCCAGGGTCCGGCGGCGTTGACCAGGCAGCGCGCCTTGACGTGGCGGAACGGCAAGCCCTTGCTGGCGACGAGTTCCGCCTCCCAGAGGTTGCCATCGCGCCGCGCCGAGGCGCATTTCGTGTGCGTCAGGATCTCCGCACCGCGTTCGGCGGCATCCATCGCATTGAGCACCACGAGCCGGGCGTCGTCGACCCAGGCATCGCTATAGGTGAAGCCGCGTTTGACCCAGTCCTTGAGCGGATCGCCCATTGGCCCGGGCTTGCTGAGATCGACTGCCGAGGAGGGTGGCAGGAGCTTTCGCCCGCCCAGATGGTCATAGAGGAAGAGGCCGATCCGCACCAACCAGGTGGGTCGCTGCTCGGGGCTGTGCGGCAGGACGAACGTCAAAGGCTTGATGATGTGCGGTGCCGCCCGCAGTAAGACCTCGCGCTCGATCAGAGCCTCGCGAACAAGGCGGAATTCGTACTGTTCGAGGTAGCGAAGGCCGCCGTGAATTAGCTTGGATGACCAGCTGGAGGTATGGTTCGCGAGGTCGTCTTTTTCGACCAGAAGCACGCTCAACCCGCGCCCGGCGGCGTCTCGCGCGATGCCGACGCCGTTGATACCGCCGCCGATGATGAGAAGATCGTAGACGCGACCGGCACTAGCCACCGCCTTCTCCCGTGTTTGATTCGTCAATAATTTGCCTCTGTCCTTCACATCTAGCGTATTGATCCGGCTTTGTCGCCCTGGGCATATCCGGACCCCCGAGAGCGTCCCGGATCATGTCCGGCTCCGATACAGGCGCAGATAGGGCTCCGCCAACAGCCCCCGGGGCAGGAACACGACGACGGCGACGAAGACGAAGCCGAGCCCCAGGAGCCAGAATGGACCGAGGATGTCGCTCAGCAGGGTTTCCAGATAGCGGACCAGCAATGCGCCGAGAAAACTCGCCATCAACAGACTCCGGCCGCCGAGCGCCACCCATACGAGAACTTCGGTCGAAAGACCGAAGCCGATCAATGTGGGAGAGGCGAATCCGAACTGGGTGACGAAAAGAGCACCGGCGAGCCCGGCAATGGCGGCGGCCAGAACGAAGGCTTCGGTCTTGAGACGGGCGGTATCGAAACCCAGGAACGCGATGCGGTCTTCATTTTCGCGCAGCGCCTGCAGCACCAGTCCCCAGGGCGACTGCAAAAGCATGATCAGTCCCCCGTAGACCAGGGCGCAGACGAGTAGTGTCGAGACGAATACAGGAAGCGGATCGAACAGTTCGAAGGACGGGCCGAAGGGCAGCAGGTCGAATGGGGGCACGCCGATCAGCCCGTTGAGACCGCCCAGGAAATCCCAGCTCGTCGCGGTTCGTTCGGCGATCACCGCAAGCGCCAGCGTAATGATGCCGAAATAGGCGCCACGCACGGCATGCCCTCGAAACAGCCAGCTGCCGAGGCCCCAGGCGACCGAAGCCGGCACCAGGATCGCGAGCGCAAGGCCAAGCCAGCTCAAGGTAACCCCTTCCAATCCAGGCGCCATGCCGAGCGTCACGAGGCTCATGACATAGGCGCCGAGGCCGAAAAAGAGCGCGTGGCCGAAACAGAGAAGGCCGACCTGGCCCCAGAGCAGTGCCAGGCTCATCGCAAAGAGTGCGTAGGTGAGATATTGGGCGAGCTGCTGCAGCTCCCAGTCGTCGATCACCAGCGGCAGGCAGGCGAGCCCGAGCCAGGGCACGAGGCGGATCATCGGTTTCGCCGTGCCCCACCGGCCAGTCCCTGCGGAAAGAGACGAATGACGACAATGGCGATCGCCAGGACAAAGATCTGGGCCGCGACCGGAGAAATCAGGTTGGAAATCACCGTATCGCCGCCGCCGACGATCGCAGCACCGCCCAAGGGTCCCCACAGATTGCCGATGCCGCCGACCAGGATGGTGAGAAACGCCGGGATCAGGAAGCCCAGGCCCATATAGGGATCGACACTCATAATGGGCGCCATCACCGCACCGGCGAAGCCGGCAAGTGCCGCACCCAGGGCGAAAGTCCAGCGATCGACGGCGCGGGTGTCGATGCCGAGGCAGGCCGCCATCTTGCGGTCGGCGATCGTGGCTCGGGCCTTGAGCCCGAAAGGTGTCGCCAAGAAAAGCGCCAGCGTCGCTGCGACGAGGACCAGAGCCATGGCCATGATGAACAGGCGATAGGCCGGATAGGCTGTGCCGAGCAGCATCAGGGACACATCGAATGGTGGCGTGACCACCTGACTTTGCGGTCCGAAGGCGAGGACGACAGCCTGTTTGATCAGGATCGACAGGCCCCAGGTGGCGAGGATGGCGTCGAGGAACCGCGTATAGACGAAACGGATCACCAGAACCTCGATGACGAGGCCGCAGAGCCCGACGACGATGGGCGCCGATAACAGGCCGAGCCAGAACGAGCCGAGTGCCTGTTGCACGACCAGAACGGCGTAGGCGCCGAGCAGAAAAAGCTCGCCATGGGCCATGTTGATGATGCGCATCAGACCGAAGATGACGACGAGGCCGATGGCGACGAGGATGACGGCGAGGACGTAGTTCGTGGTGTCGAGCAGGAGGATGAGGGCGGCGTCCATGGCTGCTCAGATGCCTAGTCGATCGACCAGACGCTGCGGATCGCGGCGCAGCTCGCGGCCGTCGAACACCGCCTCGATCCGGCCCTTTTCCAGGAGCACGGTGCGGTCCGCGATGTCGACGGCAAGATCGAGCTGCTGCTCGACCAGTAGGATGCCGATGGTGCGCTCCGCAGCGAGTCTCTGGAGAAGCATGCCGATCGCCTCGACGATCGAGGGTTGCACGCCCTCCGAAGGCTCGTCCAGGAGCACGATCCTGGGATCGCCTGCGAGAGCGCGGGCGATGGCCAATTGCTGCTGCTCGCCGCCGGAAAGGGTTCCGGCGCGTTGGCGGGCACGTTCTTTCAGAACGGGAAACACCGAGAGATCGAATTCCCGATTTCCGGTTTTCGGGTTCGAGGCGAATTGGCCCAGGCGAAGGTTCTCTGCGACCGTCAGATCCTTGAAGATCGCCCGACCCTGCGGCACGTAGCCGAGACCGGCCCGGGCGATGGCATGGCTGGGCAATCGCTCGAGCCGGCGGCCGTCGAGGCTGACGCTGCCGCCCTCGATTCTGGTCTCACCCATGAGTGCGCGAAGCAGAGTGGTTTTGCCCATGCCGTTCCGGCCCATCACGGCCACGATTTCGCCTGCGTGGACGTCGAGGTCGATGCCGGCGATGATCGGCCCGGCGCCGTAGCCGGCGGCGAGGCCCCTAAGCTCGAGGCTCATGCGCGCCTGCCGAGGTAAATGTCGCGCACGAAGGGATCCCGCTTGATCTGGAAAAAGCGGCCGCTGCGGACGATGGCGCCGCGCAGCATCACGGAGGTGGTGATATCGAGCGTCGAGACGAAGCGCAGATCGTGCTCGATGACGATCACCGTCAATGCCTCTTCCTGCATCAGTCGACGCAGCAACCGTACGGTCGCTGCAGTCTCCCCCTGCGTCATGCCGGCCGTCGGTTCGTCAAACAGCAAGACCCGCGGCGACTGCGCCAGCAGCATGCCGATCTCCAGCCATTGCTTCTGGCCGTGAGCAAGATCGCCCGCCCGTCGATGCTGCAGCGCCTCGAGTTCCACCCGAGCGAGCCATTCGGTGATTTCGCTGTCCTGCAGCCGTTGCCGCAGACCCTGCCGACCATAGATCGCGAGACCGATATTCTCGCCGGCCGTGATAGTGTCGATCACGGTCGGGCTTTGAAATTTTCGGGCGATGCCGAGGCGGGCGATCTCGAAAGGTGGCCGGCCCGTAATGTCGTCGCCATCGAACCTGATGCTCCCCGCGTCCGGCCTGATCTCGCCGGAAATCGCCCGCATCAACGAGGTCTTGCCGCAACCATTCGGGCCGATCAGGCAGAGGCTTTCGCCTGCATCGAGCTCGAGGCAAAGGTCATCGAGTGCGGTGACGCCGCCGAACCTCTTGCGCAGTCCCTCGATCTGCAAGAGGGCCGGGGCATCGTTCATGCGCTCGATTGGCGCCTCATGCGCATCCGGCCTCGGGCGCGATCTCGCCGATATCCTCGACCGTCACGAGCCCGTCGCCCTCGGTTCGGGCAAGGAACATCGAGAGTGTCACGTGGTGGTCGCCCTCACCGATGCTGACCGGCCCGGTCGGGCTTTCGATCTTGAGCCCGGCCATCCCGGACGCCGCGGCCTCCGGGCTGACTTCGCCTGATTTCTCGAGGCCCTGAGCCAGGGCGCGGATGGCATTGTAGTGTGTCAGGACATAGTGCGAGACGGTGGCGCCGCCGCCGGCGCTGGTGCGGACCCGGGCGACGAAATCCTGGACGGCCGGATTGTCGCTCGACGCAACCAGCGGCACGGCGACATACATATCCTGCGCCTTGCCTTCGCCGAAGGCACCGAGATAGGCCTCCGAAAAGCCCAGAAAACCGACGGTGAGTTGCTGCAACAAGCGCAGATCCTCGGCCTGGCGGATGAAGGTGATGCCGTCGGCGCCGGGCAGGGCGAACAGCATCACGTCAGCCCCGCTGTCGGCGATGCGCCTGATCACCGGGGTGAATTCCTTGACGCCCCAGGGTGTGAATTCCTGGCCGACGACGCTGCCGCCGAGATCCGCGATCTGCCGCTGGGCAAAGCCGAACATCTTCTGCGGCCAGACGTAATCGGCGCCGAACATGTAGAATTTGGTCCCTTTGTTCGCCATCAGATAGGGGATCAGGCGTTGCAGTTCCTGATTGGGAACCGTGTTGAAACAGAAGATATTCGGGCCGCAGGCGCCGCCTTCATAGTTCGTGGCATAAAGCAGCGGGCGACCGAGCCGCTCGATCTGCGGCGTCATCGCATCGCGGGCATTGGAGGTGATCGGGCCGATAATGGCGAGGACGTCGTCGCCCCGGACCAGCTTTTGCGTAAGTTCCACCGACCTTTTGGGATCGGTCTGGTTGTCTTCGTAAGTGACCTCGAGTTGCTGGCCGAGAACGCCGCCGGCGTCGTTGATCTCGGCAACGGCAAGATCGATGCCGAGCTTCGCCTGCTCGCCGAACAATTCGAGCCCGCCGCTGAACGGCAGGACCGCGCCGACCCTGATAGTGCCGGACTGGGCTCGAAGGGGCTTGGCGAAGCCGGCCGTGACCCCGGCGATGAAGGCTGTTTCGAGGACGTTCCTGCGGTTGAAAAGCATCATTGGGGCATGCCTCAAGTTTGCGGTTCGGCTTAAGCCTATGATGAGATCCGATCGAGCCATGTGCAACGGTCATCGCTGCAGGGCCCAATGCCGCATCTGCACTTGCCAGTAAGTCTTGGGCGTGGTTTCAACGCGCGGCTGAGCTTGATGCAACATGTGCCCCGGCGAAGAGCAGCGATCGGGGACCAGAGTTTTTGGGGGAGCAAGGATCTTGAGCAAGATCGAAATCGCCGCCATCGGTGCGGTCCATCCAAGAGTGTTGACGCAGATCCAGGACGAATTCGTCCTGCACGAAGTCTATAAAGAGCCGGACATGATCGCCGCCCTGAAGGCAATCGGCGGCTCGGTGCGCGGCGTCTACAGTCATGGCATGGCGGGCCTGCCGACTGACGTGATCGAGGCTCTGCCCAGTCTCGAGATCTGCTCCGTCTTCGGCGTCGGTCTCGAGCGTGTCGACCAGCGTTTGGCGCGGGATCGCGGCATTACCGTGACGATTGCCTCGGTACTTTACGACGATGTCGCCGATCTCGCCATCGGTCTGGCGATCGACGCCTGCCGGTGCGTGTCGCTCGGCGATCGGCATGTCCGCAGAGGCGACTGGTCGGCCAAGGGCCGCATCCCGGCGGGCCACAGCTTTTCGAAGCGCCGGGCGGGTATTCTCGGCCTCGGCCGGATCGGCAATGAGGTCGCGAACCGGCTTCAGGCATTCAAGATGGAGATCGGCTATTATGACCCGATCCCGAAGGAGGATATCCCCTACACGCGCTATGAAAGTGCCGTCGAGCTTGCGGAGAACAGCGATATTCTCTTCATGTGTGCCGCCGGCAACGAGAAGATGCTGCGCTTCGTCAATGCCGAAATCTTGAATGCGCTCGGCCCGAACGGCTGTTTCATCAATATCGGCCGGGGCTGGCTGGTCGACGAGCCCGCATTGCTGGCAGCCCTCAAGGAGGGCAGGCTGGGTGCTGCGGGGCTCGATGTTTTCGACCGCGAGCCACATGTTCCCGAGGAATTCTTTACCCTCGACAATGTGGTTCTGACCCCGCACATCGCGAGCAATACGATCGAGTGCCAGGAAGCCATGGCGATGAACGTCGTCGACAATCTCAAATCCTGGTTCAGCGGGCGAGGCGCGATCACGCCGGTCCGGTGAGGGGCTCGCGCTGCCGATATGCCGCAGATTGCGGGTGAACGCTGGTGATCGATCGGGCGTGCGGACGCGTAACGCCATTGATCAGAAGAATGGCTCTATCTGACCTGCCCCTTCGGAGGTGACAGATGATCGAAACGATAATGGCCAATCCGACCGGCGATACCCTTCACGCGCTTGATTTCGTTGCCGGCGGTACCCTCGAAGACCTCGGCGATGCGCTGCACGACCATGGCATCGCGATGGACCAGATAATCTCGCTGACCTGTCGGCCGCATGAGGATGAACTCGAAAATCCTCCGATCGCCCTCTACCGCGTGGTCTATCACGATTGAGCAATTCAACTTTTGATTGCCCCAAGTGTTTCATTCGGCCTTATATAGAAGAGGTCACTTAGGTTTCTTTTGGCGCGGGTATGGTGCCGTGAGGTTGTTTGAACCGCATGTCCGATGCGGATGACGTGCTTGCCGCCGAGTTCGTGCTCGGTTTGCTCAGTCCCGAAACGATGTCGGCACTCGATTCCCGCGTTCAGCGCGACCAGGGGTTCGCGGCGTTGGTCGAGCGATGGCGCAAACAGCTCGCGCCGCTGGACACGCTGGTTGATCCGGTGAGCCCGCCGGACGATCTGTTCGAACGGATCGACCAGGCCGTGGATCGCCTAGACCCGAGCCCCGCCGGCACCGTCACGCGGCGGGCGGGAGAGGGTGTTTGGGAACCCGAGGCCGACCGAGTCGCATCGAAGCAGCTATGGCACGACAGACTTGCGGGCCGCGTGACCCGGCTAGTGAAGATCGACCCCGGCGGCCGCTATGTCGGTCATCACCATCCGGCAGACGAAACCTGTTATGTCCTCGAGGGTGAACTTCAATTGGGCGACCTCGTCCTGCGTGCCGGCGACTTTCACGTCGCCCTTGCCGGCAGCGATCATCCCCCGGCTGCGAGCAAATCCGGCTGTCTGCTCCTGATCCAATCCGCGGTCTGATCTACACTGCAAGTCTCGATGGACCCCTGCCAGCCTGTGGCAGCACTGGTCACGTCCTGCCGCGCCAGCAGGCGATAGCCGCGACGGTCCTCGGCAGTCATCAGCACGATCGTTTCACGGGCGTATTCCGCACCCCCGGCAAGGCGGGCATCGACGCGGATTCTGAATGTCGATCGCACCGACGGCAGATAGAGGGCGCGGAAATAGAGCTGGCTGGCCTCCGTATCGGTCAGGGCCGCCTCGACAGGCCGGTCCATCATGCGTTTCATCGCGGCCGCCGCAGTCGGCGAGGCGATCTCCGGATCGATCCCTGGCTGACGTTTATGGACGGTCAAGACCGGCCGCAACAGGTCGATGACGGCCGGTGTCATCTCCAGCACGCGACCCAACTCCTCGACGGTATCGAAGGCTTCGTTCTTCGGCCGGAACGGCGAGCCTGCTTGCTGGTATGCCGCAGCTTCGGCACCTCCCGTCCGCAGCTCGTCGTCGGCATCCCGATAGTCCAGGATCCTGGCCGCAATATCCCTGCTATCGTCGGCACTTAGACCGATTTCCTCAAGCAAAGCCGCAGCCAGACTTTCCGAGAGCGCGTTCAGATCCAGCCGTGCTGCTTCATCGACTATTGTCATGGCAAGATCGGTATCGTTGAAGCGGCAGAACCAGGTGCCTTCGGTTTCGATTTCGGCGGTATTCGCGGTTAGCAAGCGCTCGAGTGCGAGGGCAAATCCGGCGTCGGTTGCAGCGGCAAGCTCAGCCCGATCGCCAAGATTGTGCACCGTCATGGCCGATTGTCGGATGCCGGCGCCGAAGACCAGCGCAATGCCGCCCAACAGTACGAGCGCCCACAAGACGGTGACCAGGGCGAAACCGCGTTGATTCAACGGGCGGGCTCGATGATCAGATCGTGAAGCCGGCCATCCTTGCGATAACGAAACCGCACGAGATCGGGCGGCGTCTCGCCGAGCGGCCAGTTCGAGGTCCAAAGCAGCGCATCGTCACCAAGTGCAGCGTAGCGGAATTCTGCGCCGTCGAGACCGTCGATCAGCCGGCGTGGAGGGGTCTCGGCAAGCGGCAGCGAAAACGCCTCGATGGACCGCAAGGGAGCCCGCACGAGCCGCAGTGCCTTGCCATCCGACGAGAGCCGATAGCGCATCGCACCGCTGCCGCTTCCGGCGGTCTCGAAACGAACGAATTCGAGACTGTCCCGGTCGCCTCGAAACGGCACGAAGGGTGCCGCCGACTCCGGTTCGATCACGGCGAGCGGCATCGTCTCGATCCAGCTTCGAAGCTGCGTCTCGACCAGCCATTCCAAACGCTCCGCTTCGACCGAATGCTCCCGCGCAAACAGTCTCGAGGCGGTGCCGATCCCACCCATCAGAACCGACATGATCAGCGCCATGATGGCAAGTCCGACCAACAGTTCCAGGAGCGTGAAGCCGCCTGTCGGTTGCCGATCTTCGGTCATGGCGGATCGACGATCTTGACGGTCTTGAGCGAAAGTTCGCTCGGCTGGCCACCCCAACTCACCGTCGCGACATTGACCTCGAGTTCGAACAGAGGCAGCGCCAATGCCGGACCCTCGGGACGTTCGAGGCGCTTCGATTCCAAGCGCCAGGCACGGCCATTCGCGTCCTCGCCGGAAAATGTGCCGGGCTCGCGATAGACCGCGCCGGCAAGCGCCATGAGCGAGCTTGCAAGCGCCTGCGCCTCGGCCCGGTCCTGCGCCTTGACGCGGCTTCTGGTCGACCCGCTGAAGGTTTCCTGGATCAGAACAAGGCCCAGGGCCAGGATGGTAAAGGCGACCAGCACCTCGATCAGGGTGAAGCCGGCTCTCATGGGTTTGCCACGGCGACGGCACCGGTCAGCCAGTCGACCTCGATCCGATAGCTCGCGCCTGCACCGACAATCATGATGGCGGCCCCGTCGCTGCTGCCGTTCGGCGCGAACCGAACACGCGGCGCACTGGCTTCGATCTTCACACCGGTAAGGCGCGGATCTTTGGTCAGGCGGTCCATGCTTATCTCGCGCGGCCGGTTCCAACGGAGGGCGTCGTTGCGCGCATTGTTCAGTGCGGAGGCGACTGCGGATGCGGCCTCCCGGGTTCCGATCCGCTCGGCACTTGCACGCCAGGCGGTCGATACCAGAGCGGTCGCCAGCGCCAGGATGGTCATCACCACCAGGAGCTCGATCAGCGTGAAGCCGGGTGACCCCGCGTTCATTCTAAAAAGCGAGGTCATTGACACTCATGACCGCGGAGAGAATCGAGATGACGACCAGGGCGACGATCCCGCCAAGTCCCACGGTCATGATCGGCGAGATCAGCGCCACCAATCGCGCGGATTGGCGCTGTGTCTCCTGCTCCAGTGTGTCGGCGGCGACCAGCAGCATCGCCGCCAGCCGGCCGCTGCGCTCGCCGACCGCGGCGAACTGGCCGGCGGCGGGTGCAAGAATGCCGATGCGCTTGAACTCGGCGGAAAGCTCGGCACCCTCGCGGACCCGGTCCCGGATTTCGACGAAGCTCGCACCGAAGGCCGCATTGCGTGCGGCGGATCCGGCGATTTCCAGAGCTTCCGGCAGCGGTGCGCCGGCCTCGATCAGGGTCCCCAGGGTTCGACAGACGATGGCGGTTTCTCCCTTGCGCTGCAGTGAGCCGATCAGGGGCAGCCGCAAGCTCCATCGAGCCAACGCCTCTCTCGCGGGGGCACGGCGCAGCCATAGCAGCAGCGCCAAAAGGGCCACGGTCATGCCGACGGCGAGAATGTCGCCCTGGTTCGCCAGTAAGTCGGAGATCCAGACTAGTATCCGTGCGGTAAGCGGGATCGCGGCCCCGGCACCCTGCAGCAACGGCTTCAGGCTGGGCACGACCACGGTCATGATCACCAGAAGCGAGATGGCGGTCACCGCCAGCAGGATCAGGGGATATGTCAGGGCCGATTGCAGCGCCTGTCGCAATGTCAGGGCCCGTGCCATGGATTCCGCAAGCCGGCCGAGCGTGAGGCCGAGATCGCCGCTGGCTTCGCCGGCCCGGGTCATGCCGACGACGAACCCGGGCATGCCCGGCAAGCCTGAGAGCGCTTCGGCGAGCCCGCCGCCGTCGGCGATATCGGCGCGAATGGCCTTGAGTGCGGTGCTGCGACGCTTCGAGCCGCTCGATGCCTCCAAGGTGCTCAGCGCCTCGTCGATCGGCAGGCGGGCAGTCAGCAATGTCGCCAGATCGCGCAGCAGCTCATGCAATTCCTGACGCGACAGAGTTGTCGTCGAGGGCAGGTAGCTCTGGAAGCGCTGCCGCCAGCCGGTTTCGGCTGTGTCGAGCCGATGCAGAATGAGGCCGCGCGTTTTCAGGGTGGCGAGTGCCGCCTCGCGGTTCTGAGCGTCGATGACCCCTGAGATGGCGGCGCCATCCTTGGCAAAGCCTCGGAAATGCCAGGTCGAAACCTGTGCCTGCGCAGCCATGGCTAGCGTGTCCCTGCCGCTTTCAGAACCTCTTCCATCGAGGTGATGCCGGCATTGGCCTTGGCGATTCCGTCGTCGACGAGCCGCACCATGCCGGTCTCGACGGCGCGCCGCTCCAGTGTCGCCTCGGCGGCCCCTTCGAGCATCAGATCGCGCAGCTCGCTCGTGATCGGCAGCACTTCGGCAATACAGCTTCGACCCCGATAGCCGCTCTGACCGCAGGCCGGGCAACCGACGGGACCGAACACGGTTCCATGTTCGGACATGCCGCCTAGTTTTGCGGCGAGGCGGCTGCCTTGATCGGAAGGCCGCCGACAGGCCTCGCAAAGCCGCCGCACCAGTCTTTGGGCGACAATGCCGCGCAGGGTCGCCGCCAGGAGATAACCCGGCAAGCCCATCTCTTGCAGCCGGGTCAGGGCGGCGGCAGCGCTGTTGGTATGGAGCGTGCTCAGGACCAGATGACCGGTCAGGGCCGCCTCGATCGCGATCTCCGCCGTATCGGCATCGCGAATCTCGCCGACCATGATGATGTCGGGGTCGTGGCGGAGGATCGAGCGCAGCGTGCGGGCGAAGGTGAGATCGATGCCGGGCTTAATCTGGATCTGGCTCACCCCTTCGAGTTCGTACTCGACGGGATCCTCGACCGACATGATCTTGCGGTCCGGTGCGGTGAGTTCGGTGAGTGCCGCATAGAGGGTTGTGGTCTTGCCGCTGCCGGTGGGGCCGGTGACCAGGATGATCCCGTGCGGCTCCGCCATGAGTTCACGGATCCGCCCGGCGGCGGGCTTCGAATAGCCGAGCTTGTCCAGATCCAGAGGTGAGCGCGCCTTGTCGAGAATACGCAGGACGACGGTCTCGCCGCGCAGGGATGGGGCGGTCGCGACGCGAAGATCGATGTCGCGACCGCGCACCGTGACCGAGCAGCGGCCGTCCTGGGGCAGGCGGCGCTCGGCGATGTCGAGCTTGGCCATGACCTTGATGCGGGAGGCAGCGGCCACGGCGATGCCCGTTGGTGGCGCGGTTATTTCCTGAAGCGCCCCGTCGATCCGTTGTCGCACCCGCAGCCCGCGTTCCTGTGGCTCGAAATGAATGTCGGAGGCATTGGCCTCGACGGCGTCGGCAATCAGGGCATTGACCCATTGGATGACGGGAGCGTCGCTTGCCTGATCCTGCAGCCGCTCGAGATCGAGATCGTCATTGGCGGCGGCCGGGGCGGTTTTCCTCGATACCCTCTCGCCGGCTGCCAGGGGATAGAGGCGGGATAGGCCGAACTCCACATCGGCCGGTGTCGCGACCTCGATCCGGACCTCGCGATCGAGCCTGAAGCCGAGCGCCTGCACGGCGAATTCGTCGAGTGGGTCCGTCACCGCCACCCGCACGACCTCCGCCGAAAGTTCTAGCGGCAAGATCAGATGTTTGTGCAGAAATGCCGCGAGGGCCTTATCGGCCTCGATCGGATGGTCGGGAAATTCTTCGCGCCGCCGATGGGGCAAATCCAACACTTTCGCCATCGCCGCCGCCAGACGATGGTCCTCGACCATGCCCAGTTTGGGCAGCACCTTGTCGAGCCGCTCCCCGGTTCGTTGGGCAACCCGCCCGGCCCGTTCGATGTCGCCGGCGGTGAGGACACTGTCACGCACCAACGTCTCGAGAATGAGTTCGAGCCGCGGGGGCAGTGCCGGGGGAGTTAGCTGGGTCGCCATCGAAGCGTCCGTTGCAGCGCAAATTCAGGATCCACGATAGGCACTACGCAAAATTCTCCGGAAATAGATGCAGGGCCGCATCCAAAATCGTTTCGAGCTTCGCACAGTTAGTATGGCGAAGACCGACACGCACACATCACTCAAGCGCCCGCTCCGGATCGAGGAAACCGCACACGGTTTCGCGGACATCGCCACCGGTGCGCCGATCGTCGCCGGCGATCCTCGCCTTGAAGAGGCCGATCTCATCCTGCTTTTGCCGGCGCGTCAGGTGCTGCGGCGACGTCAGACCCTGCCGCGGGCAGCGCTGCCGAGGCTCGCCGAAGTACTGGCACTCGATGTTGCCGCCGACACGCCTTTCGCCGCGGATGATGTCGTCTGGGACTACAAAACGGTGCCGGGGCCGAAGCGCGCTCCGAGTTTCGAAGTCGAACTGGCCTTTGCTGAACGCAGCCGGGTCGGCGAGGCAGCCCGGCGGGTCCGTATGGAACTCGGCGTACCGTTGGCGGCGGTCGATGCCAGATCTGCGTCTACGAATGCTGGGCAAGGCTTCAATCTTTTACCGGTGAGCGAACGCAAGACCCGTCTGTCGCTGATCTCGGCATTCAATCGGAGAGCTTTGGCGGCATGCGCTGCGGCAATCCTGATCGCCACCGTCGCCGCGACCTATAGCCAGGCATTGCAGCTCGGCCAAACCGAGGAGCGCATTGTCGGTCTGCGGCAGCAAGCGGGCGAAGTCCTCGATACGAGACAGGCCGTTCGCGAGGTGCGCGCGGAACTCGAGCAGATGATAGCCGCCAAGCAGCGCTGGCCCGGCCATTTTACCATCGTCGACGAACTCTCCCGCATCCTGCCCGACGGCACCTGGCTCAACGAGATCCGGATCGATCAGGGCAGCGTCGATTTGCTCGGCCAGTCGGCAGCAGCGGTCGATCTGATCCCGGTCCTGGAAAGTTCGCCGATTTTCAAGGCCCCGCGTTTCGCCTCGCCGGTGATGAGCGATCCGCGCAGCGCCCGGGAGAAATTTTCGATCGCCCTCGACCTGATCGAGACCGACCGATGATTGTTTCCAGGATACCATGGGATCGGAGCCTGCTGAAACGCGCGGGTATCGTGGCCTCCGGCGGCATTGCGTTCGCCCTGGTGCTGGCGTTCTTGAACCAGTGGCAGGATCGTCTCGGGCAGAACGAAGCCCGCGTTCAGGACGAAATCGGTCGAACTGAGGCGCTTCTCGACCAAGCCCCGGCCTGGCGTGAGGCTCTTGCCGGGCTTGAGGCGACGCCGATCACGCAAGAGGCGTCGATCGCCGCCGCCAATGACAGCCTCGCTGCGGCCCGGCTCCAGACCCATGTCGTCGATATCATCCGCAAGGCCGGAGGCGATTTGCGCAGTGTCCAGAGCCTCCCTGTGGACCGCGAAGGCGATCGTGCCCTGTTGGGTCTCGAGGTCGATTTCACGGTGGACTCCAAGGGCCTCGTCAATGTCCTGGAGAGCCTCGAGACGAGCCTGCCGATATTGCTCCTCTCCAAGAGCTCGATCCGCGGCGTCCCCCGCTTCGGTCAAACCGGCGACACCCATCCCGTCGATATCCACGTGCAAACCCAGATACAGGCCTTTCTCGAGGAGCCATCGTGAAACGCACCGGCTGGCGGCTTCGCCAATCGCTCATTGCAGCGACCGCCTTCGCGGCGACGGGCCTCTACATCGAGGCCGAGCTCGAGGGTGTGTTCCGACCCGCCGACGCGGCTCGCGAGAACGAAAGTCCGATCGCCGCGGCTATCGATCTGCCTGCTCTCGACTTCGGCTTGTCGGATCTGAAGGGCGACGCGCCGGCCTATGCGCGTCCCGTCTTCAGGGCCAATCGCCGCCCGCTGCGGGAGGAGACCGTAGCAGCGGCCATCGTCGAAGGTCCCCTGGGCCTCGACAGCCTCCGATTGCAGGGTGTCGTGATCGACGATCTGGGCCACCGCGCCTTCATCAGCTCACCCAGCCGGCCCGAGGGGGCGTGGTATCGTCCCGGTAGCGAGATCGAGACCTGGCAAGTCGAGGCGATCGACTTCGCCGGCGTGGAATTGCGCCGCGCCCAGGGAAACGGCAGGCTGGGCTTCACCGACAACTAACCGTCATGCCTCGTTAGGGCCCGGCCATAGCCCGTTCGGCGAGCCATACCAGACCGAGTAACGCGATCGCCGCCGATGCCGCGGGCATGGCGATGCGTGGGTAGAACTGGAACCGTCTGACACTCAACAAGAGCGGCAGTAGCAGCGTCACGACAACAAGCTGGCCCGCTTCCACACCAAGATTGAAGCCGAGAAGAGCGACAGCGAATTCGCCCTGCGGCAAGGCGATCTCGCGCAGGGCATTGGCAAAGCCCAGGCCGTGGATCAGCCCGAAGCCGAAGGCTGCGGCCCATAAATGTCGTCTGACAATCGGCCAGATATTGTTCAGAGCGGCAAGTACGATGGTGGCGGCAATTGCGACCTCGATCCAACGTGTCGGCAAGGCGATGACATTGAAAGTCGCGGCGGTAAGTGTGATCGAATGGGCGATCGTGAAGGCCGTAACGATCTTGGCGACAGCGAAGAACACATTCTTCTGGGCATCGCCTTGCCGCAATACCGCCGGAAGCAGCAGCGTGCATAGGAACAGCAGGTGATCGATACCGTCAAAGATGTGGATCGCACCTTGCTCGACAAAAGCCACAAAGCTCTGCCATACGGATTCGGTTCCGGTCGTGAAATGCACTCGGGTCGAGGTCGCGCCGACGACCCTGGTGAGCCCGCCATCGAGACCTTCGAAGCGAACGATCGCCTGGTGCTGGCTGTTCTGATCGTTGAGGAAGGTCCATTTGAGATCGACCCCGTCGCTCTGGAGGCTGCAGGCAAGCGTGCCCTCGAGCACGGCGAAAGGACCGGCGTCACGTTCGCTGATCGCAAGCGTGGTCGTGCCCCAAGGGCATCCAGCAGAACCGGCCGAGAGACGAACACCCGAGATAACGGCTGCCTCGATCGGGCGATGGCTGTCCTCGACCTCGCCCCAGGTAATCCTGCCGTCGCCATCGGGATCGAGCCCGATCAAATGATGCAACTCCGCGAGCGGCAGATCGACCCGGGCCGCAACCGATTCGCCCGAAGCTTGAAGCTGCAGATAGGAACGGCTTGGCTCATGCGCTTCGACGCTTTGGCTTGTGGCCAGGATCAAAAGAGCCCCAAAGAGTGCCCTCATGATTGAGACCCGAGGAGTGCTTGAAGCTCGACGTCCTCAAGCGCCTGCCTCCGCGCCCACGCCATCACCTCTGCCGCCCGTTCGCGATCGCCGGCCGCGAGCGCTGCCCGAACCAAAAGCCTGGCGTCGTCGGGCTCCTTGTGGGTCGCCCAATTGGTCGTCGCCAGTTTCAGCGACGTCTGCGGATCGTTGCCGAACTCAAGGGCGAAGAGTGTCTCGTTGCGCAATTCACGCGGCCCGTCCTGCAGGGGCGCGGTCTCGAAGCGTTCGGCCAGTCTCGCACGCTCTCTGACGATGTCGTCTCCGAGAGAACGCCGGGCCAGCAGACGGCGCAATTCGAAACCCGCATCGAAGCTGCCGATATCAATATTTAGCACTTCGTCGGGCGCATGCTGAAGCAACAGCAGATCCGCCAGCGCAGCCGCGGTCTTGGCATCGTTGGGGCTTGCCTCAAGCGCCAGTCGCAAATGGCTTTGCGCCAGATCCAATCGGCCTATCCGGCGTGCGGTGTCCGCCTGGACCTTGTGGGCCCAGCCGAGCAGCCCGGCATCGGTGTCGGATGATGTTGCCGCGAAGGCGTTCTCCATCATCGTCAGCGCCGTGCCGGCCCCGCCGGTGAGGCTCAGGATACGGGCGCGGCATGTTGTGAAGACGAGCGCCGGGCGGGCCCGCCGGAGCGCCATGCAATCCTCGATCGCGGAGGATGGCTCGCCCTGTGCCTGGTAGATGAAGGCACGGGTGAGGCGGGCCTGACCATTTTCCGGCTGCGCCTTCAGCACGGCATCGAGATCGACCAGTGCAGCCTGGAAATCATGGGCATATTGACGGATCATGGCCCGCATCAACAGCAGGTCGGGGTGCAGGTCTCCGGTTCCGGACCAGGGCTTGAGTGCTGCCTCGGCATAGCCCCAATAGCGCGGCTCGGAGGTGGTCCGGGCCTCGGCGATGTAAAGCCGGGCCAAGGCGGCTGCCGTTACCTGATCGTCCGGCTTGAGCTGGAGACGTTGACGCAGATCGACGATGGCCTGACTTGCCGGGTTGTCGGCGGGGCGGACGAGAAGCAGAACATTGTCTCGGCTCGCAGGTTTGGTGGGCTCGCTCGAAGCTGCGGGCGAACAGGCGATCATGATCATGGAGAGTGTCGCAAATAAGCAGCGCATTTTGGCGCCATCCTAAAGACTGGGGACAGGCCGCGGCCTGTCCCCCCGAAAGCTCGGAAATCAGTGATGACCGTGATTGCGGCCGTTCAGCGGTGTCGCTGCATAGGGAAAGGTTTGGTTGTAGGTGATGTCGTTGGCACTCACCCGGTCCAGTTCGACACCGGAGAAATCCGGTCCCGCACCAGCGAGGCCCAGGGCAATGCCCGCGATATCGACGACATCGTCACCGAAGCGACGGCCATTGGGCCAGCCCCCGGGAATGAAACCGCCATTGTCGAACGGATCCTGCACCTGGCTCTGCAGGACGTCGCCGCCGAACACGCCGAGACGGTTGAAGCCGGACTCGCCGGCAAGCTTCGCCGGTCCCGTCGTCAGATCGACCTTGATCAGATCGGGGATGAAGATCGATTCGATCAAACCGGGAATGATCGGAGTAGCCCCGAGGAGTCTCGACAATTCGGGATCCTGCGCGAATTGGGCGAAGTCCCGCGCATCGCGCACCGGTCCGGACTGGTTGTACTGATCCTTGAGCCGAACCGCGACGAGGGCCTCGGCGAAGAGCGGATTGCCCTGCCGGCCGACCTGATCGTAACGATTGCCGGTGATCCGGCGATCGGTGTTGGCATAGACTCCGGCAATCTCGGCTTCGCCCAGAAAGCTCATCGGGATGTCGAGGACGATAGTGTGCACGTTGAAGCCGCCCTGGCTGTCGAACGGCTTGGAGGGCGTGCCGGTATTCGTGCCGAAGGAAAAGTCGAGATCGAAGATCGACTGGATATCCGCGAAGAACCCGTCATCGCGCTGGCCGGCGAAGGCGCGATGGCCCAGATCGAGCGAGGTGATGGTCGCCTGCGTGTAGGGGTCCAGATCGCCGTTCGAGGCGACACCCCCCTTGGCGGGCATGTCGCCGTCGTCGCCCTGATTATAGAAGGGCGTGACAAGGCCTTGATTGTTGGGCGGAACGATCCCGTTGCCGATCTCGACGGAGACAGGGTTGCGGCGGCGGTCGATCATCCAAACCTTGTAGGACTGGCGCAGGTTCTGATTGTCGGGGAAAACACCAGGGCCAGCCGGATCGAGCACGCCCAGATAGCTCTGTAGGATGGTGTCCCGGTTCTGGAACTGGGTGTTGAACTCGAAGCGATAGGTCATGGTCTTGCGGGCACGGGGAATATCGTCATCGAGCGAAATGTTGAGATCGTAGCGAACCCGGTCGTCGAAGCGGTAATTGTTGGGGCCGATACCCGGCTCCTCGAATGGATAGACGGAGAGTGCTAAGGTTAAATATTCTACGTCGGTCTCCTTGTCCTCGCTGACGAACGCGTAGACATCGGTCGTATTCGCCGGGTCGTCGAAAGTAATCAAGGGAGCGTCCATGTGGCTCGAGGCCATGACATGGCTTGGCAAGGCGCATGCGAGACCGATAGCGGCCGCACAGGAATACCCCGCGATCCGAAGGTTGACAGGCATGATTGTGGGTCCTCTGTTGTCGTGTAAGTCCCTATTGGCCGGATCGGAGTTGTTCAGCCTCCCGCCGGTTATGAGGATCAACGAGGCACGGGGCATGAATGGATGCCCGAACACCGAAAGAAAGATCGAGGAAACCTTTATCGAGGGATGCGCGTATAGACGTTAAGTCCGAAACTATTTACGTTGTCCGGAAGAAAGAGCGGCGAAGATCCCGATGCGAGAACCAAGAGGGACGCGCCTTGATACTGAATTCCACATTGGCGGCCGGGCTTGGTCGGCAATCAGAGAAATGGGCTGATAAGGCATGAGCGCATTGGCGATTGCCGACATTTGTCCCGGCGAGTCGCGCCCGCAAATCGCGGACCCGCGAAACTTCCAGCTCGAGCAACTACTCGCCCGGATCGAGCGCCGCGACCGCGATGCGTTCAAACAGCTCTACGACGTCACCTCGAAGCCGATCTTCACCACCATATTAGCCATGGTGCGATCTCGCGAGATTGCCGAAGAAGTTACTCAGGACACGTTCGTCACCATCTGGCAGCGGGCGGGCCAGTTCGATCCGAGTCGCGGCCGTCCGCTGGCCTGGCTGATGACGATCGCCCGCAATCGCGCAATCGACCGGCTGCGGCGCGAACGGACCAAGCTCCAGGAAGCCGTCAGCGTCGACGAATGCCAGGAACTCGAGGACGAAGCGTTCGCCGGAAGAAAATTCAGCATCGAGGCTCTGGCCATGCGTCAGGCCTTGGCGGAACTCAAGCCCGACTATAGGCAGGCAATCCTACTTGCCTATTTTAGGGGCTGCTCGCACGGCGAGATTGCTGCCGCCATGGGCGTGCCGCTCGGCACTGCCAAAAGCTACGTTAGGCGAGGCCTCGCCAGGCTGCAGGATCTCCTCTAGCCGGTCACCAGTTCCAGAGTGTGCCGTCGCGCAACCGATTGACCGGCAGATAGTCGCGCTCATAGGGGTATTTCGCCGCCAGATTTTCGTCGATATCGATGCCGAGCCCGGGCGCTTCGGTCAGATGCAGAGCGCCGTCCTTGTAGTAATAGCCGTGCGGGAAGACGTCGTCGGCAAGTTCGGAATGGGCTGAATATTCCTGCAGGCCGAAATTCGGCACCCAGTGACCGAACTGGACGTTCGCGGCAAAGCAGATCGGCGACATGTCCTGGGCTCCATGGCAGCCGGTCCGGACCTGGTAGAGTGATGCCAGATCGGCGATCCTTCTGAGATGAGTCAGCCCGCCCGCGTGAACGCAGGTGGTTCGAATGAAGTCGATCAACTGGTTCTGGATCAGATCCTTGCAGTCCCAGATGGTGTTGAAGATTTCGCCGAGCGCCAGGGGTGTCGTCGTATGATGGCGTATGAGCCGGTAGGCCTCCTGGTTTTCTGCAGGGACCAGATCCTCGAGCCAGAAAAGGCGGAAGGGCTCGAGATCCTTGCCGAGCCGCGCTGCTTCGATGGGTGTCAGGCGATGATGCGTGTCATGCAGGAGTTCGAGCTCATCGCCATAGACCTCGCGCACCCGCGCGAAAAGTTTAGGTGCGGTCCGCAAATAAAGTGACGTATCCCAGCACTCTTCGAAGGGTAGCGCACCGCCATCGGCGGCCTTGGGAACTTCGCCGCCGCCAGTACCGTAGATTCGTGGCAGTCCTTCGAGCCCCGCCTGCACGCGGATATGTTTGAAGCCCTGCTCCCGTTTCTTGCCGATGGCATCGAGAGCCGCCTCGACGGTGGCCCCGCTGGCGTGGCTATAGACCGACACATAGTCGCGAGAGCGGCCTCCCAACAGCTGATAAAGCGGCATGCCAGCGGCCTTCGCCTTGATATCCCAAAGCGCTGTATCGACCGCGGCGATGGCGGCCATGGTGACGGGGCCGCGCCGCCAGTAAGCGCCACGGTAGAGATATTGCCAGGTGTCCTCGATCGCGGACGCGTCGCGGCCGATCAGCAGGGGAACTAAGTGCTCCTGCAGATAGGCGGCGACCGCGAGTTCACGGCCGTTCAAGGTGGCGTCGCCGACGCCGGTGAGCCCTTCATCCGTCGTGATCTTGAGTGTCGTGAAGTTGCGTCCGGGCGAGCAGACGATGACTTTGACGTCCTTGATCTTCATTGGGTAATTCCCGATTACCAGTTGGTATGGCTGCCATCCTTGCGCCGTAAATGAGGCGGCTCGTGCGGTTGCGGCGTGGCGGCGCGCAGGGCGGTCTCGTCGATCTCGATACCGAGACCGGGCCGGTCCGGGACCTTGAGGTTGGCGCCGTCGAGCTCGCATTGCCGGGTGAAGATCGTCTTGTCGTTGAAGCCCAACTCCTCGACCGGGCTCGAGCGATGCTCCAGCCACGCGAAATTCGAGATCGCCGCCGCCATGTGCACCGATGCCGCGGCACAGATCGGTCCCAGGGGATTATGCGGCATCAGATCGATGTAATGCGCCTCGCACCAGCCCGCGACCTTCATCGCCTCGGTGAAGCCGCCGATATTGCAGATGTCGAGCCGCATATATTGGGTCAGGCCGCGCTCGATGAAGGGAAGGGCCTGCCACTTCGAGGCAAATTCCTCGCCGATCGCAAAGGGGATCTCGGTCATGGTCCTGAGGCTCGCATAGGCCTCGGGACTTTCGTCGCGGATCGGCTCTTCGAGCCAGTCGAGGTTGGCTGGCGGCAGCTTCTGGCAGAACGATGCGGCCTCGGCGACCGATAGCCGGTGATGATAGTCGATGCCGAAGACAGGCTCGCCGCCCAACTCCTCGCGCGCCGCGATCAGCCATTTGGCGGTTTCGGCAATCGATAGCCTTGGCTCGTAGATATCCTTCGCCTCATGGTGCGCCGGGCTGAAACGAATGCATTGCCAGCCATGATCGACCAATTTCTTCGCCTGATCGATCATTTCCTGCCCCGATGCCGAGGCCGAGGTCGTGGCGAAAATCGGCACCAGTTCGCGCTGCCGGCCGCCAAGGAGTTCGTAGACCGGCGCGCCCAGTGCCTTGCCCTTGAGATCATGGAGCGCGATGTCGATCGCGGAGATCGCAGCCGTGAGCACTCGACCGCCCTCGAAATATTGCGAGCGGTAACATTCCTGCCAGATCCTCCCGATCTTGCGGGCATCCTGGCCACGCAGAAACTCGCGGAAATGCGCAATCGCCCCGATCACGGCATGTTCGCGGCTCGAAAGCCCGCTTTCGCCCCAACCGACCGTGCCATCCTCGGCCGTAATTTTGACGAGCAACTGATTGCGCCGCCCGACCCGAGCGGGAATTGCCTCAATTTCGCCTATTTTCATTGTTCTCCTCCACGCTACGCGGCCTCATTGATCGCGGCATTGCGTGCCTGTCAAGGCGCGGCGAGAAAAGAATGCGATGGCCAATCCTGCGGGCCTGCGTCTAGGATCGTCGGCGTAAGGAATGGATCAGGGAAGGGAGATCATGGCACAGGATGCTATCAGGCGGCGCATTGCTGCTGGTGAGTTGGCGATTGCATTCTCGGTAAAGTCGTTGCGTTCGGTCGAGGCCGCCATGGTCGCCAAGACCCTGGGCTTCGACTGGCTCTTTATCGATCTCGAGCATTCGAGCCTCGATCTCGACCAGGCCTGCCAGATCTGCATGGCTGCACACGGTTGCGACGTCGTGCCTTTGGTCAGGGTTACGGAAGGCAATCTCGGCATGGCGACACGGGCGCTCGACGGCGGCGCTTCGGGCATCGTCATGCCGCATGTCGACACCGCAGAGCAAGCCCGGGCCTTCGTCGAAGCCATCAAGTACCCGCCGATTGGTAAGCGTTCCGTCGCCGGGCCGGCACCGCAGCTCTTCCTCAAAACGGTGCCCTTGCCTGAGATGATCTCGACCCTGAACGCCCAGACCTATGCCGTGGTGATGCTCGAGACTGCGACCGCGATCGAGAATGCCGAAGCCATTGCCGCCGTAGAAGGTCTCGACATTCTCCTGATCGGTAGCGGCGATCTCTCGACCGATTTCGGGGTCCCGGGGCAGGTCGATCATCCCAAGATCGAAGCCGCCTACAAAACCCTGGCTGCCGCCTGCAAAAAGCATGGCAAGATCGCTGCTGTCGGCGGCGTCGCCGATAACGCCCTCGCCAAACACTACGCCAGTTTCGGCTGCCCGGTAATCCACAGCCCGCCTGACTTGCTCTACCTGATGAAGGGCGCCGCGAGTCGTGTGACCGATTTGCGCTAACACTATACGCTCGAACGGCATGGCGAACTGTTTTGCCTGACGCCTATGGCCGGGGAATACCCGCTGCCGGCGTGCCCGACCCGCTGGTTGGGCTGAGGCGGAAGCGTCGGCTCATTCAGCCCATGTAACATCGGACCCTTGGCTCTTTCCCGCCTGAAATGATAATGTTTCGCGTCAATCCGGGCACTGCTCAGTGGGGACGCTATGGCCGAGACCATCGAAGACGACATCGCCGCACATTATGCGCGCGCCGGACTATTCGAAGCGATTATCGAGGGCTTGCGCGCTACAGGCGCGAACCTGGATGCCCTGACGCCGACCGATCTTGCCGCTGTCGACGAATTTCACACGGCTGGTCGCGCGACAACGCTCAAGGCGCTCGACATGACGCCGATCAAGCCGGGGATGCATGTCCTCGACGCGGGCTGCGGGATTGGCGGCACTGCGCGGCATCTGGCTTCGGAACGCGGCTGCACGGTCACCGGCATCGATATCACGCCTGAATATATCGAGGTTGCGCAGATGCTCACAGAGCGTATGGGCCTCGCCGATCGTTGCAGCTTCGACCTCCGCAGCGTCCTCGACATGCCTTTTGAAAGCGCCACGTTCGGTGCCGCGGTCACTTTTCACGTTGCCATGAATATCGAGGATCGGGAGCGCTTCTATCGGGAATTGGCGCGCGTGCTCAAACCTGGGGCGCCGTTGTGCGTTTTCGATGTCATGAAGGGTCCGGTTTGGGGCATGAACTATCCGGTGCCGTGGGCGGAAACGGCTGCGACGAGTTTTTTGAAGTCGCGCCTTGAGACTGCGTCACTCCTGAATGATGCCGGGTTCGAACTTCAGGCGGAGGAAAGCCTCAAGAATTTTGCGATCGACTTCTTCCGTCAGGTCTTTAAAAAGGCTTCCGCCTCCGGTGGACCGCCGCCGCTGGGCCTGCATCTGTTGACCGGGGCCAATTCACCGGCAAAATTTGCCAATTACCTCCAGGCGCTCGAGGCCGATCAGCTCGAGCCGGTGATCATGGTAACCGCTCGCCGCTAGCACATTAGTTGCCAATGCTCGAGTTCACAGGCGGTTGGCGGCTTCTCAACTCCCCTGCGACCCGGAGCCTGATGCATAGCCATCGAGAAATGGCAGAAGAATCCGGGTCAGCCCCGGCTCGATCCGCTTAAGTCCCGCCTCGCTCAAATGCGAGGCGTCGAAATAGAACGGCTCCATGCCGTCGCGCGCAGGGCAGTAGCCGTTCTCGCAAAAGATCTCGGTGACCGGCACGATGAGATCGATCGCTCCTTTGTTGGCCTCGATCATCTGGATTAGAACGGCATAATCCTCCTGGTACTCATCGACCGTGCTGCCCAGCTCGAACGTCGTGCCGAGCAACGCCTCGCGCGTGATCGCCTTGGGCACCGGGCGTGACGGAGTGGGGACGGGGGTCACCAACGCGACGTCGACTCCAAGGCCGTGGAGGATCTCCAGTGTATGGGGCAATGCTGCCTGGACATTGGCGATGCGGGAAGCACGGTCATGGCTGCGCACACCCTGGAATTCGGTGTCGCGATCACTGAGGATGCCGGTCCAGCCATTGATGAGGATGACTTTCCTGATTCCGCGTTCGGCAATCAATCGTCGCAAGGCGTCGTTCAATTGCCGGCACGGCGTGAAATAGTCGATGCGTGCTACGTCGAAGAGGTGGGGGCACCCGGGAAATGAGGCAAGCACGATCCCGCCCTCGGTGGCGGTGGCGAGCTTCTCGAAAGCCGGTTCCATCGCCAGCGCGTGCGAATCGCCCCAAATCAAGACGCGCGCGTCATCGACATCGGTATCGCCGACGGGGCACAGACCGAAATGCCCGCCCTCGATCAACGGCGCATCGATGCAATCGTAGCCCTGCTCGAAGAGGCTCGTGTAGTCCGTTGTCGCCATCGCCCGAAGGTTTTCCGGCACGCGTTGCGGCCATCCATCCTGCACGACCAGAATAAGGCCGACAGCGCCAAGTGCAGCCATCCCGACACCCGAAGCGCTGAAGACGGCAGCTCTGGTCTTGAGCAACGACCGGCGCCGGAATGGCTGCTCGACGAATTGCCAGGACATAATGGCAAGGGCTGCTGCCGCAGCGATCATCCACCAGCGCTCGGCCAGGGATGGAAAACGGTCGAGCGTGAAATAGTAGAAAACGAAGATCGGCCAGTGCCAGAGATAGAAGGAGTAAGAAATCAGCCCGACAAAGACAAGCGGCCTCAGGCTCAAAAAGCGAGTGACGATCGATCCGCCCGGAACCGTTCCGGCCCAGATCAGGGCTGTCGTGCCGAGCGTCGGAATCAATGCCGCAATACCGGGGAACGTTGTTGCCGCCTCGAACGCCAGAACGCTCCAGAGAATGGCGCCAAAACCCACGAACGCGACGAGTTCCCGAAGCGGCCGGTTGGTCGGGGCTGGTACCGCACCCACGGCCAGGAGCGCGCCAAGCATCAGCTCCCAGGCGCGCGGTGGTGCCAGATAGAAGGCTGCAGCTTCACTGTAACGAATGCCGATCACGCCCATCAGGAGCGAGATCACGCCGATGATGGCGAGAAGTGCTATCTTCTGGCGGGGCAGGTAGCGATGCACCAGCACCAGAAAGATCGGAAAGACGATGTAGAACTGTTCCTCGACGGCGAGCGACCAGGTATGCAGCAGGGGCTCGGTATCGGCCTCGCTCGCGAAATAATTGGTCTCGCGCCAGAAGAAGATGTTGGAAATGAAGAAGGTCGCCGCGATCACGGTCCGAGCGTAGTGCTCGAGCTCGATCGGCGTGAAGATCACCAGAGCCGCCAGGGTGGCGGCCAAAATGACGAGGAACAAAGCCGGAAAGATACGTCGCGCCCGCCGCTCGTAGAAACGCGCGATCGAGAAGCCATGGCCGCCTTCGAGATCTTTCAGAATGATCGTCGTGATCAGATAGCCCGAGATCACGAAGAAGACGTCGACACCGACGAAGCCGCCGCTGATCTGATCGAATCCCGCATGATAGAAGACGACCGCCAGGACGGCCAGGGCGCGAAGACCGTCAATATCCGGTCTGTAGGCTGGCATGTGTTGCTTCAATTCCGCGGCTAGTGCAGGGTCCGGCATCAGGTGACCGACGCACTCATAGGGAGGGTATTCCGCAACGCAATAACGAAATCCCGATGGCGCAGCTTCGCCATGGCTGCAATAGCGTCTGATTTGCAGGGTAGCTGCATGAACGATGTCACCGGTCGTTTCGATCGAAATTGAGGAATTCGTCCATGGCAATGAAGCGCGATATCGGCCTGATTGGCCTGACCTTCGTTGCGGTCAGCGGCATGGTTGGTTCCGGCTGGTTGTTCGCGCCGCTCCTGGCGAGCCAACTGGCGGGCCCGGCGGCACTCGTGTCCTGGGCTATCGGCGGTGTGGCCATGCTGCTCCTGGCCCTGACCTTTGTCGAGATTTCCGCCATGTTGCCGGTGCCGGGCGGGATTGCCCGCGTGCCGCAGTTCAGCCACGGCAATGTCGTTGCCATGGCGATGGGATGGTCCGCCTGGATCGGCTACTTGACCACGGCACCGGTCGAGGTCGAGGCCACGCTCAAATATCAGGCACCGCATGCGCAGTGGCTCTATGTCGCGACCGGCGCCACCAAGGTGCTCTCGACCTGGGGCGTTGTGGTTTCGGCCGGGTTCCTGTTGATCTTCAACTTCATCAACGCGGTCGGCGTGAAGCTTTCACCTACGTCAACACCTCGATCACCTGGGCCAAGATCGCGATACCGCTGGTCGTGCTCGTGGCCTTGATCGGCAGCCGGTTCGAGGCGGCCAATCTCGGCATGACGGGCGGATTTGCGCCCTTCGGCCTCGAGGGCATCCTGGCGGCGGTTTCGAGCGGCGGTGTCATTTTCGCTTTCATCGGTTTCCGTCACGCCATTGACCTCGCCGGGGAAGCGCGCCGTCCCAATGTCACCGTGCCGCTCGCCCTGGTGCTCTCGATCCTCATCGCCTTCGTCATTTACGCCGGCATTCAACTGGCGTTTTTGGGCGCTCTCGAGCCTGCTGATATCGCCAATGGCTGGTCCTCGATCGATCTCGGCCATAATTTTGGACCCCTTGGCGCCCTGGCGTCGGCCATCGGCATCCTTTGGCTGATCAGCCTGTTGAACATTGCGGCCGTCGTGTCGCCCTTTGGCGGCGGGCTGGTGGCGGTGGGCTCCAATGCGCGCCTCGCCATGGCGATTGCGCAAAATGGCCTGTTCCCGCGGATCATTGCCGCATTGTCTAGGCGCGGGGTGCCACTCAGTGCGCCTGCTGAACTGGGTCGTCTCGATCCTGGCCTTCGTACTCTTGCCGTTCAGCGAGATCATCGCCCTGAACGGTGCGGCGATCATTCTCTCCTTTGTCGTCGGTCCGGTTGCGGTCGCGGCTTTGCGCGAACTCATGCCTAAGCGATCGAGGCCGTTCAGGGTGCCTCGGCTGGGCCTCGTTGGCCCCCTGGCCTTCATCATCGCGACACTGATCGTCTATTGGAGCGGCTGGGATACCGTCTGGCGGCTCGGCGTCTGCCTTGCGGTCGGGCTCGCTGTGCTCCTCATCCGCGTGCGGCAGACCGGCGGCAGGGGCATGGATTTGCGCCAGGCGCGATGGCTCGTGCCTTATTTCCTAGGGCTCGGCGCCATCTCCTATTTGGGCGGTTTCGGCGGCGGCATTGATGTGCTGACATTCGGTTGGGACATCCTGGTCTGTGCGGTTTTCGGCTACGCAATCTATGTCCATGCGGTGCGTTCCCACCTGCCTTACCAGATTTTTGAGAGCTACCTCCGAGAGGCGCAGCTTCCCGAGGTCGAAGCAACCGAGGCGCGGGTCGGGCGCGGCAATGTGCACCATCCGGCCAATCAACCAGCCTGACAGAGCCGGGTCGGAAGCAGCAGAAAGCGGGTCGCAGGGCGCGGCTCGCTGGTGTTTGGCCCGCCATCCGGCTAGAAGGCCCCGATCGACCAATCACGAACCCCAATAAAGGCACCCGATTGATGGCAGATCGGCCCAATATTCTTTGGTACTGCACGGATCAACAGCGCTTCGACACCATTGCCCGGCTCGGCAATCCGCACATCCGCACGCCGCGCCTCGATGCGTTGACCGCACGCGGCGTCACCTTCACACGGGCCTATGTGCAGAGCCCGATCTGCACGCCCTCCCGGGCCAGCATGCTGACCGGCCGATATCCCGCAAGCCACCATGTCCATCGCAACGGCAACGAGCGTTTCCCGCCGGGCGAAAAGCTCGTCACCAAGATACTCGCGGAAAATGGCTATGATTGCGGCCTCGTCGGCAAACTTCATCTTTCTGGCGCATTCGGCCACGAGGCCAGGCTCGATGACGGCTACCGCTATTATCAATGGAGCCATCATCCGCGGCCCAATCTCGATCCGGAGCACCACGCCTATCACCAGTGGCTCGAAAACGAGAAAGGCGTCAGCCACAAGGATCTTTACGAGCCCATCAAGAGCTTTTGCGGTCCGGGTGTTCCCGCCGAATACCACCAGACGACCTGGATCACCGAGATGGCGATCCGCTTCGTCGAGGAAAAGCGCGACGGCCCCTGGATGTTGAGCCTCAACCCTTTCGACCCGCATCCGCCGTTTGATCCGCCCGCCGAATACCTCGACCGCTACGATCCTTCGAGCCTGCCGATGCCGCTCTTTCGCGACAGCGACATCATCCGCCAGCGGAAATTCGCGGAGATCTCGCAACAAACCGTCGAGGCGATGGACCCCCGTGGCGACATGCCGGATCCATCGGCAACGGGCATCGATTCGAGCAATATCGGCTTCCAGCCGCCGCCGCAGTTCAATGGCCAAGCGGTCAAGGCCGCCTATTACGCGATGATCGAGCTGATCGATCATGAATTGGGCCGGCTGCTCGACGCACTCGATGCGATGGGTGAGCTCGACAACACACTGATCGTCTTTCACAGCGATCATGGTGAGATGCTCGGCGATCACGGCCTGCTCTACAAAGGCTGCCGCTTCTTCGAGGGACTGGTGCATGTGCCGCTGATCTTCGCCTGGCCCGGTGCGGTCAAGGAAGACCTCAAGTCACAAGCACTGGTCGAACTGGTCGATCTGGCGCCGACGCTGCTCGAAGCAGCCGGCGTCGAGATCCCTGCAGCGATGCAAGGTCAGTCGCTCTGGCCGATCCTCACCGGGACCAAGGATCCCATCTACCACAAGCCGCACGTCGTCTCGCATTTCCATGACGCCATCGGCTCCTCGAGCAACAGGCCCGGCAGTCATGGCACGATGTACATGGATGGCCGCTACAAGCACATCGTCTACCATGGTACCGGCCTCGGCGAACTGTTCGACCTCGAGCTCGATCCGGGCGAATTTGTCAATCTCTGGCTCGAACGCGATACCACGGCGCTGCAATTCGACCTCATGGCCCGTCACTTCGATGCAATGATGGCCACAAGCTCAGCCGGCTCCGAGCGCACCAAGGTCTATTGATCGGACATTTGCGCCGAACCCTGGGATAGGAAGGCTTGGCCCGTGTCGGAAACATTCGAAGGCGACTGTTTTTGCGCGAAAGTGCGTTTCACCGTTATCGGCGTGCCGCTAGGCGCCGATATCTGTCACTGCCGGTCATGCCGACTTTCGGCAGGTGTGGCGGGCGTCGCCTGGATAACCGTTCCCAAGCAATCGTTGAGAATTGCGGACGATCATCTGGTCCAATTCCGGTCCTCGCCCAAAGTTCGACGAACCTTTTGCGGGATCTGTGGCACCACACTGACATACGCACACGATGATGACGTCGATACGGTCGATGTTACGATCGCCTCGCTCGATGAGCCGGAACGGTTCGCGCCAGAGCGAGAAATATGGCTCGAAGATCGCCTGCCTTGGGAAGTTATGGACCACCGTCTGGCACACTTTCCAAAAGGCGGCGTCGACCGATAGGCCGAAGCTTCCGTCCCAGCGGCCTGCACCGACGACCTCATGACCGGTTGGCCCCATGGCAATCGTCCCATCTATCACGGCTGGTACGTCGTCGCCGGCGCGTTCGCGGTGGCGTTCTTCGCGTTCGGCATGGGATTTTATGGGCCGGGCATCTATCTCGTCGCACTGCAGAACCGCAACGGCTGGCCCGTTGCCGATATCTCGGCGGCCATCACACTCTATTATGTGCTCGGCGCCGCGATGGTGTTCTTCGCGGGCCGTGTGTTCGAGGCATATGGCATTCGGCGGCCGCTGGCGTTCGGCGCGATCGCCATGGTTTGCGGCCTCGTTCTGCTCACCCTGATCACTCGGAAATGGCAGGTCTTCGCCGCCTTCGCGGTGATGTCCGTCGGTTGGGCGGCCATGAGCGGTGCGGCGATCAATTTCATCATCGCCCCCTGGTTCTTTCAAAGGCGCGGACTGGCCGTCAGCCTGGCGCTCACCGGGGCCAGTGCGGGTGGTACCGTGATGGCGCCGCTGTTAGTCATGCTCATCGAGCAGGTCGGCCTTCGCCTGGCGATCGTGCCGACCTCGATCATCATGCTCCTGGTACTGCTGCCGGTGATCATGCTCGTCTTCCGCCCCAAACGGGCCGATGAGCGCGACCTGAGGGATCCGCCTCAGCCGTCGCAACCGACGCCTGGAACATCGTGTTCGAACGAGCCCAAACCGTCATTGCCGCTGGCCCGGATGCTCGGCGACTGGAGGTTCCTCAGCATTTCGATTCCCTTTGCGATCGGCACGCTGACCTTGGTGGGCTTTCTCACCCATCAACTCGCCTATTTGTCGCCCTTGCTCGGCACCGTCGCAGCCGGTTGGGCGGTAAGCCTGACAACAGCATCGGCTCTCGTCGGGCGTCTCGCCTCGGGCCTCGTCATCGATCGGATCGACCAGAGACTGGCCGCGGGCTTCTATTTCCTGTTGCAGATCGCAGGCCTCGGCCTTCTCGCCTGGGGAACCTCAGAAACGATCCTCTACCTCGGCTGTGTCCTTTTCGGCGTGGCGCTCGGCAACCTCGTGACTCTGCCGGGACTACTGGTTCAACGTGAATTCGCCAGCGCGCACTTCATTCGCATGCTCAGCCTGGTCATTGCCGTCAACCAGTTCACCTACGCCTTAGGCCCCTGGCTGGTCGGGCTTCTGGAGCACGCCACCGGCAGCTATCGGACGGCCTTTACCGCCTGTTTATCGCTCGACCTTGTCGCGGCGGCGATCGTCGTCGCCCCGCGCTTGGTGCAATACCGAAGCCAGGGTTACCGACCACACTAAAGTGCTTTCGCCATGGGGACCGAGATCATGTGACCGGCAGCGATGACGCGATTGCGCCCCTGCTTCTTGGCGCAATAGAGGGCCTGGTCAGCGCGTTCCAATAGGGGCTCGAGGTTTCGACAATGGTGATCGCTGGCGACACCGACGCTTACGGTACAGAATAGAGGATCGATATCGCCAATATCGATCGCCGACGCTTCGAAACCTGCCCGAATTCTTTCAGCGACGACGCAGGCATTGGCAGCACTTGTCTCCGGCATCATCAGCGCAAATTCCTCGCCGCCAAGCCGGCCGAAAAAATCGGATTGGCGCAACGTCTTCATGCAAAGATCGGCGAGCGTCTTGATCACGACATCGCCAGAGGGGTGGCCATGGCTGTCGTTGACGGCCTTGAAATTGTCGAGATCCAGGATCATCACGGAGATCGGGCGGCGATATCGGCTGGCTCTGGCGATTTCCGCGTGGGCCTTCGCCATCCAGGCACGCCTCGTTTCGGCACCGGTCAGATGATCCCGCGACGCGATCTGCTTCAACTCGAGTTCGTCGACGACGACTTTCGCGAGGCTCTCGAGTATGGCGATTTCGAATTCGGGGAATTCGCGTGGCTGTATGTCGAGCGCGCAGAGACTGCCGATCCTGTAGCCGTCCGGGGTCTTGAGCGGCACGCCCGCACAGGCCCGAATATAAGGCTCGCCGGTAACCAGCGGGTTCGTCGCGAAGAGTGGGTCCTCGAGCGCGTTGCAAACAACGAGATTGTCCGAACGCTGGACGATGTGCGAGCCGAAGGAAAAGTCACGCGAGGTCTCGATTAAGCCGACTCCGCGGGCGCCCTTGAACCATTGGTTTTTGCGATGCACCAGGCTGATCGCGCACATCGGAACATGCAAGGTCTGCTGAACCAGATTAACGATATTTTCGATTGGCTTTTCCTCGGCATTGTCAAGGATATCATATCTTTCGAGTGCGCGAAGCCGTCCGTCCTCGTCATCCGTCTCGGGATCCTGGATCAATGCCCTCATTCCAATATGTAGCGATCACTCGCCTGAAAAGCTTGTTGTAGGAAGTTACCGCCTCTTCGATGACAAGGGTCACTGTAATGCATTAGCCGTTAATGCCGGACGCCAGCTGGATTGGAGTGAATCTTCCGATGAGCCATGGTCGGATCGAGATCACGTGGGGTTTCAAGGAGGACAGGCTTCGATCAACTGTCGCAAGATCTGCCTTTAATGCGTCTGATGCCTTCGAGGTTCCCGCCAGGTGATGAACAGACCGCTACCGATGACGATTGAGGCACCGACGATGGTCAGGCGATCGGGCCAAGTATCGAAAAAGACGATACTCAGTATCGTACCCCAGACGATGATGGTGAAGTTGATCGGTTGCAGGATCGATGCGGGTGCCCAGTCGAGTGCCTTGATCAAGAGCATGTGGCCGCTGATGCCGGTGATCGAGAGTATGGCGAGCCAGAACCATTGCCCGCCCGTGGGTGCCTGCCAGCTTGCCACGCCGAAGACACTGGCCACCAGAGCGCCGATGACCGCCGCATAGAGCGTTGATGTCTCGAAGCTGTCGTCGCGTGAGGCAAGGCGGGTGAGGAGATTGTAGAAGGAGAATACCAGCGCACAGCCGAGAACTAGAAGGCTCGCCGGCTCGAAGGAGCCCACGGATGGCCTGAGAATGACGAGGGTGCCGGCAAAGCCGATCGCAACGGCAATCCAGCGCCTCCAGCCCACGGTCTCGCCGAGAACCGGCAGCGAAAGAGCCGTGATCATCAAGGGAAAAGTCAGAAAGAGTGCGTGAATGAGCGGCAGCGACAAGGCCCGCAGAGCCAGCGCGAAGATCATGATCTCACCGACCAGAAGCAGCGAGCGGATGATCTGCAAATAGGGCCGCCTGGCGCGGAGCGCCCGCATGAAGCCAGGCCGCAATGCCACGAAAATCGTGGCGAATATCGCGAAGCTGACGAAACGGACCATGATGATCTGACCGATCGCCAGATCCGCCGTGAGGGATTTGGTGATCGCGTCCTGCGTTGCGAAAATCACGGTCGAGCCTAGTGCAGCGGCAATCCCCCTCCCGGTCGTCACCTCAAACTTCTGCCGCTGTCATGGAGCCGGTGGAATTTGCTGGGCGAATGGTAACCTGCCGACCGCAAGCAACTGCAGAAGCGGACAGGGTACAGGCACGTCCCGTCCACTCTCGTATGGCCGTTGCAGGCCCGGACCGCTCAGTTCAATCGGCGTCTGTCTGGATCAGCCGTACCAAGGTGATGCCGCTCTGATCCCTGAGTTCGAGATCGATCCGTTCACGCGCGAATTGCTTGGCATTCTCCAGCGAGGCGAGGAATTCGAACTCACGCGTCGAGACGGGCTCCGGGCAGGCCATCCTGGTAACACCAAGGGGGCCGATCTCAATGCGATCCCCCGTAATCGAGTAGGAACCGAAAAAACTGTTGCAGCCACCGTGACCGGTCAGTTCGCCTTCCCCACCGAATCGAACGAAGATCCCGGTGTCTGCCGGAACCTCGGCGCCGCCGATCTCGACCGGCCGCCATTCGCTGCCGGCCAGGTGCGCCGCCTCGGCCACACCCTGAGTGATGAGCAGCATTACGATCGCATATTGAACCGTCGTTCTCATTGCAGCGTCCGTCCCTCCGGCACCGTGGCATGGCGCCTCAGCCGATAATCCAAGCGACGCTCATTGCCACCTTTAGGGGAGGGGGTCCAGCACGCCGCATGATCCCGGCCTGCTGTGCGCGAATCGGTTCAGGTTTCGGTGCTGTCCTGCGCGAAGAGACTGTCCAGCACGGCGCCGAGGCTTTGCCAATGAGGATCGCATTCGTCATCTGCGGCAAGGCGGCGATGGCCCGACGGCGCTCTCGAAGGGGTCCGTCCGTGTCCGGACAGGTCGGGTCCGTAATGAGTTCCTGGCCACATGATTTCCGGCAGGTCGAGTGGGTCGATGTCGGAAAGGCCATCATCTTCGGCACCGAGAGTGTCAAGGGGATCCGGCTGCGATTTCGCCGTGACACCTTCCGAATCCGCATCCCATCTCTCCGAATTTCGATAGTCTCGCAAGGTCCACCTCCAGATAATATTCGGGTTGACGATGGCGGGACGCTAGGCGGCGGTGGTTAACTGAAAGTGAATGATCGATCGGTTCCTGCGAAATCTTCTTAGTGAGCCAATCTGCCATGCTGCGTCTGCGAGATGGACGATGTAGCATCATCGCCGGAATTGAAGATTTGTGGGCTGGAACCTTGCGCGATGCCCACCGTTCACGGTCCTGAATCTATACTCGTGACCTGGGCAATGCGCGCGCCTGAAGGCTTGATACTCAATGAAATTGCTGTCGTTCTTGGCGCCGATGCTGGGATTTGTGTTGATCGGCCAGGCTTTCGCGCAGGAACTCCGCCTCGGCGATGGCGCCAATTTCAGCTTCGACGCTCTGGCAGCCGAGGCCAAACGACTTTCGACGGAGCCGCCGCGAGCCCCGCGCCAGGTCCCTGAATGGCTCGCGGATATCGACTACGACACATTCAGGTCCATTCGCTTCAAGCCTGAAGTGGCGTTGTGGAGCGATCGCAACTCACCCTTCCGGGTCCAGCTCTTTCATTCGGGTGTTTTCTATAACCGGCCCGTCGACATCTACACCGTCCGCGAAAATGTCGTCGATCGTGTCGAGTTCAGCCAGGACATGTTCTCCTACGACGCCCCCCTGCCGGGCGATCCTAGTGAAATCCATGGCTTCGCCGGTTTCAGGCTGCATTACCCGATCAACCAAAGCGAGGTCTTCGACGAGGTCATTGCGTTTCTGGGCGCCAGTTACTTTCGGGCGGTCGGCAGGGACAGCCGCTACGGCGCCTCCGCCCGCGGGCTCGCGGTCGATACCGGCACGGTCGATGGCGAGGAATTCCCGAGCTTTACCGCGTTCTGGCTGGAAGAGCCGAGCACGGCCACCTCGGTGGTCATCTATGCGCTCCTCGAGAGCCAGAGCGTGGTCGGCGCCTACCGCTTCGAGGTCGTGCCCGGGGAGCGGACCGAAGTGGCGACACAGGCGAGGTTGTTCTTTCGAGCACCGGTCGAGCGGCTCGGCATTGCGCCGCTGACCAGCATGTATCTCTTCGGCCCGAACGATCGGGCGGGTGCCGATGACTACCGGCCGAGAGTCCACGATTCCCAAGGGTTAATTCTGTGGCGCCAGGACGAATCCATCGTTTGGCGTCCACTTGCTAACCCGGCGCGATTGCACTGGTCAGTAATTCACGCCGAGAATCCGAAGGCCTTCGGCCTGATCCAGCGAGATCGCGAATTCACCACTTTTCAGGATCTCGAAGCGCGCTACGATCTCCGGCCGAGCGTCTGGATCGAACCGATAGCCCCTTTCGGCTCCGGCAATGTGATGCTGCTCGAACTGCCGGCGCCGACGGAGACCCATGACAACATCGTCGCGTTCTGGTCGCCGATGATCGACATCGAGGCCGGCAGCGAATTGACGATCTCGTATCGCGTGTTCTGGAGCAAGCAGAGCATCGTCGGCAGTGCCACTTCCAGAGTGTTGGACACGCGCGTTGGGACAGGAGGTGTTGCCGGATCTCGACCGGCCGAGGGAACCCGCAAGGTCGTCATCGATTATTCGGCTATCGACCGGCCGATCGACCAGATCACGCCGGTGGTCAACGCCGGGTCAGCAGAAGTGACGAAACCGGTACTGCAACTCAATCCGATAACGGGAAGTTACCGCCTGTTTTTCGATGTCACTCCGGTCGATACGCCGACCGAGCTGAGTGCATGGCTGGAGGCGGACGGCAACCAGGTATCGGAGACATGGATCTACCGGTTGGATGAACTGTGATCTGGCGATATAGTTAAGGACGTGGGTGAGGGTCACAAACTGATGGAAACATTGCATCGCGACAACCGGACATCCAACGGTGCGCATCCGCGCAATGTGTGGTCGCTGGTGGAGCGCCGGCTCGCATTGCTCTTTATCGCCTCGAGCGTAGCGCAGGCGGAACGCGAAGCTTGTCTCTTGGCGCTGCGTTTGCGCGAGCGTCACGGCGAGGTGCCGCTCGAGGCGGCAATGCGGCTGGCGTTGGCCGAGGCCGAGAGCGCAATCACGAATCGTGACGACGGCGATGCCGCAATCGGCCGGAAAACACCGGAAGCGGCTCCCCTGCTGATCCGCACGCAAACCATCGAGCCTGTCACGTCCGCGCTCAGAGTAAGGCCCGTCACCGCGTTTCTTGCCTCATTGGTGCCCGCCCTCGGTTTCAGATAATGCGTCCGCATTCAGCGGTTTATTTGCGTGGACTGCTTGCCGTCCTGATCGGCATATCGCTGGCCTGGGCGGTCTGGACCTTCGCGGCCATCCTGTTCGTCGACGGCCTGAGCATGCTGGACATCGCCAGCATCCTGGTGTTTTCACTGCTGGCGCTGTGGCTCGCGCAGTCATTCTGGTCGCATATGGCGGGGATGGTGCGCGAAACCCGGCGCCGCTTCGGCTCAAGGCCGCCGCCCGCGATCCTTGGCGAAGGCCCGCGCGTCGCCCTGCTCATGCCGATCTACAATGAGGAAGTGCAGGGCGTTTTTGCTCGCATAGCGGCGATGTGGGAGGATCTGCAGGCCCACGGCCAGGCTGAACGGTTCGATATCTTCATCCTCAGCGACACCAACGACCCCGAAATCTGGCTCCAGGAAATCGAGGCTTGGCGTCAATTACGCCTGGGGCTCGAAGCGGGCGGCCGTGTCTTTTACCGGCGTCGGCTTAACAATAGTCGGCGCAAGATCGGCAATCTCGATGATTTCGTCGGCCGCTGGGGCGGTCATTACGGTTACATCGTCCCGCTTGACGCCGATAGCCTGGTCGGGGCGGAAACCCTGATCGAACTCGTCGCCCGGATGGATGCGCAGCCGGCGGTCGGCCTCATTCAGGTCCCGCCCAAGCTCATCAAGGGCCGAACGCTGTTTGCCCGGTCATTGCAATTCGCCGGCGAAATGGTCGGCAATATCAATGCCGCCGGCGTGTCTGCCTGGTCCGGACCCGACGGTAACTACTGGGGCCACAACGCGATCATACGCATGTCGGCGTTCGCCGATCTTTGCGGCTTGCCCACTTTTCCGGGCCGCCCGCCGTTTGGCGGCGACATCTTGAGTCACGATTTCGTCGAAGCAGCACTCCTCAGACGCGGCGGCTTCGAGGTTCGGATCGCCGACGATCTCGGCCAGAGCTACGAGGAACCGCCGCCCGGCATCGAGGACTATCTGTCCCGCGACCGCCGCTGGTGCCAGGGCAATCTGCAGCATGTGCGGGTCCTGGCGGCGCGCGATTTGCGGCTGACCAGCCGGCTGCACATCTTCATCGGGATCATGGCCTACCTGACCGCCCCGATCTGGCTGGTCTTCCTCCTCCTTTCGGCGGCCCAGGGCTTCGAGCTCGCCTACGGCACCCCGATCTACTTCACCGAGGAAATGCCGTTTCCGGTCCTGCCGAGTTCGGTCGCCAAAGAGGCCGAGCGGCTCCTGTTCATCACCCTCGGCTGGCTGTTTCTGCCCAAGATCCTGGGGGCATGTCTCGCGATCGCCGAGCCTTCAAGGCGGCGTCTGCTTGGCGGCGCACCGGCCATAGTTCTGAGCTTCGTGCTCGAAATCGTCATCTCGGTGCTGCTGGCGCCGATCATGATGCTGAAGCAGACCTGGTTCGTCTTGAGCATCCTTTTAGGCGGGGTCATCGATTGGCGGCCGCAGCGCCGGGACAGCGACAATTCCTCGATCATGGCCCTGCAGCGGCGTTTTCTGCTGGTGCAGTCGATCGGCATTGCCGCGGCTGTCGCCATCTGGTTCTTGGCGCGGCCGCTCTTCTGGTGGCTGCTGCCGGTTTGTCTCGGGCCCGCGATCGCACCCTATCTTGTCGCCTGTCTCGAGAGCAAAGCGATCGGGGACTGGCTGCGGCGGCACAATCTGCTGCTGACGCAAGAGGAGGCCGGGCCGGTTACGGTGATCGAGCGCCTCGATCAATGGCGCGCCAAACTCTCGATCCCATCGTCGAAGGAATTGCTGCAATCGGTTTTGATCGACCCCCGTACCCAGGAACTGCATATCGAGTTGCTGCAGGGTCAATATGGCCGCTGTGACGGTACCATCGCGGCCATTGCCGGCCATGTCGGTCCCGGCACCCTGAACAAGGGCGATCTGCTCGATCTCCTGGCCGATCCCGACACGTTGCGCTCGGTCAAACAGGCGGCCTGGACCTACTGGTCGGAAGAAGCGCTCGAAGCGGCGCTGGCGGTGCGCGGCAAGCCCGCGCTCGGGACCGGTGCCGCTTCCGCGGCGTGAATGACCTTCGGGAGCGGAGAAGGCAAGGCCAATGCGGCCCCAACCCCTGATCGCCGTGCATGACCTCAAGGCCAGCCGCCACTGGTATCAGGCACTGCTCGTTGGCGCCGAGGGCGATCTCGGTGAATGACGTTTCGAACATGAACCACGACTGTCAACGATAGAATTCAGGCCGCACGGCGTAGCGTTGGACATGGGGCAGATCCGTATCGCGCCACGCCCGCAAAACCAGTCGATCGGTCTCAATTTCCATGCCGGTCAATCTCCGCTGCCGCCAATTCGGCAACCCTGAGCGGTGTACGGTCGCAATCGCCGTCCTTGAGGAGCCAGGCCGCGGACAAGCCGGCCCAGGCTAGGATCCAGCGCAACAGACGCGCGCGATCCTGGCCGGCGCATGCCTCTACGATCTCGACCCGGCGGGCAAAGCGGGCGGGCTCCGTCGCGATCTCATGCTCGGGATTGCAGAAGAGATTGGCATAGTCGAAGCAGCGATCGCCGATGAGGCCCTTGGGATCGATCGCCAGCCAGCCACGCCCGCCGAAATCCAGAACATTGCCATGATGGATATCGCCATGCAGCGGCACCACCTCCTCTTGGCTGGCCAGCAACTCGCGGGTGGTCGACGCGGCCCGGGCCAGAACGCCGCCATGGCGCGCCGCCGCGGGCCCGAGTTCGCCGAACCACCACGCGAGCGGCATCAATGGCGGGGGCGGCTCGGCTCTGGCCTCATGCAGCACACCGATGGTCCGGCAGATGATCCGGCAAGCCTCGTCATCCCGGCCGGTTCGGGCAAGCTCGGCCAGTGTCCCCGGACCCATGGCCCGCTCCAGAAGGAGGCCGTCTTGATCGTGCGCCAGCACCGGTGCGGCCCCTTTGCCGTCGAACCAGACCATCAAACGCCCGCCCCGCTTTTCCTCCTCCTCGAGCGCGATCTTCAAAATCGCCGGCGTGCCATCCCGCCGCAGCGGCAGCAGCCAGCTGGTCCTGGTCGTGAAGGGCCGATCCTCGGCGACGGGGTCCCATCGCTGCATCATCGGATCAGGCCCTGCTGGCGACGCGCAACGGCACGGACCGGCTGCGCAGGACGCGATAGGTCTCGAGCGCCACGAGCGGCAGAAAATGCACCAGGGCCGGCCCAACGTCATATTCGAGGAAGATCCAATGGGCGAGGGTCATGACGGCCGCCGCATAAACCCAGCGGTGCAGTGGCTTCCAGGCCCGCTTCAGCCGCCGCACCGCCCACTCATTGCTGGTCGCCGCGAGCGGCACGAAGATCAGGAACGCCACCCAGCCGGTCCAGATCGAAAGCCGCAGCGCCTCGGCCACGACATTCGAGAACGGCCCCTCATCGATGACATAGAAGAGCACATGCAGTGCCGCATAGCCGAAGGCCGCAACGCCCAGATAACGGCGCCGTCGCACCAGCCAGAGCGGCCAGCGGGCGTTCGCAAAGATCAGGCGCAAGGGCGTCACCATCATCGCCAGGATCATGAACCGCGCCGCGAACTCGCCCGTTGGATGCAGCAG
>JBGSYN010000070.1:0-6714 GCA_041750975.1 Geminicoccaceae bacterium | reverse complement strand
CCGCCGCACTACCTGAAAATGGCGGGAGAAAACTCGGAGGGCAGTTCATTTGGCACGCTATTTTTGGCTGGCATTGATGCTGGCTGGTCTTTCTGTTCCGGCTGCAGGACAGGAAGGCGAGCGCGTCGACCTCGAATTGGTGTTGCTGGCGGATGCCACGGGCTCGATCGACAATGACGAGATCATTTTCCAGCGCCAGGGCTATGCGACGGCGATCACGGACCCGGAAATTCTCGGCGCTATCGCTCAAGGTTTCGATCAGAAAATCGCCGTCACCTTCATCGAGTTCGGCAATTCGTTGTCGCAAGAGGTTGTCGTGCCATGGACCATTATCGACGGTCCGGAAAGCGCCGGGGCGTTCGCCAATGCCCTTTTGAGTACACCTCGCAAGGCTTATGGCCGCAACGCCATCGGCAGCGCGCTCGATGCCGCCCGCGAAGAGATCGAGGGCAATGGCTTGCAGGGTTACCGCAGGGTGATCGACATTTCGGCCGACAGCGCCAACAACTGGAATGGCACGCCGCTCCATGTTGCAAGGCAAAGCGCGCTCGATGCCGATATCACGATCAACGGTCTGGCTATTCTTTGTCGCCACTGCAGCGGCCGTCCAGCCGGCTATGACCTCGAGGACGCCTTCGCAAGAACGATCATCGGCGGTCCCGCGAGCTTCGTCGTCACGGCGGACGGCGATATCAGTTTCACCGACGCGGTACGCCGCAAACTCCTGCTTGAGATCGCGGGTGCGACACTCCCAAATGCAACCCGGCTAGCCAACCGTTGATGCCAGGACTTCGTCTGGTAACGCCCTTGGAACATCTGGACGGACTAAAGGTTGTAGCCTCCTAGCCTGAGATTGGAGAATCAATCGTGAAGTTCGTCCCTGTCATTGCTGCCGCATTTCTCGTTGCCATCCTTATCGCCCCAACTTCCCCTCGGTCGCAGACTGAGGCGAGCTCACCGAGTGATGCCGGGGCAAGCCCGGGATCGACACCGGAAGCAGGACCAAACAGCTTTCATGAACTGCTGCAGAATTCAAAGTCGGAGATCGAGACGCTGATGCAGATGCTGGAACAGGACGAGCCCGTCGATTATGAGCGGCTGAGCGATCTTCAGTCCGAATTTGCGCATGAGCTTGACGGAAGTTCGGCAAGTATTCGGGTCCAGGATATGTATTATGATGTCGTCGGAGCTCTCGATCAGGCCACTGAAGGGCTGCGGCAACAAAGCCGCATATCGGCGATCGCCGGCCTCGCTTCCGCCGATTCCATACTCGAAGAATTGATTGCCGCTATCGGTGAGACAGACCCCGATCCGCGGCTGCTCAATGAGACGCCGAGCTAACCAATCGCCAAGTCCGGACGTCGGGCTCAACAAAAAGATTTCCACCCTCGAGCCGTAGTCGCTTTTCGGGGACATGTCTTCGGAATCGGATTACACTGTGCAGACGCGTAATTCTCCGTTGGAGGTGGCTCGTGCGCATTGCGGCGTTCAATGTCGAGAACCTTTTCGATCGCGCGAAGGTCTTCAACGACGAAGATCCGCATGCGCATCGTGACGTCCTGGATGCTCATACCGAGCTGAACAAACTGTTCGAAAAGCAGCCCTACAGCGACGATGACAAAGCGAAGATGCTTGAGCTGATCGGGCACCTCGGCATGCTGCGGCGGGACGAGGGTCCGTTCACGCAAATCCGAAAAATTCGCGGCCAGCTGATATCCCGCCCGAAAGCGCCCAAGGTCCCCTTTATCAAGGCCAATGGACGTGACGACTGGGTCGGTTGGTGCGAACTGCGCACCGAGGCCGTGGACGAGATCGCGATGACGAATACGGCCCGGGTCATCCGCGACGTCAACGCCGATGTCTTGGCGATCGTCGAGGCAGAGAGCCGCCCGGTGCTTTTGACGTTTCACGATCTTATGCTGGAGAAGTTCGGCCTCAGCGAAGGCTATCACCATATGATGGTGATCGACGGCAACGACGATCGCGGGATCGATGTCGGCTTGGCAACGCGCCGTGAATTTCCGATCGGTCCGATGCGCAGTCACGTCGACGATAGAAAGGCGGATGGTGGCCGCATTTTCAGCCGTGATTGCCCCGAATATGAGGTCACGGCGCCTTCCGGCGCCCGCCTCGTCCTCCTGGTCAACCATTTCAAGAGCAAGTTCGGCGGCAATGACCCGACCAGCCGGGCCAAACGGAAGGCGCAAGCAAATGCCGTCGCCGGATACTACAAGCGTCTGATAGAGGAAGCCGTGGAGAATGTCGTCGTGCTGGGCGATCTCAACGATACGCCTGATAGCGATGAGCTAGCGCCGCTTCTAAGCGAGACGGATCTTCGCGATGTCTCCGCGCACGCCAACTTCAAGGATTTCGAGTTCAAGGCGGATAATGGACATCGTGGAATCGGCACCCATGGCCTCGGCAATGACGACGACAAGATCGATTATCTGCTGCTCTCCCCCGCATTGTTCGCGAAGGTCGCCAAGGGCGGCATTTTTCGTAAAGGGGCTTGGCCGGGCTCAAGGCCGCCCCGATGGGAAGTCTATCCGGAGCTGAATGAGAAGCACCACGCCGCGTCGGATCATCACGCAATCTGGGCCGACATAGACATCTAGCCGCGATCCGGCCTCACTTCGGGCTAAGGAGCGTCTCGTTCCCGCTCCGCCCTGGACGTCTAGTCGGCCTATGCCTCAATCAGCGCGCTTGGCCGGGCTACGGCCGATCCTATAGCCCACCGAATATTTGTCGGCGCGATAGTAGCTCTGATGATACTGCACGGGGTGGTTCGATTCGGTACGGAAAAGCAGCTTGAGACGCACCAGGACTGTGCCCGGTTCGCAACCAATGATCTCGGCATCATGAGGCGTTGCTGCCGCCGCCGTCACCGAAATGTCGGCAAAATCGATACCTTGCCCAATCGCCTCCTCGACCACCGGGAAGATCAGATATTTGGCCTTTTGCAATCGTACCTGCGAAAGCTTCGCTGCGACATCGGGCGGAAAGTAAATGGTCGAGTAGCCGATTATCGTTCCCTGACTATGCTGGGTGGTCACCACCTTTAAAAGGCTGGCGCCAGGATCGAGCTCGAGCTTCGTCGCCGCCTCGGCATCGTGGACCGTTTCGTAGCTTTCGTAGCGGCGCTCGGTATCGCTGCTGTGCTGAAAGATGTCGTCGATGGTGCTGATCGTACGCCCGACCTCGGGTTCGCGGCTGACCCGAACGATCAGGGGCGTCTTGGCCCGGCGGCGGGCAATGAACCCGTCGCGCTCAAGGAGCTGCAATGCCTTGCGTACGGTGATCTTGCTGACCTCGTAATGGGCCCCGATTTGATCCTCGGTCGGCAAACCGCAGCCCATAGCCTTGTCGCCGTCTCGGCCGATCTGCCCGCGAATGGCCTCGTAAACCTGTTGGTAAAGCGGAGCCCCCTCGGGATTGAGGATTTCCTCGCGCAGTGACAGACGTGCCTCTGCCGCGCGTGACTGTCTTTTGCCGTTCACCGCATCGTCCATTTCAGGCACCACAAATTCATGATTCACTGAAGTTTTAACTCCTGTCAAAGGAAGTTTGAGTATAATTCAATATTCGATAGCGCCTTTCGAATCGTGAAGCAAGCGGGCATAGCTTCGCTGCACCTAACCATTGTCGCGTTGTCTTTGCTTTCAATACCAATATGATAGCCATCCATAAGACAAGCAAGGTGAGGCGGAGGATGAAGATTCTCGAAAGCGGCAGCAGGCGGACCAGCACGGCACCGGACACATACTTTACGGGCACCGTCTTTCAGGATCCTATCCATGATGCACCGGATCCGGCTCGGGCGAAGGCACTGAGTGTGACGTTCACGCCCGGTTCGCGCACCAATTGGCACACCCATCCTTTGGGTCAGACCCTTTACGTCACGGCCGGTATCGGCAGGGTCCAGGTTCTAGGGGATGTCGTTCGCGAAATCCGCGTCGGCGACGTCATCTGGTTCGCACCCGGGGAAAAGCATTGGCACGGAGCGGCACCCGAGCATCAGATGAGCCACATCGCCATACAGGAACATCAGGACGGTACCCATGTCGAGTGGCTCGAGCCCGTCAGCGAGGCGGACTATCGAGTCGAGCCTTGATGACAGGCATTGGCAGTGTCGATATCGCGGCCTCAGGTCCCATCCTCGAGATTCGGCTCGGTAGTGACGCCGGCCCTATCGGCCTTGGCGCTGTCGGCACCGCCCCTGAGGGCCTGGACGCCGCCCGCGAGATTGCGGCATGTCTTGTCGGTCGTGACGCCTATGATCGGCGTGCGATACGAGCTGCTCTCGCGGACCGCGCCTCGCCCGACCTGATCGGCGCGGTCGAGACGGCCCTGCTCGATCTGCAGGCACATGAACGTGGATTGTCTCTGGCCCAAATTTTTGGCGGGGTTCAAAATGCTGAGATCGCACTCGGGTCGGTTGTAAGTGGACTCCCGACCGTACGCACTTTGCCGACCATCGAGGCCTTGGCGCACGCATTGCGGAACCGGGAAGTCGATCTCTGGATTGCCGATCCGATTGTCCTCGGCGGCCCGTCGGTGTTTCTGCAGGGCCTGGCTCTGGCACGGACATTCCTGATCGACATTGCGATCGACGCGCGCCGTCATGGGCCAATCGGCGAAGCGCTGGCGCTGCAGCTCGCGGCCGCGTCGACCCATATCAAGGCGGGCGTGCTCGTCGCATCCGGAAAGATCGGCAAACGGCGTATCGGAAGCGGGCTTGGGCTGGGCCTGACGTCGCCGCCATGAAAATCGTCGCGGCAACTCTCGATCGAGTTCGGTTCCCCTTGGGCGGCACCAAGGTCACCGCGCACAACGCCATCAGCGAGCACTTTCGCACGATCATCCGCCTGCATACCGAATGCGGCCTGGAAGGGCTTGGCGAATGCTCCGGCCATGACGATACGTGGCGACTTGCGGGCATCCTGTCGCGAACCTGCTTGGGGCGGAATCCCCACGACACCGGACCGATCCGTCACGATTTCGCGTCGATGAATTTTCACCAGCGCAATGGCCGCAACGGCTGGATCGCCTATGGCGGAATCGAAACCGCCCTGTTCGATTTGCAGGGAAAAGCAGCCGGCCTGCCGCTGTTCGACCTTCTTGGGGGCGCCTTCAGAATCCGGATACCAGTGGTCAAAGGTTTGAGTGCGGTGCCCCTGCCGGCGGGAGCAAACCGCCAGGATGTCGAGGCCTTCGTCGCCGATTTGAGTAATGTGGATCGAGTGGTCGAGGATGCACGACAGAAGATCGGCCAGACCGGGATCGGAACGATCAAGCTGAAAAGCGCCGCGATCAGTCCAGAGTGGGATGTGGCGGCGTTGACGGCACTGCGCGAATGTTTCGGTGCGGAAATGAAGCTCAGGATCGATCCCAATGCGGGCTATACCCCGGCGCAAGCGATGCGGCTGTTCCCACGATTGGATCGTCTGGGTCTCGAATGGTACGAGGACCCGACGGCCGATATCGAAGGCATGGCGAGGCTGAAACGCTACGTCAGCACCCCGCTCGCCACCAATATGTGCGTCATTCAGTTCGAGCATTTGCCGCCGGCGATTCGGCTCGATGCCCTCGATATCGTGCTCGGCGACGTCTATCACTGGGGCGGAATTGCTGCCGTTCGCGATCTCATTGCTGTCTGCGACGCCATGGATCTCGGGTTCGGAATCCACAGCACACTCGAAAGCGAGTGGGATATCGGCGTTGCCGTCAACCTCCACATTGCTGCCGCATTTCCAGCGGTGCGGCATGCGATCGACGGCACGTTCCCGTCGCCGGATGGCGGCATCCTCGACCGGCAAGTGCTCGAGGTAAAGGACGGCATGGTCGCGGTTCCCGAAGGACCAGGGCTCGGTGTGAGGCTCGACGAGACAAAGATCGCGCGGCTGGCCGTCGATCATCTCGAGCTGGCGCTCTAGCCGGCCTATTTGCCCGTGACGCTGATCCTCGGGTCGAGCACTCCATAGATGATGTCCGTTAGCAGATTGACGATGACGAAGGTGACGACGAACATCAAGACGCAACCCTGGACCAGCTGATAGTCTCGTCCCGTGATGGCGCCCAGGATCAACTGGCCCAGTCCGGGCCAGGAAAAGACCAGTTCGAGGACGATGGTTCCGGTCAGCAGTTGACCGAGTTGGACGCCAAGAGCGGTGATTGCCGGAATCAACGCGTTTCTGAGCGCATGCTTGGTGATGATGGTCCGGTAGGAAAGCCCCTTTGAATAGGCGGTCCGGATATAGTCCTGGTTAAGGACCTCAAGCATCGAAGCACGGACGAAACGCACCAGCACGGCTGCACTGAAAAGCGACAAGGTGAAGGCCGGAAGCAACAGATATTCAAGGCTTCTGATGGGGTCCTCGAAAAACGTCACCGGCCGCCCGCCCGCCGGCAGCCAGCCGAGGAACACCGCGAACAGGAGCAGCATCAGGATGCCGAGCCAGAAATTGGGGATTGCGATGGAGACGCTGCTGGCTCCCATGATCAGATGATCCGGCCAGCGGCCCTTCTTGACGGCCGCAATAATGCCGAGCGGCACGGAGATGATGATCGAAAGGATCAGACCTGCGATGGCAAGTTCGAGTGTCGCCGGGAGACGCTGTCCGATCAGCTCGGCGACGCTGGTTCCCGACTGGTAGAACGAAATTCCCAAATCTCCATGAAGCACTCGCCAAAGCCAGGTGAAATATTGGACGATTA
>JBGSYN010000069.1:0-40082 GCA_041750975.1 Geminicoccaceae bacterium | reverse complement strand
GACCTCGACGATCTTCATGCGGGTTTCGAGATCGCTTATCGCACGCTTTTCGAGCGCATCATTCCAGGCGGCGAGATCGAATGCCTGACCTGGACGGTCAAGCTCTCGACACATGCATCTGACCCGGCGGAAATCGCGGCGACCGATAGAGTTCCGTCGCCGCAGGCCGAACGGCATCGCCAACTCTTCGATGTCGCGTCCGGGCAAATGCTCGAGGTTCCGATTTTTCAACGCCAGGCGCTTCTGCCTGGGACCCATATCGACGGTCCGTGCCTGATCGAGGAACCGACGACGACAATCGTTGTGAGCGGCGGCTTCCAGATGCAGGTCGATGGCGCCTTGAACATCATTCTCGATCAAAAGGTTGCTTGATCCATGACTGCAACGCTCTCTGCCATCGATCGCCAGATCATCTGGAACCGACTGATCGCGGTCGTCGAAGAGCAGGCTCAGGCACTGCTGCGCACGGCCTTCTCGACCATCGTTCGGGAATGCGGCGACCTCTCCGCAGGCGTGTTCGACCTGCATGGACGCATGCTGGCCCAGGCCGTCACCGGCACGCCGGGCCACGTCAATTCGATGGCCGAGAGCGTCAAGCATTTCCTCAAGGCGTTTCCGCCAGACGCGATGCAGGACGGCGACGTCTTCATCACCAACGACCCCTGGAAAGGTACCGGCCACCTCAACGATTTCGTCGTCACCACGCCGGTGTTTCATGGCGGCCAGATGGTGGCGCTCTTCAGCTGCACCTCGCATCTGGTCGATATCGGCGGGATCGGCTTCGGTCCGGATGCGACCGACGTGCATATGGAAGGCATTTATTTGCCGTTCCTGCGGATCGTCGAGGCCGGCCGGACCAATCAGGCGATCATCGATATCTGCAAGGCGAACACCCGCCGCCCGGTGGAGATGGAGGGCGATATCTGGTCCCTCATCGCGTGCAACGACGTCGGCGCGCGTCGCCTCAAGGAGACGATGAGCGAATTCGATCTGACCGATCTCGACGCGATCGCGAACCACATTATCGAGGCCTCGCGGAACGCGGTCCTGGCCGAACTCGAGACCATCGAGAAGGGACGATTTCGGGGCGAGATGCGGATCGACGGCTACGACAGGCCGATCGATCTCAAGGCGTCGGTCACGATTCGCGACGACCGTGTCACGGTCGATTTCGCGGGTACGTCCGAGCGGCAGAGCCGTGGGATCAATGTGCCGCTCGCCTACACGACGGCTTATGCCTGCTTCGGACTGATGTGCGCGATTTCGCCCAAAGTTCCCAATAATGCGGGGTCGCTTGGCGTTTTCGAGGTGACCGCCCCGCTGGGATCGATCCTCAATGCGCCCTACCCGGCACCGGTCTCATCAAGGCACATCATCGGCCAGATGTTGCCCGACGTCGTGTTCGGCTGTCTCAGGCAGGTCATTCCGGAACGCTGCCCGGCCGAGGGAACGAGCTGCCTCTGGAACATGACCTTCCGCGGCACCTTCAAGGACGTCAATGCCGAGGAGGTCGGCTATGCCGTGACGGTCACCAGCAATGGCGGCACCGGCGCGCGGCCCATGAGCGACGGTCTGAGTGCTACCGCCTATCCCTCGGGTGTCACCGGAACGCCGGTCGAGATCATCGAGGCGATGACGCCCTTGGTATTCTGGCGCAAGGAATTGAGGCCTGACAGCGGCGGCGCCGGCCGCCATCGTGGCGGACACGGTCAGGTCATCGAGGTCGGCAATCGGCAGGGCCATGACTATGAACTGCTCGCCGCGTTCGACCGGATCGATCACCCGGCGCGCGGCACGGACGGCGGCTCGAACGGTGCCAATGGCCGGCTATCGACCTCCGCGGGGCGCAAGATCAGCGGCAAGGGCTTTCAGATGATCGGGGGGGCTGAGCGCCTTATCGTAGAGACGCCGGGTGGCGGCGGCCATGGGGAGATCCGCGATCGCGCTGCCGAGCTTGTCGAGAAGGAACGGCGCGCGGGATTGGTCGGCTAGTGGATTGGCTTCGACAAATGGCAGCCAATTTGTTGAAGCGCAAAATCCACTAAAATCATGGAGTTAGTGGTACGCAAGACATTCGCCGGAAGAGAATCTTCCGTCGAATTCCTACCACTGGCGCTGCCCGGCGATGCATCGCCGATTACCGCAATGCCGCATTTCTGTGCATACGCCATTCGGCGAGCCGCCGAAGCTGGCGGAATTTGTGGTTCATGCATCATCCAACAAGGCAGATGGCACGCGTGGCCCGAGACTTGCACAAGTTGCGGTCATGACAACCCGCGCTTAGGGTAATGGAAGGCACCGTACAAAAAACGAGGAGACCTGCGATGAAGCGTTATCTCTCAGCCGCTTGTGGAGCGATATTTCTTGCGATGGCCGGCGGCTCACATGCCGTGGCCGAAGAGTGGCTTATGGCTTCGGGCTATCCCGAGGACAATTTCCTTACCATGAGCATCCGGCGCTTCATCGAGGACGTCGAGGCCAGTTCGGACCTGACGATCGATCTCCAGTCGAACGACACCCTGATCAAGCTCGATGCGATCAAGACGGCCGTTCAGCGTGGGCAGGTGCCGATCGGCGAAATCCGCCTGGGCGTCTACGGCAACGAGGACCCGATGTACGTGCTCGAAGCTCTGCCGTACATCGCCCCCGATTATCAAAGTGCCTGGCTGCTCAAGGATCTGCAGAAGGCGTACTTCAACCAACTTTTCGCCGAAGCGGGACTGCGCGTCCTCTTCTACAGCCCCTGGCCCGGCCAGGGTTTCTATACGAAGTTTCCCGTGACGTCGGTGGAGGACTTTTCCGGTGTCCCTATGCGGATCTACTCGGTCGCGACTCAGCAAATGGGTGAGATGCTGGGCTTCGAGGCGACCATCCTGCCCTTCGCCGAGGTCCCCCAAGCGTTCTCGACGGGTTTGATCGAGGCTCTCTTTACCAGCCCGCAAACCGGCATCGATATCCAAGCCTGGGACAATACCAGCGATTTCACGTATGCCGGTGCCATCTTTTCCAAGAACGCCGTGGTCGTGAACGAAGCCATGTTCCAGGCATTGGCGCCTGAAACGCGGGACGCCGTCCTCGAAGCGGCCAGCATGGCCGAACTGCGTGCCTTCGAGATGAGTGCCGAGACGACGGCGGCGCAGATGAAGGTCCTGCAAGACAACGGCATGAACGTCGCCGTGGCGCCGCCTGCGGTGGTCGAGCGCATGATCGAGATCGGCGTTGAAATGATGAAGGGTTGGCGGACCGAAGCCAGTCCCGAGGCGAACGCCGTCCTCGACCGCTATCTGGCGCTGGTTGGCGGCTAAGGCTGGTCTGTGCGGCGAGGCTGAAATCGGGCCCTGCCGGATCGGCTGACGATCATGCGGTCGGCGCTCGACGCTCTCTATCTCCTCGCGGGCCGGCTCGGGGCGGTCTTTCTCGCAGGCATCGCGGTCGCGATCGTCGCCCAGGTGGTCGGTCGCTTCGCAGGCTTCGCCATCGATTCGACGGAAACGGCCGGTTTCTGCATGGCGGCCTCGACCTTTCTCGGCCTTGCCTACACGTTCAAGAATGGCGGTCATATCCGTGTCAACCTGCTGATCGGCCGTTTTCCACCCGCAACGCGCCGCTTCATCGAGCTGTGGTGTCTTGGATTTACGGCGATAGCCCTGGTCTACTTCACCTACTGGGCCATCGATTTCGTCTATTTTTCCTATGTCTTCAATGAGATCAGTCCGGGCCTCATGGCCATTCCCTTCTGGATCCCGCGTTCCGGCATGCCCCTAGGACTGATCATTATGACGATCGCCGTGATCGACGAACTCGTTCTCGTGCTGCGTGGCCAAGAGCCCTCCTACGAAGTCAATGCCGATCACGTTCTAGAACCCGCTGAGCGACAAGCCTCGTGAGCGAGCCCGGGACCGTCGCTTTCATCGTCTTTGCGACCATGGCATTGCTACTCGCAAGTGGCGTATGGGTGGCGATCAGCCTGACCGCGGTAGGCTTCTTCGCGCTGTTTTTCTTCTCGCCCGCACCGGCAGGCTCGCTGCTTGCGAGTACAGTCTGGGATGCCAGCTGGAACTGGGTGTTGACCGCCCTCCCCCTGTTCATCTGGATGGGCGAGATTCTCTTTCGGACGCGCCTGTCATCGGACATGTTCAACGGCCTCGCCCCGTGGTTGGTACGGCTGCCGGGCGGCCTCTTCCATGTCAACATCATCGGCTGCGGCGTGATGGCGGCAGTGGCGGGCTCGAGTGCGGTGACCTGCGCCACGGTCGGCCGGATGAGCATTCCCGAACTGAAAGCGCGCGGCTATGACGAGCGGCTGGCAATCGGCACGCTCGCGGGCTCGGGCACGCTCGGTCTTCTCATCCCGCCATCGATCATGCTCATCGTCTACGGGGTCCTTGCCCAGCAGTCGATCTCCCGCCTCTTCATCGCCGGCATCGTTCCGGGTGTCATGATCATTCTGATCTTCATGGGCTATGTCGCCATTCGCGCCAAACTCGACCCATCCTTGGCACCGGTCGAGCAGGACCGCCTCAGTTTCGGCCAAAAGATCGCCAAGGCGAAGCTGCTCATCCCGGTCCTGCTTCTGATCGTCTTCGTGATCGGCTCGATCTACGGCGGTTATGCGACACCGACCGAAGCGGCGACCATGGGCGTTATCGGCGCGTTGCTCCTGGCCGCAGTGAGCCGATCCCTCACCTGGGCCTCATTCAACGAAAGCCTGATGGCGGCACTCAAGACCTCCTGCATGATTACCTTCATTCTGGTCGGTGCGGCATTCCTCTCGATCGCCATGGGGTTTACCGGCGTGCCGCGGGTGCTGGCAGGCTATGTCGATACCTGGCAGCTCTCGCCCAATCAGCTCCTTGCCGTCCTCACGATCATCTACATCGTTCTCGGTTGCTTCCTGGACGGTGTCTCGATGATGGTGCTGACTGCGGCGGTCGTCTTGCCGATGGTGCAGAAGGCCGGGATCGATCCGATCTGGTTCGGCATTTTCACGGTCATCGTCGTCGAGATGGCGCAAATCACCCCGCCGGTCGGCTTCAATCTCTTCGTCCTGCAGGACCTCACCGGACGCGACATCCTGCAGGTGACTCGGGCCGCCATGCCTTTCTTTTTCCTGATGCTGCTCGGCATCGTCATCATCACATTGGCACCGCAGATCGTCCTGTGGCCGGTGCAATGGATGGTTGCGGGCTGAATTCCTGCCCCGAGACGAAACTCCAGCGTCAATTCTCGACCGATGTCGCCGCGAGAATCTGGATTCGGTCCGGGGAAATTCTCAGGGAAACCCGGCTGCCGGCAGGGAAATCGCGGTCACCGGCGCCGAGTGCGCGGACCTCGGTTCCGGCAAGCGACACGATATGCCGGCTCCTGGCTCCGAGATAGATTCGCGCTCGCACCTGAGCGACCAATCCTTCAGTGCCTTCCGGGATGACTTCGACATCCTCCTGGCGGATCATGAGCGTGACCGGCCCGCGCGCGTTGACGGTCGAGGGCAAAGCAATGGATTGCCCGTCCTCTAGCCTTACGAGACCTGCCGTCTCGATCGTTCCGGGCAGGAGGTTGGCGGCACCCAGAAACGAGGAGGCGAAGCGCGTTTGAGGGGCGGAATAGATGGCCTTCGGTGCGCCCTCCTGCTCGATCTTCCCCTGGTTCAGCAGGATAACCCGATCGGAGAGGCTGAGAGCTTCTTCCTGATCATGCGTCACGAAGAGCGTGGTCAGGCCGAGCGTTTTGTGGATCTCGACAAGCTCGACCTGCATGTCCTCCCGCAAGCGCGCGTCGAGGTTCGACAACGGCTCGTCGAGGAGCAGGACCTTGGGCTTGGAAACGACGGCACGGGCCAGCGCCACGCGCTGTTGCTGGCCGCCGGAGAGCTGGCTCGGCTTGCGGTCGGCGAGAGGGCCGAGTCGCACCGTGTCGAGTGCCTCCCGAACTCTTTGACGCTGCTCTTCCCGTCCAGCAATACTGCGCATTCTGAGCGGGAAGCGTACATTTTCGGCGGCACTCAGATGCGGCAGGAGCGCGTAGGACTGAAACATCATCGCGATGTCGCGGCGCTCGGGCGGTAGTCTGGTGACGTCTTCGCCATCGATCTCGACCCGACCGCCGGTCACAGCCTCGAGACCGGCGACGATGCGCAGCACGGTGGTCTTGCCGCAACCCGACGGTCCCAGCAGGCTGACGAACTGGCCTGAACGGATCGTCGCGGAGAAACCTTCAAGGATCGGCGTCGCGCCATAGGCTTTGAAAATTTCGCTCAAAACCAGTTCGGCCATCTCAGGTCGCCGAGATGCGATGAATGCCGAGAATACGGTCGATAACGACGAGCAGGATGACCGTGATGCCGATCATGATCGAGGAGACGGCCGCCACGGAGGGGTCCGGACTGAACTCCAGCTGGCCGTAGATTCTCACCGGCAACGTCGTCAGGCCCGGATGACGCAGGAACAGCGACAGGACGGCTTCATCAAAGGAGATATTGAAACAGAAAAAGGCGCTGACGGCGAGGCCCGGGAGACATTGCGGCACGACGACATGCCAAAGCCGCTGCAACCGGCTGGCACCCATGGTGCGGGCAGCCTCTTCTAAAAACGGATCGGCATCGGCGAGGACTGCCGTCGTCGTCCGCACCACGTACGGGATGCAGATCATCAGATGGCCGATCGCCAAGGTCAGAAAAGTCAACGGGCCGAAGACCGCACTCCAGAACATCAACATGCCGATGGCGAAGATGATTGTCGGCAAGATCAGCGGCGAAAGGAACAGGGTCGCCAGCGCTTGCGAGCCGGGCAGCGAGCGGCGGTGAATAGCAATCGCCGCGGCACCACCGATCAAGGTGGCCGCACAGGTCACGAGCAAAGCGAGGCGCAGACTGATCCACGCCGACGACAGATAGCGTTCGTCAGTGAGGACCGCCTGATACCATTTCAAGCTCAATCCCTGGGGCGGGAAAGCGATAAACTGGCTCTCCGACAAGGAGACTCCGATGACGACGACCAGCGGCCCGAGCAGGAAAATCCCGATTGCAATGACGAAAATCCAACCGGCAACGCGCCAGGCGGCGGGAACGGCGCTAACCACGGTGTCGGCTCTGCTGGCGGATATAGGGGATCAGGACGAGGAGGATGCCGCTGAAGAGAATGACGGATTGAGCGGCCGCGAAGGGCCAGTCAAGTGTCTGGGTCACGGAGCGGTAAATCGAGGCCGCAAGAACCTGAATGCGCGATCCCCCTAGAAGGCTGGGCGTAATGAAGGAACTCGCCGAGAGCGTGAAGACGAGAATGGCGCCCGCGGTGATCCCTGGCAGCGCCAGAGGCAGGACGACGGCGCGCACGGTCTGGATGAAGGTGCACCCCATGGTCCGCGCCGCCTCCTCGAGCCGTCCATCGATCCGGCTCAATACGCTGAGGATGGTCAGGACCATGAACGGCAACAGGACCTGGACCATGCCGATGACAATCGCCGATTCCGTCTGCATCAGGGTGAAACTGCGCCCGGCAAGGCCCATGTCGCGCGCCAACTCGGGGATGATACCGTTGCGCGACAGGACGACCATCCAACCGAAGGTCCGCACGACAACGCTCGTCATCAGCGGCAGGATCACCATGACGATCAGCCACAAGCGAACCCGGGCCGATGAACGGGCCATGATGTAGGCCATCGGAAACCCGACGACGGCGCAGACGAAGGTGATGATCAGCGAGAGACGCACCGTGCGCCAGAGGACGCCCAGATAGAAAGCATCACCCAGAAATCGCTGAAAATGCGCCAGTGTCCGGCCGTCCTCTCCCTCGACGGACAAGGCCAGCATCCGCAGGATAGGCAAGAAGAAGGCGACACAGAGGAGGAGTAGCCCCGGCAGGATGAGGATGAGGTTTTCGCGCCGGTCCGTCATCGAGCGCCGGGGCAGCCTTCGTCTAGCGGGCGATGGTTCGGTTCCAGGCGTCGACCCATGCCGAGCGATTGGCCTCGATCGTAATCGGGTCGAAACGGATCAGGCCAGCCACTGCTTCGGGACCGTAAGCGACATCGGCGGCAACCTCTTCGGACAGCTCCACCGTGGCATTGGTAGGCGTGTAGCGCAGCGCATTGGCGAAACACTCCTGCGCTTCCTTGGAGATCGAGATGTCGATGAACTTCAGTGCCAATTCCTCATTGACACGCCCGGCAACGAGATTGACAGTGATGAAGCTTGCTGGGGTCCCTTCGACCCCCTGGACGAATTTGACCGGCAGACCCGCCTTCCGCAGCGTATAGGCGTAGTCGGACGCGTAGGCGGCGATCACGGCGTCATTCTGCGCAAATTCCTGCTGGATCTCCGGCGAGGTATTTACGATCAACGCCCCGTCATCCAAAAGGCCCGCGACGGCATCGAGACCGGGTTGGATATTATCGATCGAGCCTCCCGACACCTGGTTGATCATCAAAAAACCCAGCATGCCGTAGCCGTTGGCGATGTCGGTCAAGACCAGACGATCGCCATACACACCGCCGACGAGATCCTTCCAGGCGGTCGGCGCCTGGGGTGCCGTCTCGGTATTGTAGAGCAGGCCGATCGATGCAATCGAATAGGCGGGCCCCTCTCCGGCGGCAAGGTTCTCTTTGGCGAAATCATAGAGATCATCGGCATTCTCAAGGCTGGCGGGGTCGATCGGTGCCAGCAACCCTTCCTGAGCGCCGACGATCTCCTGGCCACCCGAGAAATGGATCACATCGAACTGCGGGGCCTCTTTCTGCGCCCGCAACTGGGCGAAGGCGTCGGCGGAATAAGCGGTCACGATCTGCACGTCGGCACCGGTCGCCTCGGTGAAGGGATCGATGATGCAGGCCCGGTGTGCTTCCTCGTAGGCACCGCCGAAGGAGTTGATGGTGATCGACTGGGCGGAAACGGCGGTTGCGCCGGCAACAAGAGCCACGGCGCTCAAAAGCGGGATAGCGGTATGATGCATTGCTTGGTGCTCCTGTTATTAGTTCGCTTGGAGAGTAGGTATCAGGCGCGTCCAATCTCGACCATTTTTACGCCCTCACGCCGGATCAATCGCGACTGTTCGGCAATTCCCTCCAGTCCCTCGGTGATCTTTCCGAAATAATTACAAGGGATCCAGCCGGTCGGTCCGAAGGTGCGGCCGCCATGGGCATAGAAGATGCCGATTTCCCAGAACTCTGATGGATCGATCTTAAAAAAGTTCCGGGGTTGATAGAACCACAGCAACTCGCCGGCCTCAGGCTGGATGGTTTGGTTTTCGGGCGGGATCGATAGCGGATCGAAATTGCGATGACTTTCCGGAAGGCCTGTCATGATTTCGGGTCCGGAAAAAACCGCGTGGCTGGCCTCGACCTGCATCGGTTTGGCCAATGCCCCCCAGATCGCAGCACAGGTCTTGGGCGCTGTCTCCCAATAGAGCACAATACTCGCCGAAACGTCGGCAGCCGTGAATTTCAAATATATCGACCGTTCGGCCATCCTGGCCATCTCCTCTTTGATTCCCCGTATCGGATATCATTTCGAGCCTCCTGTCTAACCCGAAAAACAGATGGCTTATTCTCTTGGACTCAAACCAGATATAGCCGCTTCGAGGTGCTCGGGCATGTTGCACAATGATCGTGCTGGCAGCGTCGATCCGCCATCTCGCTCAATCGTCGATCGGCTTCCTTATCGTCAGATGGGTCCGCAGGGATCGCGGCTCGATTCCCGGAGTTGCAGGGGCTTTCGAACATCAAGGATATCCGGTCTGACCATGGCTGACTTGTTCTTCGGGTACGAACCCTATGTCGCGATTGCACTCCTGGCGTTGCTTTTTGTCGCCTTTGTCTGGGAGAAATATCCGCCGGATGTAGTTGCTGTCGGCGGCGCTGCGCTCTTCATCCTCCTGGGCTTCACGCCGGCCGATCAGGTGCTGGACGTTTTCGCCAATTCCGCGCCGATAACCATTGCTGCGATGTTCGTCATTTCCGGAGCGCTGGTTCGAACAGGATTGCTGGACGCCATGGCGAACATGGTCATTGGGCGTGCAGGTACGCGGCCTTCGGCGGCGATATGCCTGTTTCTCCTGGCGACAATGGCGGCATCGGCCTTTATCAACAATACGCCCGTCGTCCTGATCCTCATTCCGGTCGTGGTCCGTCTTGCGGAATCCTTGAACCTTGCACCCACGCGACTTCTGATTCCCCTTTCCTATGCCGCGATTCTCGGTGGCACCTGCACACTGATCGGCACATCGACCAACATTCTCGTCGATGGCGTGGCGCGCGCCAGAGGCCTGGAGCCCTTCTCGATCTTCGAAATAGCACCCGTCGGCATCGCAGCAGCGCTCGGTGGGGGGCTTTTGATGCTGGTCCTGGGGCGGTTTCTGCTGCCGGACCGCCACTCCGTGGGGCAGGGTCTTCTGCCCGGTGACACCGAGTTTCTCTCCGAAGTCACCATTCTTGCCGACTGTTCCTTTATCGGTCAGCGCGTCGGCGCCGTCTCGGCGTTCAGGAGGTCCGGCTTGCGGATCGTCGGTCTGCGCATCGGTGGCAGGATCATCCGCAGCGATCCGACCAATCACCTCTTGAAGCGAGGCGATGTGATCATCCTGATGACGTCGACCTCGGAGCTTTTGACCCTCAAGGAGAATTCGGGCCTGCGAGTCGGGATGCGGCCGACCTTGGCACTACCGGTCGAGCCCGCGACTGTCATCGCCGAAGCGATCGTCACGCCGTCGAGATCGAATGCGGGCGAGCGGATCGTCGATCTGGCCCTAGGAAGGCGATTCGGCATCCGGGTTCTGGGCGTACACCGGCATGGGCATATCGCCGGGCCGGATCTGGTCGGCGCACGGTTACGTCCTGCCGACAAGCTGCTCCTCGAGGGACCACCGGAAGGCTTCGACGCTCTGGCGCAAAACGGCGATCTGGTCTCGATCACCCGTCCTGGCGGCCGTGCCTATCGGCGGCGACAGGCGCCGATCGCCCTTCTGGCTCTGGCTGCGGTCGTCATTCTGGCGGCCTTCAATGTCATGGGCATAGGTCTTCTCGCCATGCTTGCAGTGGCCGTCATTCTGGTCCTCCGCTGCATCGACAATGACGAAGCCTGGGGATCGATCGACCTGTCGATCCTGATCCTGATCTTTGCCATGTTGATTATCGGGGTAGGCCTCGAGGCAACGGGCGCCGTCGAGTTGATCGTCGGCGCGGTTGCGCCGCTGGTGAGCGACATGTCGCCCTTGGTGACCCTGGTTATTGTCTACGCAATAGCATCGCTACTGACCGAACTGGTCACCAACAATGCGGTCGCCATCGTGCTCACGCCTATCGCCATCAGCCTTGCGGAGCAATTAAGCATCGACCCCCGCGCCTTCGTCGTAGCCGTCATGTTCGGAGCCAGCGCCAGTTTTGCCACGCCGATCGGCTATCAGACCAATACACTGGTCTATGGTGCGGGCAATTATCGCTTCACGGATTTCCTGAAAATCGGCGTGCCGATGAACCTATTGGTTGGCGCCATCGTTTGTATTGCAATTACCATCTTCTTCCCAATGTAGGCCCGCTAAAGATCGAGCGGCCGGCCCTCGGCGGTCAGGCCGGTGATGACGCGCTCGACGCCTTCGACCGTGGTTCTTTTGGGGTCGATGTCGTCGGCGACGATGCGGCCCTGGCGCATGACGACGATGCGATCGACCACCTGAAACACGTGGTGGATATTGTGGGCGATGAAGATGCAGGAATGGCCGGAATCGCGGGCGCCGCGCACGAAGTTCAGGACGCCCTGGGTCTCGGCGACACCGAGATTGTTCGTGGGCTCGTCGAGGATGATCAGATCGCTGTCGAAATGCATCGCCCGGGCGATCGCCACTGCCTGACGCTCGCCGCCCGACAAGGAGCCGATCGGGGTGGTCGGCGGGATGTCCTTGGTGATGCCCACCTCGAGCAGCAGCTTGCGGGCCACCTCGTTCATCATCGCCTGATCGAGACGGTTGAAGAAGCGCGGTCCCTTGACCGGCTCGCGTCCCAGAAAGAGATTGCGGGCGATCGAAAGCTGCGTCACCAGGGCTGAGTCCTGGTAGATGGTTTCGATGCCATAGCGGATGGCGTCATTGGTATTGCGGATCTCGGCCTTTTCGCCGTGCACGAAAATGTCGCCGCTGGTGACCGGCACGACGCCTGAAAGCACCTTGATCAGGGTCGATTTGCCGGCGCCGTTATCGCCGAGCAGGCCCACGATCTCCTTTTCGCGCACCACGAGATTGACGTCTTCCAGAGCCTGGATGCGGCCATAATGCTTGTTGATGTGGGCCATTCGGACGAGTTCTTCGGCCATCGTCACGTCCCCGCCTGATGCCGGCGATCGAGCCATGAATGGAGCGCCATCATGCCGAGGATGATGCCGCCGACGAAGATGTTGTAGGCGAGACCCGGCACGCCGATCAGGACGATGCCATTGCGCATGGTCCGGAGGATCAAGGTGCCGAGTACGGTGCCGAGGATGGTGCCGCGGCCGCCGGTCAGGACGGTGCCGCCGATCACCACCATGGCGATGACCTCGAGTTCGTAACCCGTGCCGCTATTGGGATTGGCCGCGGCTGTCCTGATCGAGCTGATGATTCCGGCAAAGGCCGCCATCGTCGAGCAGAGGATGAAGAGCCAGATCTTGGTCGCGTTGACCTTGACACCGCGGGCCCGTGCCGCGTCGGCATTACCGCCCGAAGCCTGGATCCAGTTGCCGTATTTCGTCCGCGTCAGCGTGTAGTGGAGCACCAGTGCCGCCGCGATGAACCAAAAGAGGGACGCGTAGATCCGAAACCCGCCGATCATGAAATCGCCGACCAGGATATCCGCGAGCAGCCGCCCCTCCGAATCCCAGGTGCGCTGCGGAAAGCCGCTGGTGATGAAGAGCGCCGTGCCCCGCACGACGAGGAGCATGCCCAGTGTCACGAGAAACGACGGTATTTTGAGCTGCGTGACAAAGAGCCCGTTGATGAGGCCGATGCCGGCGGCACAGACGATGGCGATGACGAAGGAGACTTCGAGCGGGGCGGTACCGCTATTGAAGAGCGTCCACATGGCGACCGGGGCGAAGCCGAAGACCGAGCCAACCGACAGATCGAACTCGCCCGAGGTCATGAGCATGGTCATGGCCAGGGCAATGAGACCGAGCTCGACCGTGAAGGTCAGCGTGTTGCCGATATTCAACGGTGAGAGAAAGTTTGGATTGATCAGGTAGAAGACGGTAATTTCGGCCACCAACAGCACCAGCGGGCCGAACTCGGGCATTGCGATCAGGCGCTGCAGGGTCGAACGATTTTCCAATGGGGCGTTTCACTCAAATATAGGGACACCGAGCCTTGCCGGCTCCGCACCTTATGGGAAGAAAGCTGCGGCCGATTATGCGACCGCAGCGAGATCGACCAAAGACTCAGTTGCCTGAGAGAATGTCGTCGTAGAGTTGGGCCTCGTCCTTTTCGTAGAGGATGCCGGTGATGACATCGAAGCCGGGCGGAATGCCGCTACCCGCCATCGCCGCCATCGAGAGTGCAATATAGCTGGTCGCCTGCGGGTCCTGCCATTGCGCCGCGTTCACATAGCCCTGGAGCACCTCCTGCGTGGTATCCAGCGAGTTGCCCCAGCCGACGACCGGAATATCCCCCGGCTGCACGCCGACCTGATCGAAGACCCGCTTGATGCTGCCGGTGACGAGATCGCCAAGGCCGATAATGGCGTCGATCTCGCCGCTATTGGCCGTCAGATAATCCGACATCCGGGTGATGACTTCGGCCTGATCGAGGGTCGCATCCGTGACCTCCCAGGTGATGTTCATCGGCTCGAACACGGTGGCGATGCCTTCTTCTTCCTGGACACCATAAGTGGCACCCGGCACTTCGACCGGCATCCAGATGAAATCACCTTCCTCGACGAGGCCGTTATCGACCAGATATTGGGCCCAATTTCGCCCATAGGTGACGAGATCGCCACCGACATAGGCATCGAAGGGTGCGGTCGGATCGGGCGTGTTGAAATTGATGATCGGAATCCCGGCGTCCTGCGCCTCCTGGGCGACCTCGACGAGGCTGCCCGGATCGGGGCTGCTCGTGGTGATGCCGTCGGCACCGGCCGCGATCGCGGCGCGCACGGCTTCCTGGTGGGAGGCGACATCGCCGTTATGGAACGAGGTATTGACCGTCTGTCCGGTGTCCTCGGCCCATTGCTCGGCACCTTGGAGGAAATAGGTCCAGACCGGATCGGCGGGCGAGCCGTGCGAGATCCAATAATAGGTCTTGGCCTCGGCCATTCCCGCCGAAACCGCGATGCTCGCCGCGACCAGCGAGCCCGTTAGCCATTGCTTCATGCTTCCCCAACTTTCTTGGTGTTTACAGTCCCGCCACGCTAGGGCCCGCGCCCCTGAATTGCAACTGGGTCACGTCATCCCCGGTCGCAGGTCAATCGCTTTAACGCGCGCCCTAAGGATCCTCCCGACCTCGAAAACGAGCGCCAGGGCGAAGCCTGACGCTGTCCTCGAAGGACAGTGCCATCCGCACCTGCTAGACGTTGAAGTAGCGCGCCTGGGGGTGGTGGAGGACGATGGCGGAGGTCGATTGCTCGGGCCAGAGCTGGAACTCGTCGCCGAGCTCGACTCCGACCTTGCTCGCCTGCAGCAGTTCGAGGAGCGGTCCCTGGTCGGCGATATTGGGGCAGGCCGGATAGCCGAAGCTGTAGCGCGAGCCGCGGTAGCCCTGTTTCAAAATTTCGGTCATGTCACGGGCGTCCTCGTGGCCGAAACCCAGTTCGGCCCGGATCCGGCCATGGATGTATTCCGCCATCGCTTCGGCCAGTTCGACGCCAAGACCGTGCAAGCGGACGTAGTCCTGATAACGATCCTTGGCGAACCACTCACGAGCCACTTCCGAAGCATGCTGGCCGACGGTCACTACCTGCAGGCCGATAATGTCACGCTCGTCCTCGTTCACGTCTTTCAGGAAATCGGCAATGCAGACGCCGCCTTCCTTCTTCTGGCGGGGCAGCTTGAACCGGGTCAGCTCCGTCTCGCCGTCATCGTCGAACAGGATGACGTCATTGCCGTCGCCCGCCGCCCGCCAATAGCCATAGGCCGCTTGTGGCGCAAAGACCTTCTCGCGCTCGGTCTCGGCGACAAGGTCGGCGAGGATGGGCCGCAATTCCTTCTGCGCCCAGCGGAGGAATTCCTCGAGCCTGCGTCCCTCCTTCTTGTAGCCCCAGTGAAACTGGTAAAGCATGTTTTCGTTGAGATAGGGCAGCAGCGCCTTGACCGGGACATTCTGAAAAATCTTGGCGCCGAGAAAGGGCGGCTGGGGCACAGCGACACCCTTATACAGTTCCTGGCGCTTGAGCCTGATCTCCTCGACCTCGATCGGCCGCAACATCGACACCGCGTCGGCGTTGTCGGCTTCGTGGGTACGGCGCTGGGCACGCCGCTTGGGCTTGGCCGTGGCCTCACTCGACCGGCCCTGAACATAATCCTCGAACTTGCCCTTGACGACATGGTCCATCAGCTTGAGGCCATCGAAGGCGTCCCGCGCATAGGCGACGGGTCCCTCGCTGTAGGCTTTCCAGCAATCGGTCTCGACATAGTCGCGGGTGAGTGCAGCTCCGCCGAGGAAGACAGGCGTCTTGAGGCCCTGGCGACCCATCTCTTCCAGGTTCTCGCGCATGATCACGGTGGATTTGACCAGCAGTCCGGACATGCCGATGGCGTCGGCCCCATGCTCTTCGGCAGCCCCCAGGATATTCGTCAGCGGCTGTTTGATGCCGAGATTAATGACATCGTAGCCGTTATTGGTGAGGATGATGTCGACCAGGTTCTTGCCGATATCATGGACATCGCCCTTGACGGTGGCCAGCACGATTCGGCCTCGGGTCGAGCCCTCGATCTTCTCCATATGCGGCTCAAGATAGGCGACGGACTGTTTCATCGTTTCCGCCGATTGCAGCACGAAGGGCAGCTGCATCTTGCCGGCACCGAACAGCTCACCCACCACCTTCATGCCGGCCAGGAGATGGATATTGATGATATCGAGCGGCGGCATCTGGGCCATGGCCTCCTCGAGATCTTCGTTGAGCCCCTGCTTGTCGCCATCGATAATGCGCTGCTCGAGCCGCTCGCGGACATCCTCGGAGCGGGGCTTTTCGGCAGCGGCCTCGGCCTTGCGATCGACAAAAAGTGCGATGAAGGCCTGCAGCGGGTCGTAGCCGTCGCGCCTGTTGTCGAAAATCAGGTCCTCGGCTGCCTTGACCTCATCCTCCGGGATGCGGTGCAGCGGCATGATCTTGGAACTGTGTGCAATGGCCCCGGTCAGGCCCCGCTTGATCGCATGATCCAGCATGACGGAATTCAGAACATGCCGGGCGGCGGGATTGAGACCGAAGGAGATGTTCGAGAGCCCGAGGATAATCTGGATCTCGGGAAACTCCTTGGCGATCGTCTCGATCGCATCGAGCGTCCAAAGGCCGAGCTTGCGGTCGTCTTCATTGCCGGTGCAGATCGTGAAGGTGAGCGGATCGATCAGCAGATCGGATTGCGGCAGGCCGAAGCGGTTGCAGGCGAAATCGACCAGCCGGCGCGTCACCCGAAGCTTGTCCTCCGCAGTCTTGGCCATGCCGTCTTCGTCGATCGTGAGCGCGATCACGCCCGCGCCGAACTTTCGTGCGAGACGCAACCGTGCGGCCGGCGGCTCCTCGCCATCCTCGAAATTGATCGAGTTGATGATTCCCTTGCCGCCATAAAGTGCCAGGGAGTGCTCGAGCACGTTGAGCTCGGTGCTGTCGAAGACGATGGGGGCGTCGACTTGCCCGCGCATGCGGGTGATGACCTCGGTCATGTCGGCAACCTCGTCGCGGCCGACGAAGGCGGTGCAGACATCGAGCGTGTGCGCGCCCTCCTTGACCTGCTCACGGCCGACGGCAACGCAGCCGTCCCAATTCTCGGCATCCTGCAGCTCGCGAAATTTTCTCGAACCATTGGCGTTGCAACGTTCGCCGATGATCAGATAGGCGTTCTCCTGGCGCAGCGAGACAGTGCTGAACAATGAGGCGACCGACGGCTCGTGGGTCGTCCGGCGCGGCCGCGGTCGGGGCCGGAAGCCGTCATCGGCGAGCCCGCGAAGCATCTTGTCGAGGGCCTGGATGTGCTCACGACCCGTGCCGCAGCAGCCGCCGATGATGTTGATGCCGTCTTCTTCGATGAAGCGGCGGCCCCAGCCGGCGAGTTCATCCGCCGTCAAGGGGTAATGGGTGTGGCCGTCCTTGAGCTCGGGCAAGCCGGCATTGGGGAGCACCGAGATCAAGCCGCGCCAAGTCTGGCCGATATAGCGCAAATGCTCCGCCATCTCCTTCGGGCCGGTCGCGCAATTCATGCCGAGAACATCGGCGCCGAGCGAATCGATCACGGTCGTTGCCGCCGCGATGTCCGTTCCGACCAGCATCGTGCCGGTGGTCTCGATCGTCACCTGAACCATCAACGGCAAAGACTTCGACGATTTGACGAAGGCCCGCCTGACACCATTGATGGCGGCCTTGATCTGCAGCGGGTCCTGGCAGGTTTCGATCAACAGCGCATGAACCCCGCCATCGATCAGCCCCTGGGCCTGGATCGTGTAGCCGTCTTCCAGCGGCTGATAGCCGACATGGCCGAGGCTCGGCAGGCGTGTGCCAGGCCCGATCGAGCCGACGACGAAGCGCGGCCGGCCGTCCCCCGCTAGCTCGGCAATGGCCTCGTGCGCCAGCTCGGCGGCCCGCTTGTTGATCTCATGCGCCCGTTCAGAGAGGTCGAACTCGCCAAGCGTGAGCGGCGAGCCGCCGAACGTATTGGTCTCGACCGCGTCGGCACCCGCCCCGAGATAAGTCATGTGAATTTCGCGGACGAGATCCGGACGGCTCAGATTGAGGATCTCGGAGCAGTTCTCCTGCCCCCAGAAATCCTCTTCGACGGTCAGATCGCGGCCCTGGATCTGGGTCCCCATGCCGCCGTCGAACAGCACCACGCGGTCGCGCACATAATCGAGAAAATCAGTCATAATGCCTCAATAAAATCAGCGCCATTATCCGGGCCGTCCGTTAAGAAATCGCGTCGTTTAAGCGGCCTCTCGAAGCTCGCCGCCAAGTCCCAGCATGCGGCACACCGCCAGCGTCAGTTCAGCCCGGTTCAGCGCATAGAGATGCAGCTCGGTCAGGCCCTCGGCGGCGAGACGTCGGCATTGCTCGGCGGCAACACTGGCCGCCACCATGTTGTGGACATCCGAGCCCTCCTCAACCCCTTCGAACAGCTGCTCGAGCCATTCGGGAATCGAGGCCCCACATGCCGCCGAGAACCGCTTGACCTGACTAAAGCGGTGGATCGGCATGACGCCGGGCACGATCGGGACGGCGATTCCGCGGTCCCGCACCCGATCACGAAAACGCAGCACCTGGTCCGTGTCGAAGCAATACTGGCCGATAATGCGTGTCGCACCGGCATCGACCTTGCGCACGAGATTGTCGAGATCGAACTCCGCCGACACGGCCTCGGGATGGGTCTCGGGATAGAAGGCGACGTCGATTTCGAAGTCGCCCAGTCGCTTGAGCCCCGCTACGAGATCGGCGGCATAGGCGTAGCCATCCGCGCGCGGCGCATAACGGCCTCCGACGCCCTCGCTCGGATCGCCGCGTAAGGCCACGATATGCCTGACGCCGCTTTCCCAATAGCTATGCGCCAATTCATCGACCTCTTCGCGTCCCATCGAGACACAGGTGAGATGCGCCGCAACATCGACCTCGAGCCGGCGCCGGATTTCCTGCACGAGACTGAAGGTGCCCTCTTGCGTCGTGCCACCGGCACCGAAGGTGACGGAGTAAAAGGCCGGGTTCACGGCCTTCAGACGATCCAGCGCCTCAAAGAGACGGGCCAGCGCCTCGGCTGTCTTCGGCGGGAACAGCTCGATGGAGATGGTGACCTGCTCCGGCAAACCATGCTCGAAGCTCCAGGACCGGACCTTATCGATCGCGCTCTCGCTCATGCGGCACTCTTTCCCTGTTGTTCGACGAACCGCGACCCGCGGAGGCTTCTTGGCGGGTCAATCTCGATCGTCAGATCGTCAGCCTCCCAATTATCCGTTGTCCTGCGCACAGCACTCCAGACCAGGATATCATGACCGCGGCCGCTAAGGCGCTGCGGCGGCGTGCCCGCAAATCCTGTAGCCTCGAACAGTTCGGCCATTTCCGCCTCGCCGAAGCCGAGCCGCCGATGCGCCTTTTCGAGCCGCAGCCCTTCGTCCTGATGCCCCGCCAGATCGACCACGATCAGTCTGCCGCCGGGCTCGATCACCCGTGCCGCCTCCTGCAGGACGGCCCTCGGATCGTCCGCATAGTGAAGCACCTGATGCAGGACGGCAGCCCTGAAGCTCGCATCCGCCAGCGGCAATTGATACATATCGCCATGACGCACCTGACAATTGCGGGCCTCGCGGCGATCGAGATTGGAGCGCGCCACTGCCAGCATCTCCGCACTCGAATCGATGCCGAGCCCGAAATTCACGTGCGGCGCCATCAGGCGCAACACACGGCCGGTACCGGTGCCGATATCCAGGAGGTTCGGGATCCGTTCGCCGGCAAGCAGTTCGACTAGCAGGCGATCGACGTCGCCATCATCGATGGCAAAGGCCTGCTCGTCATCCCAATGCGGCGCCTGGCGCGAAAAATAAGCCTCGGCGAGTTCACGGCGGGCCCGGCGAATTCGCTGCATCCGCTGACGATCGCGATCGAGTTCCGCATCCTCCTCGGGCAGCATGCGACAAAGACTACGGGCGATACGCCCGGCCTCACCGCCCTGGGCCCGCCGATAAAAGACCCAGCTGCCTTCGCGAAACCGATCGACCAGGCCGCCATCGGCGAGGATCTTGAGATGCCTGGAGATGCGCGGCTGGCTCTGGCCCAGCATCACGGTGAGTTCGCTGACGGTCCATTCGCCCTGCGCGCAGATCGCCAGTAGGCGCAGGCGTGTCGGCTCCGCTGCCGCTCTAAGACCGCCGAGAAGCGCTCCCAGCCCAGCCTGACCGGTTTCGGAAGTTTCGAATTGGTTGTCCATTGTCGACGCCAGCCGATCCTCTCAATCGTCGTTCGGTTGCCCGAGTGCGCATATCTAGATTTCTTTATATCGTCATGTCAATGAAGACATTCGGATAGCTGCTCGGCGGTCGAGGTCGTCATATTTTGCAAATGCCGGTAAAATCGCTTCGATGCGGCGTTGCAGCATTCGATGTCGATAGCGATATAGTATCGTCATCGCGACAAATTTGGAGCCTAGCATGGCCGGTATGGGTCCGGACTTTCACCAATATTTTCTGCAGCAGCTCGGTCTTGCCGGCACGGAGGCTTTCAGGCCGCGTACCGAGCAGAGATCATTTGCTCCCGACGCCGGCGCATCTTTGGCCTGGGCGTCGCGATGGTTGACCTACTGCAATACGCAGGCAGCCGAGAACATGCGGCTGTCGATGGCGCTCGGTAGCTGCCGGAGCGGCACCGACGCGGTCGAACTTTGGGCGACCTACTTCAAGAACAGTCAGCAGCATCTCGCAGATGCCTCAGCCGTTGCTGCCAGTCACACATCGTCATCCGCAGCAACCTCGAAAATGAGGCCGGATTCAGCATCCGGGCCCCAATTCTCGACCCAACCCGCCCCCAAATACGAGACCGAGGCAAAGCCAGCTGCTCCGGCAAAACCGACTGCACCCGTAAAACCGGCCGCCCAAGCCAAACCGTCCACCGGGCTGCCAGAGACGGCTGCGGAATCCGTCGCCAAACCTGCTACGGACACGGCGACACCGCCCGCCAAGACGTCCCCCGAAGGCACGGCGCCGGCGCGGCTGAAAGCGCCCCGCTCCGGTCAGGCGGACGATCTGAAAAGGATCAGCGGCGTTGGTCCTTTGCTCGAGCAGAAACTCAACGAACTGGGCATCTATCATTTCGACCAGCTAGCCGAACTGACGCCGGACAATATCCGCTGGGTCGACGGCAAGTTGCGTTTTCGTGGCCGGATCGAGCGCGAACGCTGGATCGAGCAGGCCAAGCTACTGGCGGGCGGCGGCGAGCCGACTACCGCCAATGGCGCGGTCGGGCATTCCGCCAGCGCCAGCGACTAGGCCGCATGTGGGTTGATGGGCGGGGCAACTAGCTTGCGCAATTCGGGAGACACACCCCGCATCGGCTTGCTGTTGGGCGACCGTTACGGCATCGGCCCGGAACTCGTTGCTAAACTGATCTCGAATCCGCCGAAACTATCGAGCCAGGTCATCGTCGTCGGCGACACGGACGTCCTGGCGCAGGGCCTCGAAATTGCCGGCGGCGGCAGACCCGCCGCAATCGCCGGTATTGACGAGGCGCCAACCGGTCCAGGCATCTCGTTCCTGCCACATCGTCGATCGGATCTGCCGGTGCGGCCGTTGGGCGAGGTCTCGCCCGCCGCGGGTGACGAAGTGCTGCGGCAGCTCGAGACAATGGCCGATCTGTGCACGCAGGGAGCGCTCGACGGTTTCGTCTTCGCACCGCTCAACAAGCAGGCGATGCGGCTCGCGGGCCTGAAGGGACAGGACGAACTCGACCATCTCGTTCGCCACATCGGCTTCACCGGCCCTGTCGGCGAGATCAACATTCTGGGCGAACTCTGGACGACCAGGGTCACGGCGCACATTCCGCTCAAGGATGTCGCGGCGGCGATCGATGAGACCAGTGTTCTGGCAGCGATCGAACTTGCCGCCTCGAGCCTCGCGCAAGCAGGCGATGCCGATCCCAGCCTCGCCGTCGCCGGTCTCAATCCCCACGCCGGCGACGGCGGCTCGTTCGGCCGCGAGGAAATTGACATCGTCGGTCCCGCGATCGAGCGCGCGCGGACCATGGGCATCAATGTCAGCGGACCCTATTCGCCCGATACGGTGTTCCTGCAGGCACCGCGCCAGGGCCATCGCGCCATCGTCACCATGTATCATGACCAAGGCCAGATCGCGATGAAGCTGATGGGTTTCGGCAAGGGCATCACGCTGCAGGCGGGCCTGCCCTTCCCGGTGACCACACCGGCTCATGGCACCGCCTTCGATATCGCGGGCCAAGGCATCGCCACGCCCGACGGCCTCTATGCGGCCCTTGCAGTTGCCGAGCGCATGGCGCTTCAGGCGTAGCCTAGCTCCGCACTCCGTGCTCCAACGATCCTTTCGGCTCGCTCAAAATCGCTCTGAGAGAGAGTTTGTCGGCCCTTGCCGACACTGTCCGGCGAGATGGGCCTTTTAACTTCTGCGTAACGCGAATGCGCTTCGATGTCGCCCATCGCATCCACCGACGCCGGCGGTGATAGCATATCCGGCAGAAACTGGATCCCAAGAAAGTCACATAGACATTTTATCTGAGGTTCGGGATCGCGAACCAAGGTCTCGTAGCGCAGTTCCAAATATTGGAGTGGCTTCTGTTTTTCGATATTCCTGCACTGGTCTATCGCGGTCAACCAGCGTCGAGCCGCCGCTTCGACATTCTCGTACCTCCCCATCTTAACATAAGACGCTGTGACATCATACGGATCTCGAACAATGTGGACATATTTAGCATTGGGATAAAGCGCCGATATTTTGTCGAGATAAAACGTATTCAACGGCGTTTTGTCGCCCCATCTGGTCGCGGACGGTTTTGCCTTGGATGCCAGATACATATACCATCGGTCGATAATATGATCGCAGGACCTTTTATTGTCGGCTGTTTCCAGGAGCTCCAAGTAAAGTGGACGCCAATAGAGGGTCGGGAACGAGTCGGCGTCCTGGCTCAAGGCAAACATCGCCAGGAGGTTCCGGCAAATAACATCCCACTCAAGACCCGCGTGCTTTCTAAATTGCGCAACGCACTTGCCTAAAACGTAAGTCTCGGGAGGTATATATACCTCTGGATTTTGAAAGATTATTCTTCTTATCAGCGTATTCCCCGAACGCCCGGCTCCAACAATAAAAAACGGTTCAAAGTGTCCGCCATTATTCAAAGGATACTTTTTTTTCTTATTTGTATTTCTAAAAATATTGTTTATAATTTGCACTCTTATGGCCCTTAAAGCTCAACCGGGGCTGTCGAGGCTCGAGCGGCCCACGTGATCGAATGGGTTTCGGCCCGCGCCGGCGACCTTGGTCGCGAATGTCTCTATCTCGAGCAAAACATGCCTGGGCGTCTTTCGGGTAAAGTTCTGAAAGATAGTTTCTTCGTAGCCGACCGCCTCAAGATAATCCGCATCGTGGTCGAGGCAGATTTGTTTTATGCCGTGGTCATGGCACCATCGCGCGAGCCGCACATCAACGAACTTTTGTGAGGTTTTCATATAGTCGAAACCAGGAATATTCTTGCCCAGCGACATCGCCGCATTAGTCGCTATTTGCTCGACGATGATGGGCTCGTCGAGGGCCTTCTTGAACCAATAAACCTTGCGCCAATGCGCCTTCAACGTCGGTTGGCCCATGATACGTCTTAGTTGAACGCGCGCACGCTGGTGAAACTTTCTCTTTGGCTTTCGATAGTAGATCGAGCCGTGGAAACCGACGAGAACCTTGTCGCAATTGAAACCCGCATACTTCTTAAGTGCGGTTTCAACGAAATCGGGCGGGTAGAGTAGATCGTCGTCCAGTAGAAAGACATGGTCCTCGTCGTCGACGACTGGCAGGAATTTGCCGACATCCTTGGTGTCTTCCTCGGGAATGATCGGGTTAAGTCGATCGAACCGATCGAGTTCTGCCGGGACTTCCCGATATTCGTTCAGCACCAGATTCAGGCGATCGAGTTGCGGATGAACCCGCTCGATGACCTGCTGGAGACAGCCGCGACGGGCCGGATAGGTTGCCATATTGGCGACGTTCATCGATGCCCCAGGTTCTTGAGGGAATAGCTGCACTCAGGGGTGTAACGATGCAGAGGATCGCCACAACCAAAATGTCATTCGAGGTCCGGATCGCCTCGGTCGTCGGAGTCCCGGCATGACCAGGCGCATATCCGCAATACGCCACGTTCATTTCGAGGATTTGGGGCTGCTCGAACCGCTATTCTCGGCTCGCGGCTTCGAGATCCGGTATCACAATGCCTGGGATGCCGATCTCCGCGGGGTCGTCGAGGCCGACCTTCTGATCATTCTTGGCGGCCCGATCAGCGTCAACGACACCGGCGCCTATCCTTTCCTGAAGGACGAGATCGCGCTCGCGGCGCATCGGATCGCCCGCAAACTGCCGATCCTCGGGCTCTGCCTTGGGGCCCAGATCATCGCCAAGGCGATTGGCGGAGAGGTTCGTCCAGCTGCCCAAAAGGAAATCGGTTGGGGGCCACTCGAGCTTACGGCCCAAGGTCAGGGCTCTCTCCTCTCCCATCTCGCTGACGCCCCGGTTCTGCATTGGCATGGCGAAGTCTGCGAACTGCCAAATGATATTCCGTCGCTGGCGCGCACCGAAGCCTGTGCGATCCAGGCCTTTCAGGTTGGCGCCACATGCCTCGGCCTGCAGTTCCACGCCGAGGCCGGAACGACAGGTATCGAACCCTGGCTGATCGGCCACACGCTCGAGATCGAAACCACACCGGGCGTCACGGTCGAGAAGCTGCGTGACGACACCCGCCGTTTCGGCCCCGCACTCGAAAAATCCGGCACCCGCTTCTTCGAAGCCTGGCTCGACTCCCATGGTCGGCCGCAATCAAGCGAAACACCATCAGAAATATTCTGACTTGTGCGAGCCGGCTTACTGCGGCATCGTGCATAGTTATAAGGCTATGAAGAAATACATCTTGGCTGTAGCAGTCGGATGAGTAGAGATCAGGTGCAAAAAGGGAGGCTTTGATGGCCCATTCGCTAAGTTCACGTCGTCGATTCATCGGGACGACCTCAGCGCTCGGTGCTGCCGCGATTGCAGCGCCCTATGTCAAGAGCGCTCATTCCGCAGGTAAGCTGGCCCTAGGTTTGTGGGACCATTGGGTGCCCGGCGCCAATGACGTCATGGCGCAGCTCTGTGAGACATGGGGCCAGGACAACAATGTCGAGGTCACGGTCGACTTCATCACCTCGATCGGCTTCAAGAACATCACCACGGCAGCAGCCGAGGCTCGGGCCAGGACCGGTCACGATATCTTTTCTCTGCCGACCTGGCAGGTGACGATCCATGAGGAATCGCTGGTTCCCGTCGACGATATGGTCGAGGAGCTGGCGAAGCAGTACGGACCCTATGACGAGACCGCCGCTTATCTGGCCAAGCATAACGGCACCTGGCGTGCCCTCGTCGCCCCCACCGGGACGCACACCTATCCGATGGTCTCGCGTCTCGACTACTTCAAGGAGCATGCAGGCATCGATCTGCAGGAGTTGTTCCCGATCGGCCATCGCGACCAGGCCAAAATCGACAGCGAATGGACTTATGCGAATTTCCTCGAAGCCGCGACCAAGCTCAATGCGGCGGGCCACCCCTTCGGCAATCCTATTGGGCCGACCAGCGACAGTCAGGACTGGATCGGTCCGCTCTTCCAGTCCTTCGGCTCTGAAATGGTCAATGCCGACGGCGACGTCACGGTCGACAGCGATGCCACGCGCCAGGCGCTCGACTTCATGAAGGAGCTGACCTCGGTCATGCCGCCGGATGTGTATGCCTGGGATGATGCGGGCAATAATCGCTGGATCATTTCGGGCATGGGCTCGTGCATCCAGAACCCGCCAAGCGCTTGGACCGTGGCGCGGCGCGACGCACCCGAGGTTGCAGCCCAACTCTGGCATCACGATACGCCATCCGGACCGGCCGGACGCTATCGTGGGACACTGCCCTATCTTTGGGGGATCTGGGACTTCTCCGAGAACCAGACCGCGGCCAAGGATCTCTTGATGTGGCTGAGCCAGAAGGAGCAGACCGATACCCTGATCAGAGCTTCCAACGGCTATGACCTGCCGCTGCGGCCGAGCTTCCTTGACAATACGGTCTGGGAGAGCGAGGCACCGCCTGATGGTGTGATCTACAATTATCCGGGGCGTGGCAACGAGCAGATCATCGTCGCCGGCTATCCCGCTCCGCCGCCGATTGCCGCCAATATCTACACGCAGGGACTGATCCCAACCATGGTGGCGAGGGTTACCCAGGGTGGGGAATCCCTGGATGATGCCATCTTCTGGGCCGAGGAAGAGCTCGCCGGCTATTCCCGCTAGGTGGAAGAGCCCGCCGTCCGTCTCAGGCCGCAATTGGGGCCGCTGACAGGGCTGCGGTCGGCGGGCACGATTTCGAGGGTGAGTTGATGGCGCGCAGTACGACGGCCTCGTCCCAGCAATACCTCTCGGCGGCCAAGCCTTCCGGCTATCGACAAGTGCTTCTGTTTCTCAATTCGAAGGCAATGATCGCCTTCTTCATGTGCCTGCCACTGCTGATCCTCATCATCGGCCTGGTCGTTTATCCGTTCTTCTATGCCGTCTATCTGTCGATGTTGAACAAAGCAGAGACTGAATTCGTCGGGCTCGACAATTTCTTTTTCCTGATCCATCGCAGCACTTTTTGGATGGTGTTCAAGCAGTCTCTTCTGTTTGCGCTCACGGCAGTCTTCTTCAAGGCCCTTTTGGGGTTCATTGCGGCCCATTTGATCCACAATGTGCCGCCACGTGGACAGCGGGTCTGGCGCGGCTTGTCGCTCGTCCCTTGGGTGATACCGCCGGCGCTGAGCACACTCGGCTGGTGGTGGCTGTTCGATCCGACGCACAGCGCCGTCAACTGGCTCCTCGCCGAGATCGGCGGACCCCATATCCCGTGGCTCAGCGATGTCTTCTGGGCGCGCTTCTCGATCATCCTCGTCAATGTCTGGTATGGTGCGCCGTTCTTCCTGATCATGTATCTGGCCTCTTTGAAATCAATCCCGGAAGAACTCTACGACGCCGCCAAAGTCGATGGGGCCTCGTCATTTCAGCGCCTTCGCTTCGTTACTTTCCCGATGATGCGGAATATTATTTCGATCACGATGTTGTTTTCGACGATTGTGACGCTCGCTAATTTCGATATTGCCCGAATCCTGACCCAGGGCGGCCCCCGCAACACGACGCATCTGTTCGGCACCTACGCCTTCAAGCTCGGCATCGAGGGCGGCGACGTGCCGTTGGGGGCGGCGGTCTCGCTCTTCATGTTCCCGGTGCTGGCGGTCCTTGCCGTCTTCATTCTGCGCGATGTGCGCCAGCGAGCGGCGAGGGTCTGATGGCGACACAAGCGGCCAACCTCTCCGCAATCTTCACCAAGGGCAAATCCACGGGCGACCGCAAATGGTCGCTCTATGCCTCTTATTTCTTCCTGGTGCTGTTCGTTATCTTCTTTCTCTTTCCGCCCTATTACATGCTCATCACGAGCTTCAAGACGAATGCCGAGATTGCAAGTCTCGAGGGCAACCCATGGATCATCAATGAGAGCCCGACACTCGAGCATTACCACAATCTTCTGACCAACACGTCATTCGTCACCTATTTCATCAACACCACGATCGTCACCATATTTTCCGTGGCAATTTCCATGGTCATCAGCGTCTTCGCCGCCTATTCGCTGGCGCGCATGCGGTTCATCGGCTCGTCGATCCTGGCGATGGGTATCTTCCTGGTCTATCTCGTGCCCGAAACACTGCTCTTTATTCCGATGTTTCAGATCGTCGGCGGGCTCGGCCTCTTGAACTCCTACTGGTCGCTGGTGCTGGTCTATCCGACCATCGCCGTGCCGTTCTGCACCTGGATCATGATCGGCTATTTCGCCTCGATCCCACGCGAGCTCGATGAGGCCGCCTTGATCGACGGCTGCAATCATTTGCAGATGTTGACCAGAGTGTTCATTCCGGTAGCCATGCCCGGCATCATCGCCGCGACCATCTTCGCCTTCACCGTATGCTGGGCCAATTTCATCTATCCCTTGGCGTTCCTTTACAGCGAGGACCAGCTGGTCCTGACCGTCGGCACGGTGACCACGCTCATTCGTGGCGATGTCTATCACTGGGGCGGCCTGATGGCCGGCGCCCTGCTCGCCGCAGCACCACCGGTCATCCTCTATGCCTTTTTGATGGATTACTATATCGCCGGCCTGACTTCGGGTGCGACCAAGAGCTGATCCTCCATTCCGGCTTGACTGCCGACCCTGCCACTGGCAGCGTCACCGCAGGGCTTGATCGGAGCCTCCTCGTCCGCGGCAAGGGCAGCGCCCACGATCCTGGAACTTCCACCTGCCGGCTATCATCCCTTTTCGGTCTGAAGGGCGGACGCAGACGCGAGAGAAGGGATTGTCCCATGACCGATCGCGGCTATCGCGCGGGCGAACCGTTCCGCCTCAATCTCGAGCAGCAGAAAAAACGTGCCAAGGAGCTGCTCAAGGATCTGAAGCAGCAGGACGCCGCCGCACTCGAGCGCTTCCAAAAGCATCATCCGAATGCCGACGCCCCCGTACTCGCCGATGCGCAACTCGTCATTGCGCGCGAACTCGGCCTGCCAAGCTGGCCCCGGCTCAAGGCCCATATCGAGGCGATGCAACATCAGCGCGAGGTCGCGACACCGCTCGACGCCGAGATGCCGACGCTGCACGTTCGCTGCGGCTCCGATATCGGCCCGACCCTGAAAGAGGCGGGCTTCAAGGGCGATTTCCTCGAATATTCGGACGCCTTGGGTCAAGGTCCCGTCGACGAGACACAGGACTTCCTGGAGACCCGTGCGCAATTTCTAACCGACGCCTATGGCCCATTCATGGGCGTCACGTTCGAAAGCACGCTGCGAAAGCTGCGCCGTGCCGATGAACGCTTGGCCAACGCCTCGAGGGACTATGCGCGCATCGTGCTCTGGATGGAGCACGATGCCTATGATCAGCTGGTTCTGTGCCGATGCCTCGCACAATTCGCCATGACGGGCGCACCGAACCGAACCGAACTGGTCATCGCCAACCGCTTTCCGGGTGCCGCGCGTTTTATCGGTCTCGGCCAACTACCACCGGAAGCGTTGCGGCTGTTATGGGCGAAGCGCCAGTCCTTGAGGCAATTTCATTTCGCGCTGGGCCATCGGACATGGCAAGCGCTCAAGGCTGGCGCTCCTCAAGGCCTCGCAGCAATTGCCCTGAACGGCACGCCCGCCCTGCCCGATCTGGCGCCCGCCATGATCCGTCATCTCCAAGAGCTGCCATCGACCCGGAATGGGCTCGGCCTCACAGAACAACTCACACTCGAGATCCTCACCGAGGGTGACCGGAGCTTCGGCGAGACGTTTCGCCTCTTGATGCGGGAACGAGAGCCCCTGCCTTGGCTTGGCGATGTCATGTACCGCCACATTCTCCAACGGATGGCCTCTGCCGCCGACCCGATCATCACCATCATACCGAAAACGCCATCATCGGCGTGGCACGACTGCCACCTCGCGATCACGCCGACCGGGCGCCGTGTCGTCGCAGGCGATCTGGATTGGCTTGCCTGCGGTGCGCCGGAGCGCTGGCTCGGTGGCATCAGCATCAAGCCCGGCGCACCCTGTTGGCGCTGGGACGACGTGCGGCAAACACCGAGCTTGGTGTGACGGAGATCTTGCATGAGCCTGCTGCGGCGCCTCTCGGCCCACGCCCCGACCATCCTGTTCGTGCTTGGATTCGGTTTCTTCTGCGTGATGTTCGGCATCGCCTCGGCACGTTTCGAATTCTTTCCCTACCCCTTGTTGCAGAGAGCCTGGAGCGCTGCGCAAGCGGCGCGGAACATGATATTCGAGCAAGGTGACGAGGCTTGGGCCAGTGGCGATGAGACCAGGCGCCGGTTGGAGCAAAGCGGTGTCATCCGCCATGACCCTGAACGAGCCCTGCAAGGGCTGACGCTCTATGCCTCGTGGGACGCCCCGGCTGCCGTCGTGGTCGACATGGAAGGCGAGCTTGTCCGTCGTTGGGATCTCCCCTTCAGCGAGATCCTGGCGCAGTCGAACGCCGAAAGAGCTGCCGTGCCCGATGCGGAGGTTATTGTCCGCCAAGCCCGATTGCTCCCCGATGGCGATCTCATGGCGGTCTATGAGCGGCCCAACCACACACCCTATGGCTGGGGACTGGCGCGCTTCGATGCCGAGGGCGCGTTGCGCTGGAGCGTGATCGAGCATCTGCACCACGATTTTGCACTCGGTCCGGCAGGCGAGACCTACGCCTTGGGGCAAGAGATCCGGACGGCAATATTGCCGGGCCTGGAGGCCGTCGAGCCACCGTTTGCCGACGAGTTCCTGGTGACCATCTCGCCGGCCGGTGATGTCGTCGACCGCCTGTCGATCTTCGAAGCTTTCGCCAACTCACCCTTCAAGGCTGCCCTGCTTGGATTGGTCGATCTCGCCGATGACAGGGGCGACTATATCCACCCCAATGCGGTGGAAATGATCACCGAAGAGATCGCAGTTCAGGTGCCGAAGTGGCAAGCAGGGCAGGTCCTCATCTCCCTGCTCGGCATGAACGGCTTTGTCGTGATCGATCCCGAGCGCCGTCAGGTGGTGGATTTCATCCACGGCATCTGGCACGAACAGCACGATCCCGATCTTCTCGCCAACGGCAATATCCTGCTCTTCGACAATCAAGGCGATCTCGCGGCCAGCATGCATTCGCAGGTTCTCGAAGTCAACCCGACGACCAACGAGATCGTCTGGCGGTTCCCGACAGGCGTCGATGAGCCGCTCTACTCCAAGGCGCTCGGCAGCCAGCAGCCCCTGGCCAATGGCAATGTGCTGATCACCGAATCGCTCCGAGGCCGAATCCTCGAGGTCACCCGTTCGGGCGATGTCGTCTGGGAATTTCTCAATCCCGTCGAGCGCGACGGCTATCATGCCTATGTCCTGGGCGCCCAGCGTTTGCCGGTTGACAGCATTCCTCTGGCGAGTAGCCCCAAATGACAAAGCGGGGGAAGAACCATGGAACTGAGCAAACGATCCATCGGCATCGGCCTGATCGGCACCGGTTATCTGGGGAAGGCCTACACCTTGGGCTATCGCTCGGCTCCGATCGTCTTCGGCCCACTCGATGTCGATATCCGGCTCGAGATTGCAGCCACGTCGCGTCCCGAAACCGCCGCGCAGGCTCAATCCGTGCTTGGTTTTGCGCGCTCGACGACCGATTGGCGCGAGGTTGTGGCGGACCCGGCGGTGGATATCGTCATCGTCAATACACCCAATTGGCTGCACAAGGACCAGGCACTGGCCGCCCTCGCCGCCGGCAAGCATGTGCATTGCGAGAAGCCGCTTGGCCTTGATGGCCGTGACGCACTCGAAATGCGCTCGGCTGCATTAGAGGCCGGCGTCAAAACCATTGTGGGCTTCAACTATCGCCAGAACCCAGCAACCTGCCTCGCCCGTGAGATCATCGAAAATGGCGAAATCGGCGCGATCACGGCAGTTCGTGCGCTGCACAATGAGGACTATTTCGCCGACGCCGACAGCCCCTTCAATTGGAAATGCCTGAAGGCCCGAAGCGGCGGCGGTGCCAGCGTCGATATCGGCGCCCACATTATCGCCATCATCCTCTATCTCGCGGGGCCAATCGCGGCGCTTACGGCGCACACCGCCCAGACCATCCCAACCCGGCCAAGGACAGCCGACAGTGCGGAAAGTCTGGCGGTCGAGACCGAGGATATCGCCCGCCTGCTCTGCCGCTTCGCCAGCGGTGCGACCGGCGTCATCGAGTGCAATCGCACGGCGACGGGCCGCAAGATGCAACTCGACTATGAGATCACGGGAACCAGGGGCAGCATCGCCTTCAGCCAGGAACGGATGTCGGAACTGCGTCTCTATCGCGCCGAAGGCCCGCCCGGCCGTCGCGGCTTCAAGACCCTGTTCGTCAACGAGCATCACCCGCATTATGCAGCTTTCGGCATGGGACCGGGTCATGGCATCGGCTTCAACGATCAAAAAATCATCGAATGCCATGAGTTCCTGCGGGCGATCCTGGACGATCGCCCGGCCTCGCCGGATTTCACCGAGGCCGCAGCGGTGAGCCTCGTGACAGATGCCGTACTGCGCTCGGCGAGTTCGGGAAGCTGGGTCGATATCGAAAGGATCGAGGATACACCATGAAAGAACAGGAAACGACGATCGAGACCAGAGACGGTCCGATGACCGTCTTTGCCGCGTGGCCGGAAACAACAGAAGTTGTTCCCGGGATCATCATCCACATGGACATCTACGGGCTCCGTGAGGAGATCTTCGACTTTGCGCGGCGTTTCGCCAGCAACGGCTATGCCGCCTTCGTCCCGGATCTCTACCACCGCCTGCCGGTGACACGTTTCGCACCGAGCAATGTCAAAAGGATGGGCCGTCGACCCGACGTCACCAGCGCCGGCGAAGGCACCACGCTCGACCACGGCATCACGGACACGGCGGCGGTGCTACGTCATGCGGAGGCCCTATCCGGCGTCTCTATCGGCACGTTCGGTGCCGTAGGCTATTGCATGGGCGGCCGTCATGCGATTGCCGCCGGCAACGCGTTTCCCGAACGCATCCCGGCGATCGCGTCGATCCATGGCGGCAAGCTCGTCGACGATACCGGACGGTCCCCGCACCAACTCTTGATGACCTATCCGGGCGAGGTCTATTTTGCCTTTGCCAAAGATGATGCCACCTGCCCCGACGACCATCAAAAGCTGCTGGAAGAAACCCTGGCAGCCGGACCGGCCCAGGGCGGCGCCAAACACTTCGATGCCCGTCACGGTTGGAGCTTCCCGGAACGATGGTGCTACGACCCGGCCGTTGACGAGGCGGTCTGGCGGGATTTGTTCGAATTGTTCGAGCGGCGCCTTAAGTGAATTCGTAAGGTAACGAGTTCGTCGCTAACGGGGTGGTCCAAAGCCTGGCGCATGAACCACCTCCAGCTTGACCCCGTCCGGATCCTCGAAAAAGACCGCATAGTAGTGCTCGCCATATCCACGCCGGCCACCATAATCCTGAGGCGGGTCGAGAATTTTGACTGATCGTTTCTGCAAGACCGAGAAGATGCGATCGACCTCGCTTCTCGCGGTCACGTGGAAGGCAAGGTGATGCGGACCGGGGCCATATCGATCATGCCGTTGATCGACATCTTGGCTTTGCGTCGGCCTGAGATCGACGCCAAAATAATAGTTCTCGGCAAGGCGAATGCCCCATGCCGCTCGGCGCGGATTGGGTTCCTGCCAATCCGGGCCGGGCTCCCGCCACCGCTCGTAGCCAAGTGCGGTCAAAAGCGCATCGTAGAAAGAAATCGATCGCGCCGGGTCATTCACGCAAAGATCGATGTGGGACAGCAGACCCGATACCTCCATTGAGGGCTCCTCTTGGCGTGGCACCGCTCAAACCAGCCCTACGCGTCTGCGGCTTTCCTCTGGCCGAAGTGAGAAATCGGTGCCCGCGAATTCAGCCGCGTCCTTCGTGCAGAGATAAGCGACGGCCTTGGCCGGCCATTCCGGGGGAATATGATCCTCCCATTCGAGTTGGCTCACCGGATTGATGCCGGATGATTTGATCGCACGCTGCATGTCGGTTGCCACCGTGCCGGGGCTGAGCCCGACGACCCGGATGCCTTGCTCGCGATATTCCTTGTCGGCGCAACGTGTGAGCGAAAGGACGGCGGCCTTGGTGGCGCAGTAATGGCTCCAGCCCTCGAGCGCGCTGGTGGCTGCCCCCGAGCTGATATTGACGATAACACCTTCGCCTTGGGCTTCCATGAGAGGGATGGCGGCGCGCATGCCGTGATAGACGCCCTTCACATTGATATCGACCGCCTGATCCCAAAACTCGGGATCAGAGGCGCCAAGCCGGGCGATCGGCTCGATCACGCCCGCATTATTGACGAGGATGTCGATTTTGCCGAACCGCGTTCGGCAGCGTTCGACGGCGGCTGCGACATCGGAATACCGGCTGACGTCACAAGGAATTGCCTCGGCCTGGCCACCTTCATCCTTGATCTCACCGGCTATGGCATTGATGTGTGCGCCATTGCGCGCGGCCAGCACGACGGCCACGCCAAGACTGCCCAACTCGCGCGCGATCGCCGCCCCGATCCCTCGGCTGGCGCCCGTAACCAAAGCAGCCTTCCCGTTCAGTTCCTGCATCTTCCGCACTCCGATCTCGACTTGGCTAGGGCGGCAGGAGCTATCGCAGGCGAGCGCGTATGGAAACCTCAGAGTGTCGTCGACGCCATCGTGCATGATACGCACGAATCATATCACGCGCCTGCCTCGTGCAAACCGCTTTCGACAATGGACGGTGCCTTGAGATTGCTATCGTTCTGTTCTAGCAGCATCATATGAGTTCGTTCACCGACGCGTTTTTCGAGGCTGGGCGCCTTATCCTCACCGCCGATCCCGAGCTGATCGCGATCATCGGGCTCTCGCTGCGCGTGACACTCACGGCGGTCCTGGTCGCCTGTGTCATCGGCTTTCCCTTGGGTGCCCTTCTTGCCGTCGGCCGCTTTCCGGGCCGCAGCATTCTGACCGTCCTCGTTACGGCCTGTATGGGCCTGCCTCCGGTCGTCGTCGGGCTCACCGTCTATGTGCTGTTTTCGGCTTCGGGGCCGCTCGGCGCCTTGCAGCTGCTCTATACGCCGACGGTCATGGTGATCGCCCAGGCAATCCTCGTGACACCGATCGTCGCCGCCCTCACGCGCCAGGTCGTCGCCGACCTTCACGTCGAATATGACGAGCTGCTCCGCTCCATGCGGGCTTCCTGGTCGGCGACCATTGCGACCCTGCTTTGGGATGCCCGGCACTCGCTCCTGACAGCAGCACTCGCCGGCCTCGGCCGGGCTCTTGCCGAAGTCGGTGCCGTCATGATCGTCGGCGGCAATATCAATCACGTCACACGCGTCATGACGACGGCGATCGCCCTCGAAACCTCGAAGGGCGCCTTGGCGCTGGCCCTGGCGTTGGGCATCATCCTGATCGCCATGACCATTGCCATCAATGGCGTCCTCATGGCCCTGAGCGCCAATATGGAGCGGCGTGCTTATGGCTGAAACGATCGCCAATGTGGTGGCCTTACCGCAACGGTCCGCCTTCGACCGCGAGCCCTTGGCACTCTCGCTGGTCGGGGTTAACCTCGAGATCGCCGGCCAAAAGCTGCTCCAAGAGATGACCATCCACCTGCCGCTTACCGGAGTTTCGGTCATCATGGGGCCGAATGGCGCCGGTAAATCCCTGTTGCTGCGTTTGCTGGCCGGCCTGATCGAGCCTGCCTCCGGCAGCATCCAGGTGCATTCGGAGCTCAAGGACCGCATTGCCCTCGTGTTCCAACGCCCGGTGCTGCTGCGGCGCGCAGTCCAAGCTAATCTCAGCCATGCATTGCGGGTTCACAAGGTTCCACGAAACCGGCGGCGACGGCGCCTGCAGGAGCTGCTGCGCATGGGCGGGCTCACTGCCCTTGCCGATCAGCCGGCCCGCCGTCTCTCCGGTGGCGAGCAACAGCGGCTCGCCATGGTTCGCGCCATGGCCGCCAATCCCCGGCTGCTCTTGCTCGACGAGCCGACGGCAAGTCTCGATCCCCAATCGACGGCCATGATCGAAACCTTGATCCAGGGAGCCTCGATAGAGACGAAAATCCTCTTGGTGACCCACGACCGGGATCAGGCGCAACGTCTGGCCGACGACGTCGTCTTCGTTCACCGGGGCCGTGCCGTCGAACACTCCAAGGCCGCGCAGTTTTTCAACCGACCGGCATCCGAGCAGGCCCAGGCCTATCTCGAAGGCCGCCCGCTTCTTTGAAGGATTAGACCAATGCACGTCATCCCCTCGACCACCGCCGCCATCATGATCGCCGTCTTTTCGTTCCCGGCCGCCGCCGAGTTCATCATCGTCCAGTCGACAACCTCGACCCAGAACTCCGGCCTCTACGATTCCGTCCTGCCCAAATTCCGTGATGCAACCGGCATCGAAGCCCGGGTCGTTGCGGTCGGCACCGGCCAGGCTCTGAAGAATGCCGCCAATTGCGACGGCGACGTGCTTTTGGTCCACGCCAAGCCCGACGAGGAGGCCTTCGTCGAAGCGGGCTACGGCGTCGCACGGGCCAATCTGATGTACAATGACTTCGTCATTGTCGGCCCCGGAACTGACCCGGCGGGCATCGAAGGTGCGGTCGATGCCGCCACAGCATTGAGCCGGCTCGCCGAGTCTCAGGCACCCTTTGCCTCACGCGGCGATGACAGCGGCACCAACAAGAAAGAGCTCGGTCTATGGCATGACGCCAAGCTCGACCCCGCCGAGGCCAGCGGCACCTGGTACCGCGAAACCGGCTCGGGCATGGGCGCGACCCTCAATATCGCGGTCGGCATGAAGGCCTATACGCTGACCGACCGCGCCACCTGGCTCGCCTTCGAGAACAGGGGCGACCATGAAATCCTGGTCGAGGGCGACCCTTCCCTGTTCAATCAATACGGCATCATTCTGGTCGACCCCGAGCATTGCCCCAACACCCGCGTCCAAGCCGGCCAGACATTTATCGACTGGATGCTCTCGAGCGAGGGCCAAGCCGCGATTGCCGGCTACCAGGTCGACGGTCAGCAGTTGTTCTTCCCCAATTACACGAAATGAGATGAATCTTGGAGCGTCGTCTGCCGGTCTGGCTGTTTCTGCTTGTCCTTCTGATTGGCGGCCTTGCCACCGTGGGGTTCGGTTGGGTCGTCCAGGCAACGGTCTCCGCCAATGAGCGCACCGGATTGATCGGAAGGGCCGCGATGCGTGTTGCGACTTTCCCGGATCAGGCGATTACTGTCTTCAACGAGCTGACAAGTTACCTTACGGGAAGCTACATCGACGATGCCGTTCGCGTGCCCCGCGAGATCGGCGATCTCCAGGGTTTCCATCCGGTCGAAGGCCCGAAAGACACAAACTTCGAAGGCCTCTACTTGCGCGTCGATCCCGAGGCCGCTGGTGGATGGCGGATCCTTGTCGGTGCCTTCGCCATCGACGACGGGATCGAAAACGCAGCCCTGCTGTATTCACCCGAGCATGAATTGGTGCACGTCTCGATTCTCGATGAGCCCGAAATCGACGGTGAAGTGCCGAATCCCAACCATAAGAGGTTTCCCCATGGCGTTGCCGTGCTCGACGATTTTTCTTTGATTTTCGCCTTTGACGGCGGCTCATCACTGCAGCGAATCGGCCCCTGCGGCGAACGCCTGTGGGCCATACCGGGCAAATACCATCACGCCGTGACATTGGATGATCGGCAGGAAACCGTCTGGACCTTGCGCGACTTCGATCTGGTTCAGGTAGCGGCCGTCGACGGTAAGATCCTTCGCATTATCTCGATGGAGGATGTCGTCGCTCGCAACCCGTCGATCGATATCCTCGAAATCCGCAAGCTCCATGACAACGATATCGGTGGCAACAGCCGCAACACCGAGGGCCGATGGCTGGAAGAAGCCATGCATCCGAACGATGTCGAGCCCCTTTCGGCGGCGTTCGCCGATCAATTCGAGGGCATGGAGCCGGGCGATCTCCTCGTCAGCATGCGGTCGCTGAACCTGATTTTCGTGCTGGACCCCGAAACCCTCCACATCAGATGGTGGCGCGCCGGCGCCACTCAGCGACAACATGACCCGGACTGGCAGCTCAATGGCGAGATCACTGTCTTCGACAACCGGATGAGCCGAGATTACAGCCGGATCATCGCCATCGATCCCCTGTCCTATCGAACCAGGACGCTTTATAGTGACGGAGATTTCTACACGCGTATTCGCGGCAAACACCAAGTAACGCCGGAAGGGCACATCCTGATAACGAGTACACAGCAGGGCCGGGCCTTCGAAGTCGATCCGAGCGGTCGGGTCATACTTGAGTTCGTCAATACCAAACCAGGAAGCGAAACGACGAATTACGCGCTTTCCGAGCTTTCGTGGATGCCGCCGGACGCTCTCGACCTTAACGGAACGTCATGCGCGCCCTGAGCCTTAGTGTCGCCCTTTTCTGTCTCCTGGCGCCCAAGCTCGCCGGCGCCTATATCGTCCCGGGCGCCGGGGCGGGCACGATCGCCGTCGTCTTGGGGGTATTCGCCTCCATCTTCATGGCGCTGATTGCCATTCTTTGGTACCCGCTGAAGCGTCTGTTTCGAAAACGCAAACCCAAGCCGGCCGACACCTCGCTCTCGCGCGACCGCGGAACTTCCTGACGCCATCGTTGCTGATGAATAGTGTCCTGGTCACGGTCCTCGCGATCGCGCTGATCGAACTTGCCATTCGCCTTCCCTTCCCTGCCATTCTCGCCACAGTCCGCAAGACGGGTCTCAAGACGATGCATGTCCTTGTTACCGGCGCCATATCCGATCATTGGAAAGAAAAGGTCATGCTGGCCTATGCCGGCACCATGTTTCTGAGTTCAATCAAGCTTGCAGTCCTGTTGCTGCTTCTTGGCGCATTGGGAACAGTACTGACCCTGGCCTTCACTGAATTTTCAAATGATTTTGGTGAGTACTTGCTGAGCGGCCGGGGCATCGTGGCATCGATGATCGCAGCCGTGATCTATCTTGTGGTCCGCAAGAAATTTACCGAGATGCGCTAGTCTCGGCCATTTGGTAGCGTACCGTCTGGTCTTCGAATTTAGGGAGCGAACCATGTGGCCGAGGCGCGATTTGCTTGACTTGCTCGGGATCGAGCATCCAATCATTCAGGCGCCGATGGCGGGAGCGTCGACGCCGGCGCTGGCTGCAGCCGTCAGCAACGGAGGCGGCCTGGGTTCCCTGGGTTGCGCCTCGATGTCCCTGGACGACCTCGAGGCCAGTACCGAACAGCTCCGCAACGCCACCAATCGCGCCTTCAATCTGAACTTCTTCGCCCACCAGACACCGGACCTCGCGCCGGAAACAGTCACGGCAACGCGCTCGCTACTGCAGCCTTACTACGATCTGCATGACCTCGGCGACGTCCCGCAGACGAGCCTGGCACCCTTCGAGCCTTTCGACGAGGCGAGGCTTGCCTTGCTCCTGAAACTGCGGCCCGCCGTCGTCAGTTTTCACTTCGGTCTACCCGCCCCGGAGACGCTTGACGCACTGAAGGATACGGGCGCCCGAATTCTCTGCTCGGCCTGCACGGTGAACGATGCGCAAACCCTCGATGCGGCAGGGGTCGATGCGATCATTGCCCAAGGCTATGAGGCAGGTGGCCATCATGGGGATTTCGCTATGCCTGCCGACCCGGTGGGGGTCGGCACGATGGCGCTCGTTCCGCAAATCGTCGATGCCGTCAAGGTGCCCGTCATCGCCGCTGGCGGCATCGCCGATGGCAGGGGCATCGCCGCAGCGTTTGCTCTGGGCGCCAGCGGAGTCCAGATCGGCACCGCTTTTCTGTCCTGCCCGGAATCGAGCGTCAGCGAGATGCACCGGTCGGCCCTTGGCCATGCGAACGACGACGAGACCCGCCTGACCCGAGCCTTCTCCGGCCGCTGGGCCCGCGCCAAAACTAATCCCTATATCGAGGCCATGGAACCGCATTCCCAAGCGCTGCCCGAATTCCCGCTGATGTACGGCTTCAGCAATCCGCTCCGAACCTGGAGCACCAATGAGGGCAACGAGGACTACCAGTTCATGCTCTACGGCCAGGCGGCGGCCCTCAATCGCGAATTGCCGGCAGCCGAGCTGGTCGAGTTATTGATAGAAGAGGCACAGGTAATTGTCGGGAAGTAAAAAGAAGCAGGGATGGCCGCCATCCCTGTAACCCTCGGTTAGTTCATGATATCGCGCACCCAGGAGCCGATCTCGTCATGCAGGCGCTTGCTCCCGTCCAGCACGCCTTGCATGAAGAGGAAGCCGTGGATCATGCCTGGATACTCGCTGTAGGTGGCGGCAACGCCGGCGTTCAAAAGCCTCCCGGCGTAGATGCGACCATCGTCGAATAGTGGATCATATTCCGCGGTGACTACGAGAGCCGGCGGCAGCCTGGAAAGATCCCGTGTGCGGAGCGGCGAAACCCGGGGGTCGTTGGCCTCCTCAGGATCGTTCAGATAATAACGGTAAAATGCCTGCATCGAGCCGCGTTGCAGCATGTAGCCCTGGGCATTGGCCAGATAGGAGGGCTTGTCGGTGTCGGCGTCGGTCACGGGATAAATGAGCACCTGACAGGCGAGCGACGGGCCGCCTTCGTCACGGGCCCGGATCGCCGTCACGG
>JBGSYN010000068.1:0-12878 GCA_041750975.1 Geminicoccaceae bacterium | reverse complement strand
CGCCACCGCGACATCGCCATGCGCGCCCACCTCGACGGCTCGGTGGTCGATCAGTAAGGCGCTGAGACGGAAAGGCCGACGATGATCGCCTCGGTGTGCGGCCGCGCGATCCATTGTGCGACCCGCAACCTTTTGGCACTGCCACTTCGGGTGTCAGGCTCGCGTCACGTAGGCCGCGTAACAACCGGGCTTGGCGTTGTGCAGGTGAATGTAGTCGACCTCGTCATTCTCGAACATCGCAACGATTGACTGTTCGAGTGTGGTTCCCTCGACGACATCCGCGTTGGTCATCATGTGCGAGGCATCGAAGGCGCGGACCGAGATAAGGCGGTGCCTGAGACTTTCGGGGATTGCGCCGGCGACTGGACGCGCTTGCTGGACGCCGCAGCGAACATAGATCGCATGGCTTGCCCGGTAGGGCGTGGCTCCGGTCTGATGTTCATAATTGAGCAGAATAACCTACTCGCGGATCTCGGCATCTTGGAGGCTGACGCGGCACGGATAACCCGGTTTCGATTGGACCAGGATCCGGCGCGCATTGTGCTCAGCCAAGCCTTCGTCGGAGAGCGGGAAAAGGTGCTGGAATTGCTGTGCCGCAAGAGCGTGGATCTGGAACGACATGGCAGCTTGCTCCGCTTTGAAACCCGCCATGGTATGGCAACAGTTGAACTGTCGAGACCACCCGATTCTTGCTCTCCAATGTGCATGGGATACCGAAGTGCGTCGAAAGAACTCTCCATAGGGCTGCAACGAGACCACGACCGTGGCGTTGCCTTGATCCACGAACCATGGAGCGATCTTATGAATTATCATGTAATGCTGGCCTCAACGCTCACCGCGGCGATCCTGGGCGTGGCCAACCCGGCTTCGGCGCAACAACAAGACCAGCGACAAGCCCACGCAACGCTCTTGAACACGAACGGCAAGGAGATCGGCACGGTCGGTTTTCTGGCGACACCCCATGGCGTTCACCTTACCGCTACGGCCCAAGATCTGCCCGAGGGTGTTCATGCCTTCCACATCCATGAGACCGGCGATTGCGATCCCGCCACCAACTTCGAATCCGCCGGCGGCCATTACGCCCCTGATGGCAACGAACATGGCGTCCTGGTCGAAGCCGGCCCGCACGCCGGGGATTATCCGAACGTGTACGTTCAGGCAGATGGCGTGCTTGCGATCGAATACATCAACGACCGCATCAGCCTCGCCGAGGACGAAGACGCCACGCTTTTCGACGATGACGGCTCGGCCCTCGTCTTGCATCTGGGGGCGGATGATTATGAAAGCCAGCCAGCCGGCGATGCCGGCGACCGCATCGTATGCGGCGTGATCGAACAGGGTATGTAGCCTGCAATTTCGGCGGTGCGTGGGCATTATCTGCGCGCCGTCGTCTCGTCGATGCCTTTGACGTCCTTCACAATCCTGCTGCGGCACGAAATTCGCTTGCCAATCGACCAAGTTCGGTAAAACTAGTGAGTATATCGAAAGCTAAAGTCGCAACCGACAAGGAGACGAGGCATGACGATCAAATCCGTAATGAGGGTCACGGCCCTCGCCGGCCTGCTGCTCGCCGGCACGGCAAATTGGGTGCTCGCTGAAACGGTCTATCACCGCGGCAACAATGCCGAGCCGGAAACGCTCGATCAGCACCGCACCTCTACCGTTTACGAGGCGAATTTGCTGCGTGACCTCTATGAAGGTCTTGTCGTCGATGACTCCAAGGGCGAGGTCTTTCCGGGCGTTGCCGAAAGCTGGCAGATCAGCGATGATGGGCTGGTTTACACTTTTCAGCTTCGCCCGGATGCAACATGGTCGAACGGGGACCAGGTCACCACGGACGATTTCGTTTATTCGTTCCGACGGATCATGGATCCGGAGACCGGCGCGAAATACGCCAATATCCTCTATCCCATCAAGAATGCGGAGGCGGTGAATACTGGCGAGGTCGACCCCGCGGAACTAGGGGTTGCGGCACCTGATCCGCAAACGCTCGAGATCACGCTCGAGAATTCCACACCCTATTTCATCGACCTTTTGACCCATCAGACGGGACTGCCGGTCCATCCGCCTTCGGTCGAGGAATATGGCGCGGAGTTCGTCCGGCCGGAGAACATGGTCTCCAACGGCGCGTACACCTTCGATGAGTGGGTCATCAACGGCCATATCAAGCTGTCGAAGAACCCGGAATTCCACGACGCCGAAAACGTTGCGATCGACACCGTCTACTTCTACCCGACAGAGGATCGCTCGGCGGCTCTTCGCCGGTTCCAGGCAGGCGAACTGCATTCCAATAATGATGCGCCGACCGAGCAGATGGCCTGGATGAAGGAAAATCTTGGCGATCAGCTCCGCATCGCACCTTATCTCGGCAACTACTACTATACCATCAAGACCGACAAGGAGCCGTTCGATAACCCGGATGTTCGGCGGGCCTTGTCGATGGTTATCGATCGGGAATATCTGGCGGACGAAATCTGGGGTGGTGCCATGCTCCCCGGCTATAGTCTTGTGCCGCCCGGCATCAGCAATTATGGCGAGCCGGCCTATGCCGATTACATGGACACGCCGATGCTCGATCGTGAGGACGAGGCCATCGCTCTCCTCGAGGGTGCCGGTTACGGTCCCGATAATCCGCTCGGCGTCGAGATCCGCTACAATACGAGCGAGAATCACAAGAACACAGCGACGGCGATCGCCGACATGTGGGAGCCGCTCGGCGTCAACACGACGCTCCTGAATACGGATACCGCGACCCACTATGCGCATCTGCGTGACAAGGGCGACTATGACGTGGCCCGGGCGGGCTGGATCGGCGACTACAGCGATCCGCAGAACTTTTTGTTCCTGGTCGAGAGCGACAATGACGGGTTCAATTATGCGAACTACGACAACCCGGAATATGACGCGTTAATGGATCAGGCGGCCAAGACGACCGATCTCGAGGAGCGGGCCACAATACTACATCAGGCAGAAGAGATCTTCATGCGCGATCTGCCTTATATTCCGCTGCTCTACTATAGCTCGATCAATCTCGTCAGCCCCAAGCTGCAAGGCTGGGAGGACAATCTTCGCAATGTCCACGCCACACGCTGGATGAGCATCGAAGAATAAGGCTTTGCCGCCGCCGTGAGAGCATGATCCTCCGGCGGCGGCAGGCGAAATTCCGTGCTCAACTACACGCTCCGTCGCCTGCTGAGCGCGATCCCGACGATCTTCATTATCGTCACCGTCGCGTTCTTCCTGATCCGCGTCGCACCCGGCGGCCCCTTCGACCTCGAGCGGCCGCTGCAGGCGCAGGTGATGGAGAATTTGCAAAAGGTTTATCATCTCGACGAGCCCCTATGGCGACAATATCTCTACTATCTCGGCAATGTCGCACGGGGCGATTTCGGCCCGAGTTTCGTCTATCGTGATTTCAGCGTCGCCGAGCTGCTCGGCAACGGGCTGCCGGTGTCGATCCAGCTGGGCGGCCTAGCCTTGCTTCTGGCGCTTATTGTCGGGACGACGCTCGGCGTCATCGCTGCCGTCAATCAGAACAAGGGGCTCGATACGGCGGTGATGAGCACGGCGATGATCGGCATCACCGTGCCGAACTTCGTCATGGCGCCGCTCTTGACCTTGATCTTCGCGATCGCCCTGGGTCTGCTGCCGGCGGGTGGCTGGGCCGGTGGCGCCTGGCAGAACATGATCCTGCCTGTCGTCACCCTGGCCTTGCCGCAAACCGCGATCATTGCCCGCCTGACTCGCGGCTCCATGGTGGAGATGCTCCGCGCCAACCACATCCGCACCGCCCGTGCCTATGGCCTGCCCACACGGATGGTCGTCGGCACCCACGCACTCCGCGGCGCATTGCTGCCGGTCGTTTCCTATCTAGGCCCGGCGGCGGCGGCCTTGCTGACCGGTTCGGTCGTCATCGAGACGATTTTCGGCGTGCCCGGTGTCGGCCGTTACTTTGTCCAGGGAGCGCTCAACCGCGATTATACTTTGGTGATGGGCACGGTGATCATGATCTCGGTCTTCATCGTCATCTTCAACCTCATCGTCGACTTGCTCTATGCCGTACTCGACCCCCGTGTTCGCTATGACTAGGTAGGGGACTGAGCCATCGCCACGATCGCAGAAAACCTGAAGGCAAACGCTCCAGATGAGCGCGGCCGCTCACTCTGGCAGTCGGCATGGCAGCGCCTGCAGGCCAATCGTGCGGCCATGGCGAGCCTCATCTTTCTGATGCTGATGGGGATCGCTTGTCTGGTCGGCCCCTGGCTGTTGCCGCATGGTTTCGAGACAGTCTACCGAGATTATACCAAGGTTCCGGCGAGCCTCAGTCCCTATCCCAAGGCTGAAAACGTCGCCCCGGTACTCGAGGAAACCCTGCGGCGTGCCCGCATCGAGGTCGGCGATATCGCGGTTGAAGATGGCAAGGTCACGGCAGCGCTCACTTCGAGCCGGCCGATCGATCCTCGCTCCGGCCGCTATGTCGACCGCTCCGATACGTTCAGCAACGCCAGCGTCACGGATATCAGCGGCGATGAGCTGAGCGCCAACCTTGAAGCCGACGTCGTTCAGGAATACTTTCTGTTTGGCACCGACACCAATGGCCGCGACCTCCTCACACGGACGCTGATCGGCGGCCGCATCTCCTTGATGATCGGTCTCCTGGCGACGTTCGTGTCCCTCTTTATCGGCGTCACCTATGGTGCTGTTTCGGGCTATTTCGGTGGCAGAACCGACGCCTTGATGATGCGCATCGTCGACATCCTCTACTCGCTGCCCTTCATGTTCTTCGTGATCATGCTGGTGGTTTTTTTCGGCCGCAATCTCGTCTTGATGTTCATTGCCGTCGGGGCCGTGCAGTGGCTGGACATGGCCCGCATCGTCCGCGGCCAGACGCTTTCGATCAAGCGCCATGAATATGTCCAGGCGGCCCAGGCCCTGGGCGTATCGGAGCGGGGCATCCTCTGGAACCACGTCGTGCCCAACACCCTTGGCCCCGTAGTCATTTATGCGACGCTCACGGTGCCCGCAATCATCCTGCTCGAGAGTTTCCTGAGCTTTCTCGGGCTCGGCGTGCAGGAGCCGATGACGAGTTGGGGCGTGCTCATCTCGGAAGGAGCCAATAATATCCAAGGCTCGCCCGGTCTCCTGATCTATCCCTCGATCTTTCTCGCCACCACGCTCTTCGCGCTGAACTTCCTCGGCGACGGCTTGCGCGACGCACTCGATCCCAAAGACCGGTAAGGCCGATCGACATGTCCGACCAGGTGCTCAAGATCCGCGATCTCAAGGTCGATTTCGACACACCCGACGGCACGGTCCAAGCCGTCCGCGGCGTCGATCTCGATCTTGAATCCAAAGAGACTGTCGCCATCGTCGGCGAATCGGGCTCTGGCAAGAGCCAGGTGGTGCTGGCCACGATGGGATTGCTCGCGAGCAACGGCCGCGCCGCCGGCAAGGTCGATTTCAAGGGCCAGGAACTCTTGAGCCTGCGCCCTAGGGCGCTCAACCGGATCCGCGGCAAGCGCATCACGATGATCTTTCAGGAGCCGATGACCTCGCTCGATCCGCTCTATCGGGTCGGCCGGCAAATCTCGGAACCGCTCGTGGTCCATGGCGGGCTAAGCCGGCGCCAGGCGCGCCCGCGAGTGCTCGAGCTTTTGAACCTGGTCGGCATTCCACGTGCCGATGAACGGATCGACGCCTATCCCCATGAGCTTTCGGGCGGCCAGCGGCAGCGTGTGATGATCGCCATGGCGCTCGCCAACGAGCCCGAGATCCTTATCGCGGACGAGCCGACGACGGCACTCGACGTCACCGTTCAGGCACAGATCCTGGAACTCATGGCCGACCTGCAGCGCCGCTTCGACATGGGCATCGTCTTCATCACCCACGATCTCAATATCGTCCGCCGCATTGCGGAACGCGTCTATGTCATGCACCGGGGCAAGGTCGTCGAAACCGGCAAGACCGATGAAATCTTCAGGGCGCCCAAGCGCGATTATACCCGAATGCTGATCGAGGCAGAGCCCGCCGGGCGCAAGATGACCGTGCCGCAATCCGCCCCCGTCCTGCTCGAAGGCCGTAACATCACCGTCAGGTTCGATCTTGGTGGCGGTTGGTTCGGCAAGGAACGCCGCGAACTGATTGCGGTCGACGATATCGACATCGTCATCAAGCGGGGCCAGACCCTTGGCGTTGTCGGCGAATCTGGTTCCGGCAAATCGACGCTGGGCCGGGCCCTGCTTCGCCTCATTCATAGCCAGGGGGCCATCACCTTCGATGGCGAAACCATCAGCGGACATGACCGACGGACCATGCGGCCCATGCGCCGAAGGCTTCAGGTCGTGTTCCAGGATCCCTATGGCTCGCTCTCGCCACGCCTGACCGTGGGCCAGATCATCGGCGAAGGCCTCAAGGTTCACCAGCCGAACCTGACCTCCCGCGAGCGCCAGCACCGAGTCCGCGAAGCGCTCGAGGCGGTGCAACTCGAGCCGGCGATGGCGCGCCGCTTTCCCCATGAGTTCTCCGGCGGTCAGCGCCAACGCATCGCCATTGCCCGGGCGCTCATTCTCCGCCCCGATTTCATGCTTTTGGACGAGCCGACCTCGGCGCTCGACCGCTCCGTGCAAAAGCAGGTCGTCGATCTCCTGCGCGATCTGCAAAAGGAATTCGGTCTGACCTATCTTTTCATCAGCCATGATCTCGCCGTCGTCCGCGCCATGGCCGACACGGTGCTGGTGATGAAGAACGGCGTGATCGTCGAGCAGGGACCGACCGACGCCATCTTCGACCACCCGCAAACCGCCTACACCCAGGAATTGATGGCGGCGGCCTTCGAGCACCACCCGGACAAACTTGAACGGCAGCCGGCGCCTGCAGCCTGAGGTACGCACTTGCGAGCTGAGAATATTGAGGATGCTAATATTATGCGTTATTGCGTTCATTATTTGGTCTGTACGATCGAAACACAAAATATTGTGCGTTGCCGGTAGTAAATAAGAGGATCGCGACATGAACATACAGCTTACTTCTTCCATGCTTCACCCGAGGGTCGAATCCACGATGAAAGCTCTGGCGGCAGATACCAAGCAAGACGTCGCGTGGACTTCGGATCTTGATCATATCCTCCGGCCAGCGGTTCAATCGTCGGTCTGGAACCTGCCGGATGATGGCAAACTGCACACAGCGAAGCTGGTCGACCTACACCACCATCAGCAGGAAAATAAGAAGAAAAACGGAGATGCGTTGATCGCCATCGCTACGTCCGGAACCGCGCTCCTGAAGGACCAATTCGGTGAACTTGGGGCTCCATTGGATGGGTTCGAATTCGTTATCGCGTCAGCTCGAACATTCGATGCATGGTCGAACCCCGACAGGAAAGGGGTCATCAAACCCAGCCTGACCACCGCTACAGCGGTCGTCGAAGGGCTCGAATTCGCCTCAAATTTTTTCGCCCCGCTGCAGTCCATTGCACCGCATCTGAAGACAGCGGGTATTGTTCTCAAATTTGGCGATGCCGCATATCAAATCTATCTTTCAGAGCACGATGATAGCGGATCTACTGCCTCCAAGTCTTGGCCAAGTTAGAAAGACCAGCGGTTATTTTCCTGCGCAACCCGAATAGTCTGTAAGTTGCGCAGGGAAAAACGAGGAAGATCAGGTGTAGCGGTAGGGCCTTCCTGCCTTTTCCATGGTCTCATTGTATTTGCGCAGGATCTCGATGACCCGTGCATTGCGCTCGCTTTCGGCGGCGATCTCGTCCCAGAAGACGCGTGCCTCGGCCTCGACCGTGGCCCATTCGGCGTCCGGAATCGTCGTCAACTGCATCTTCGTGCCGTTGACGCGAAGATCGGCTTCGCCGCCCCAGTACCAGTATTGCCGGTAGTAATGGGAGCTATCCATGCAGAGTTTGAACAGTTCCTTCAGATGCTCCGGCAGTTCGCTCCAGCGTTCGGAATTAGCAAAATAGGAACCGGCCCAGGCGCCTGAAATATTATTGGTGAGGAAGTAGCTGGTCACATCTGCCCAGCCCACCGTGTAGTCTTCGGTGATGCCGGACCAGGCAATGCCGTCAAGCTCGCCGGTTTGGACGGCGACTTCGATATCTTCCCAGGGCAGGGTTACCGGCACGACGCCGAAGCGGGTCAGGAACCGGCCAGCTGTCGGGAAGGTGAAGACGCGCTTGCCTTGCAGGTCGGCGAGACTGCGAATGGGATCCTTGGTGGCGAAATGGCAAGGGTCCCAGGCGCCGGCGCCGAGCCAGGTGACGCCTTCGATCTCGCCATAGGCCTCTTCCCAGATCTCCCGCAGGCCCCATTGGTTGAACAGGACCGGTACGTCCAGGCTATAACGGGTGGCGAAGGGAAAGTAGCCGCCGAAGACGGAGATATCGACCGGGGCCGCGATCGAATCGTCATCGCTTTGCACGGCGTCGATCGTGCCGCGCTGCATCGCCCGGAACAGCTCGCCGGTCGGCACCAGCTGATCGGCATAATAAAGCTCGATCTCCATTTGGCCATTGGCAACCTTGTTGAAAGCGTCGATGGAGGGCTTGATCACGTGCTCGGCCAAGGCAGGGCCGGCATAAGTCTGCAGCCGCCAACGGATCGGCGATTGGGCGCGGACGATGCTGGGTGCGGCGAGCGTTGCGGCGCCTGCGGCCCCTGCAGCAATGCCGGTGGTCTTCAGAATGTCGCGTCTTTTTGTCATTGGTCTCTTTCATCCTCTTGGTTGGTTCGATAACGCATAGAGCGTCGCTTGCCGGTCGTCACTGACCGTAATGTTGTTGCGGCAGCCACAGGGCGATCTGTGGGAAGGCCATGACCAGCGCCAGGGCCACCATCATCACCATGACGAAGGGGATGATGGATCGATAGATATCGATGAGTGTGATATCGGGTGGCGCCATGGCCCGCATCAAAAATAGATTATAGCCGAAGGGCGGCGTCATATAGGCGATCTGGCAGGTGATCGTATAGAGCACGCCATACCAGACGAGATCGAAGCCCAGGATCTGCACCAGCGGCACGTAGAGCGGGGCGACGATCACCAGCATGGCGGTGTCGTCGAGAAAGGTGCCCATCAAGATGAAGGAAAGCTGCATCAAGATCAGCACTTCCCAGGGCCCAAGCTCGAGCTGGCCGATGAAGAACCCCTCGATCGCCCGCACCGCGCCGAGGCCGTCGAATACCGCACCGAAGCAGAGGGCGGCCAGAATGATCCACATGAACATGCAGCTCATGCCGAGCGTTTTCCTAAGCGTTTCCTCCATCACGGCATAGGTCATGCGGCCCTTGACGAGGGCTGCGAGTGTTGCCGCCACGGCACCGACGGCCGCACTCTCGACGAGGCTGGTGTAGCCGAGCAGGAACAATCCGGTCATGGCGACGAAGATCAGCAGTGGGACGATTCCGGCCGAAAGGAGCTTGAGCTTGTCGAGCATCGGCATGTCGCGCTCGTCGGCCGCAAGCGGTGGGCCGAGACGGGGCTGCAGCCTGCAGCGGATGGCGACATAGAGCATGAACAGGCCAGCCATCATCAGGCCCGGAAAAACACCGGCAAGCCAGAGCTGGCCGACGGGCTGGCGGGCGATCATGCCGTAGAGCACCAGCACGACACTGGGCGGCACTAGAATGCCGAGCGAGCTTCCGGCCTGGATGACGCCTGTGACCATGATCTTGTCGTAGCCGCGCTTCAAGAGTTCGGGCAGGGCGATCATGGTGCCGATCGCCATTCCGGCGACGCTCAGGCCATTCATCGCCGAGATCACGACCATTAAGAGGATCGTGCCGATCGCGAGGCCGCCATTGAGCGAGCCGAACCAGACATGGAACATCTTATAGAGATCGTTGGCGATGCCCGAGGCCGAGAGCATGTAGCCGATGTAGATGAAGAGCGGCAGGGTCAGCAGCGGATACCATTTCATCAGCTTCATCGCGGCCGAGAAGGCGATCTCGGACCCGCCATCGCCCCACAGCAGCAAGGCGGCGGCCACCGCCACAAACCCGACCGCCGCAAAGACCCGCTGGCCGGTCATCAGCATCAGCATCATCGATGCGAACATCAAAAGGGCGATCATCTCATAGCTCATCAGAGCGTGGCCCCTCTGATCGTGGCGATATCCTTGAAGAACTCGGCCACGGCCTGCAGCAACATCAAGCCGATGCCGATGCAGGAGATGATCTTGATCGGCCAAAGATAGGGGCGCCAGGCGGAATAGCTGCGCTCGCCATAGTGGAGTGAGTAGGAGGTGCTGGAGATGCCGCCGTAGAGCAAGAACACCAGGAAAAAGATCAGGAAGACGATCGTGAACGCATCGAGCCAAGCCTTCTTTTCCGGGGAGAGGCGGCCGTAGAACAGATCCATGCGCACGTGCTCGCCAAGCTGCATCGAGTAGCCGCCGCCCATCAGATAATAGGCGACCATGGCGAACTGCGCCATTTCCAGGGTCCAGATCGATGGCAGGAAAAAGCTCTTGGAAACAGCGGAATAGAAGAGGATTCCCATCATCACGAAAATGATGAGCATGGTGATGCGCCCGACGATGCGATTGATCCGGTCGACGGTCCGGACAAAGGTCTTAATGGCTTGCGGCATGTCAGCTTCTTGGCGTGAGCGACGCGACGGCGGTGCAGAGATGTGCGGCGAGCCAGGCGGTCAGTTTTTGTTGCCCCGCAGCATCGGCGATGAGATCGTTGCGCAACTCGATCATGACGTTCAGCAACCCGGGCTGCAGGGCATGCTCCTTGAGCGTGTGGGTCACGCCGTCCGCGGGGCCATAGGGCTCGTTGCGCCGGACGACGAAGTCTTCTTCCTCGGCGCACGACCAGAGCAGAGCGTCGGCCAGCCGACTATCCCGATCATGCAGGAAACCGACTTCGACCAAACGCCTCCGGCCATGGAAGACGGGGGTGAAGGAATGGATCGTCACCAGAATGGTCGGGCGTCCGGCCCTGAAGCGCTCATCGATCGTTCGGCACAGTACATCGTGAAAAGGGACATAAACCTGCTCGATACGGGACTGTTTTTGCGCCCCGGTCAAGCCGCGATTGCCGGGGATCGGATAGACCTCGCTGCATTCGGGAATGGCGGTCGGGGCTTCGGGCGGCCGGTTGCAGTCATAGATCAGCCGGGAAATCGAGGCAGCGATCAGCGGTGCGTCGAGCCGTGCAGAAAGGTCCCGGGCAACCGCGAGCGCCCCGATATCCCAGGCGATATGGCTCGTTAATGCGGCCTCATCCAAGCCGAGATTGCCGAAGGTCGAGGGTATGAAGTTCGAGGCATGCTCGCAGACGAGGATCAACTCGCTCGAACCGTCCGGGTTGATGATGTCGACCTGGTGCGGCAGCGATGGATCTGAGGCGGACCCTGACAAGACGCGGCCCTAGATCGACACGTCGAGATACGAACGCAGTCGCTCGAGGTTTGGCTCGGTGCTGCGGCAACCGAGGTGCCGATCCGGTCGGACCGCGAGCAGGGTCGGCTCCTCGCCGGCAAGACTCCGATGCGCCTTGCCGTATCGATCATGGAGCCAATAGAGCAGGGTGGCGTTGGGATTAGCGACACCATCGACGATCCGGCCGGACGCGAGGATTTCCTCGGCGAGACCCGGACTGGCGAAAATCTCCATGCTACGCGATTTGACGCTCATTCATTGAAGCCGCCGAGATGTCATGATTATGCCGCCCGGACAATAGTGTCGAACGCCGTAACTATCGAGCTTATTGATACCGACGACCTGCGGGAACCGAGTGGCGGGAGCCAGCCGAGGTCAAGGCATTTATCAGGCGGCAAGTGGTTTTCGGGCTGTCCCCATATACAAAATGGCGGTTGTTGGCAGACGACCAAAAACGAGGTCGCCGCGCCGATCGAGGCCGCGTGGCCCGAGGCCGGTAAAGGGGCCCAACTCGAAGCCATGATGCTCGAGAAGGAGGCGGATCTCGGTTGGCTTGATGAAAAGCTCGGGATCGTGCGTGCCTCTCGGCAGCAGCCGTAAAACGCGCTCGGCGAGCGCGACAGCAACGAGTTGCGCCAGCGGATTGCGATTGATCGTATCGAACATCACCTGACCGCCAGGCCGCAGGACACGCGCGGTCTCGCCAATCGTCCGTTTCAGGTCGGACACATGCTCCAGCACATCGACGCAGACCACCGCATCGAAGCTGGCCGCGGCATAGGGCAGCGCCTCGGCGACGCCGACATCATAGCGGATGTCGAGCCCGGATCCTTCCGCATGCGCCTTGGCTGCGGCAATCGCCTGCTTAGCCGGATCGATGCCGGTGACCCGGGCACCTCGCCTGGCCAAAGCTTCGGCCATAAAGCCACCGGCGCAGCCGAGATCGAGCACATCCTTGCCTTGCCAATCGATCAATCGATCGAAATAATCCAGGCGGCCTGGAACTAGGTTATGCAAGGTGCGCACCCAACGGGACTCTCCCGCCCACCAATGCGAAGCGGCGCTGTCGTAGATCGTCAGATCGTTGCTCGCCGGTGTTGATCGAGGCTCGGTCAATGAAGGACCCTGGTTGTGTCGCCTCCTATTCGAAGGATAGGGTCGATCGGTTTACCGTTCTGACCGCGACCAAGTCGCGACGTCGAATGCCCAGGAATCACGGCCTCTACTGGGAGACCTGATATCCCAATCTGGTCTCGACCTCGCCGGTGATATCCTTGATTGCACGCCGTTCGGCTTCGGAGAAGTCGGGGGCGTAGTAGGTCGGTGCGCTGAGACGGTCGGCGAGTTGTCGGATTTGCTCGTCGGCGATTTCGAGTTGGGCGTGATCGAGGATTTGTTTCAGGGTGGTTTCACCGTTCCGACAAAGATCCTCATAGCGGACCAGCATCACATTGGCGGCGAGCGAGGGATCGGCGTCGAGCTGATC